>NZ_RJVA01000009.1:0-300000 GCF_003751385.1 Desulfosoma caldarium | reverse complement strand
ACGTGGTAGCCATGATCCAAAAGGTATTTGGCGAGGTAAGCTGCATCTTGGCCTGTAATTCCTGTAATGAGGGCCTTTCGTTGGGCCATGGAATCCTCCTCACGGGGACAATCGAATTGATCCAGCTAAATTTGACACCGGGGCATGCTATGAAGCGGTTCTGGGCAAGTCAAGCGCAATTGCCGCCTGTTACGGCCCTTGGGAACCAAGACCTAAATTTGCAACATTGGGTCCGCGATGCTCTTGGCTTGTCCGGTCCGCATCAAGAGCAACGACATCATTGCTGAAGCTTAGGACCGCCGGCGCAGTGGCAAACCCCACGAGCTGCACCGGCGCGCGTAAAAGCCGTCTGATACAATGCAACGAGCATATTGTAAAACCGAGGACTTAGAACTGAATATCTATGCATTGACCTCCATCTCTCTGCGGATTTAAGAATATCGAGTGCAAATGAATCTTCATTAAGCAGGTAATGCCAAAATAATTGGATACCCTCAGCGATCTCTTGCGGCGTGAAGCCCGGGAGGCGAAAGGTTACCTCCTTCACATCGTCAAAAATACTCAAAGGCGTGACGGCAACAGGTCTCCCGCTGGCCAATCCATGTCGGACGGCTCCACTTGCTGACTCTCCGGTGTTTTGATAAGGAAATACGATCAAATCCGCTTCACTAAGCCTGGAAAGGCTCGACGAATCTTCAAGATATTGTGTGCAGATGGATACGATGCCATCCAAGTTCTTCGTGCTGATGAGCTCCTTAGCTTGTTCGATACATCGTTTCGATTCCGGGACCGGGTATTCGGCATTAATCATACGGAGTTCTACAGGCAGGCCTTGATCACGAAGGATAGCAACAGATTCGATCAATTCATGAAGCCCTTTATGAGGCAAGAAAAAGCCATAGGATGCCAAAATAAGTTTTTCCTCATTGGCAAGCTTTTCCTTGGCCGGTGGCACATAGTCAATAACACCGTGAGGAAACAATGCGACGTTATCGACCAAGCCGAGAGATTTCAGGCGGTTCATGTCGTTCACGCTATGTACCAGTAAACGATGGCAACGGGAAAGTGCTGGGACCATCAACTCGATTTTTTTATGCGGTTCATGCACCGGGTCTGTGGTTGAATGTAGCTCGACAACAACAACTCGGCCAAGCTCAATTTGGTCAATCAAAAACTCGGATAGGGTGTCAAGCCTAAAAAAACCGTAGTTGAATTGTATGACAAGTGTGTCAATATCTAACTGATCAACAGCGACACGAAGATTATCCAAGGGATCAGACTCACCGACGGACCAGCATCGATGAACATTGTCTTGGTCATGCGCGGTTGACACGTCAGAATGGGCCGCCAATACGGTCACACGGCTTGGCATGTTCCTAATGAGATGCTCGGAATATGCGGCAATGCCGCAACGGGTGTTCCACGTCGTCACCCAACCTATTCGCGGCGTGGGTGTGTCTTTCACACATGCCCATGAGCGTGCAGACTCCACCAAGCGTTTGGCCACATCCACCCAACGGAATTTCTCTAGAAGTAATCGACGACCCGAAACACTTCGGGCTTTCCGTTGGGCCTCCGGCATTTCATATATCTCGCGCATAACACCGGCCAAATGTTCGATGTCCGGATTAGCCCAAACCGAGCTAAACAAATGAAAATGGCTTTTGGCCCATTCAAACCGATAATCAACGAGCCATGCGGTCTCCTTGTTGCAGAACTCTAGTTGACCACCCCACCCTGTTGTGATTACCGGCAGGCCGGAAATCATGGCCTCGGCCATGGGTAGTCCAAAACCCTCCGCACGGCTGGGCATCACGAGTGCATGACACTGCTCATAAAGTGCCTTAAGTTGGGCTTCTGTGTAGTCTCCTTCAAGGATAAGAACATCCGGGAAATCAGGTCTTTCATCGCGGGCCTCCTTCAGCCAGCGATGGATTTTGTTGTGGGGGTTCGGGAATGTTTTAATGATCAGGGTAACGTCATCATGAATGGTGAATGCGCGTCCATACGCTTGAAGAAGGGAATCAACACCTTTTCGAGGAAAACAGGACGATACGTGCAAGAAGCGAAACTTTTTGGCTTGAACAACAAGTCTCTTATCTGGCTCGATGCGTTCCCAATGATCCACGCCGATTCCGGTGACCACAACCGGCACCGTGACACCATTGTCAACCATGACCTTTTTAACATGCTCGGACATTACGGTCATACCCTGCAAACTTTGATTGAACAACTGGACCCATTCTTGCGGAAACCCTGACTCCTCCCAACCATAAGAATGAAGCAGATTCAAGCGACATTTCATGTCGGCGACGCGTGGAGGATACAGGTTGCGACTCGTTACATCCGCCGTGTCCTGTGGCAGCGATGTAGAACGAGCGTACATCTCGGCTAGGTCAGGGTTTTGTGACAAGAACTGCTCATTGGCAGGAAAATCTCCGGGTCCTTCGGTTGAATGCAATACAACGGTATGGCCCAGGCTTTCAAGGGCGCGTGCCGTTTCCCGATTCACCAGTGCCAAGCTATAGCTGCTATCGAAAGGGCCTTCAATGCGCCATACGGTTTGTTTCGGTAGCGGCTTTGACCGTAAATAGCTTTCTATTTGTTGTTCGCATCGTGCCATACATTCCGCTAACCGGCATAATTCCTCTTCGGACGGATGGCGCCCCGATGTGAGTAACATTGCAATTTCATCAATCAGCCTCTGCTGATTCGTGATGAAATTGTGGTATGTGGCTGCCCACGACTGTCTAAGTCGTCGAATGTCTTGTTTACCCGAGTCATGGAAGTTTTCCCATGCCAGCCAAGCTCTTTGGGCGCATTGCTCCCAGTTGAATTTGTTGGCCTGCTCCAGGGCGTGGCGTTCGAGGTCATGGCGAAAGGCGTCGTCGGTGAGCACCTGCCGGATCTTTTGGGCGATGGCATGCACGTCGAAAGGGTCAAAGAGCGCATCCTGCCGCCCCACCACTTCCGGCAGGCTGGAGGTGTTGCTGGCGATGACCGCCTTGCCGCATTCCATCGCTTCCAGGACCGGCAAACCAAAGCCTTCGTGCCAAGAGGGAAAGACAAAAACTTTGCAGAGATTCAGCAATAGATTGATTTCTTCATCGGGCAGCCAAGGAAGAATAACCACATCCTTTCCCGGCTTTAAGCCGGCTTTCCGCACATGCTGTTCGAACACCGTCTGGTGTCCCGTGAGTACCCCGGCCAAGGCCAACTGGTGGCCCTGACGTAACGATTCGGGAAGCTGTGCCCAGGCCTTGATGAGGCGCGGGTGGTTTTTCCGCTCATCCGAGGCGCTGAAATAGAATGCGAAGGGTCGGTGAAGCCCAAGCCTTTCCCGCAGCGCCCTTTCCTCATGGGGTTGAACGGTCACGGGTTTGAAGTTCCCGGCGCTGGCCGTACCGATATGGACCACATGCGCCGAATCGAAGCCCAAGTGCGCCACGGCCTCCTGACCGGCGTATGCCGAAATGCCGAAAAGTCGGTCGGCCCGTTTGAGGTGATCGATCTTGCGCAGGTAATAGGCACGGTACGCCGGCTTGGGGTCGAGATAATGTTTACCGTTTGTCAAGGGAATAAGATCATACAGCGTCACGCTGACCGGCGTGTGGTGGTCGAAGGTCTTGATGCTGGTGACACCGTCATCCACAAAGCCCTCGAAGAGGCTGGACACGTGAATGACATCCGGCTGCAGCGCGGCCAGAAAGGCCTCGCGGATTTTTTCGGCCACTTCGCGGCGGGTGTGGTTGTCCGGCTCGCACTCGCGCACCGGGCCGGGCGCCTCCCAGACGCGGATGTTCTCTTGCGGCAGCAGGCCGTCGAAGGCGGCGCGCAGGGGCTCGATGGTGTCGGGAAAGAGGCCGCTCAAGGCCAGAACCACCTCATGTTCACCGCGGTTGCGCACCACGGCCTGGGCAAAGGATAGGGTATAGCGTCCGATGCCGCGGAATCGGCTCTCTGTCTGTGAGCCCTGCATGTCTATCACGATGCGCATCCGTAATGTTCACCCTCTGTGTTGATATTCTTCATGAAGTCAAACCGGCTCGTGTGTGTCGCCTCGTTTCCAAAAACCACTAGCAGGATGAGCTTTTATTATGCTCAACAGCTACTTTCAGCTTTTCATAAATCTGCCTAGCTCTGGGACTGAGATTGTGCACAGAATCCGAGTCATTGTATGTTGGCATGTCCGACCCCGAATCCATGTTTGTCTGAGCCGCTCCATCCAAAAAAATTTTTCTGTTGACGGCAAAATTGTAAAGTTTCCAGTAAATCCATGGAAACCGAACGAGCTGCCGATGAAGGAATTGTCGTAATCCCGGACGATTCAAAACGAACTTTATTGCTCCACTAAGAATCCATTTAAATGGGTAAGTTGTGATGTGCCATATGTTATGAACGCAATGAAGACAGAATTGTTTTAACATGATTAGTCCACCAAGGTCGCGTCTCTAGCAATGGTTATTATCCAAGACCGGGTGTGATAGAGGGCATGCACGGTGTATTCTAAGGCGGTGCCTCTTGATTCCAAATTGTCTTTGATGTTCTTTAGTGACTTCTTGATATCCGCGGTGACGTTTTTCAAATGCTCTGTCAAAGTCTTTATCCAGGCCCATATACGACTCGATGATTTAAACCATGACCATATTATAAAGGGTTCACATCAATTTAATATGCACCAGTTAGGCACGACCTGAAGATTGCAGCTTCCAATGGAATAGGGACCGTTGTCAGGGACGACCTGAAACACCAGCGCCCTGTCCCACCAATCGTAGTTGCCGGCAACGTGACTGTCCTTTTTATGAAGCGCGACGGTCAGGCTATAACTGCCTGTTCCAAGCTGAAGTCGAGGGAAATAAAAATCAACACATACCATTCTGCCAGGTTCAAGTCCTTTCATTTCTATGCCATGGTGCCAGGTATTTGTGCCAAAAATATCGTTTCCAAGACGATCCCTTATCAAAATGCCCACAGTAAGATCATCAACCAATACACGAGACACACATTGGATGCGGATGGTTACAGCCTCACCACTTTGTACAGCTCTTGTGGGCAACCCATCCTGAAGCATTTCCACGGACGAGATGGAGACATGCGTGTTGCCGGAGCGAGTTGATTTTCTACCTCTTTGTGTCTCGGTCTGCATGATTTTTTGATGTTCTTCGTGCTTGACAATAATGGCATTATAGTAGTCGAGTGTGGCTTCTGGTGTATCATCTTTTATGATAAGACCGTTATCTATAAGTAACGCACGGTTACAAAGGGTTTTAACGGCCCCGGGGTCGTGAGACACAAAAAGAAGGGTTGTTCCAGCATCTCGAAACTGTCGAATGCGATTAAAACTTTTATGCTGAAAAGCGGCATCCCCCACACTGAGGGCCTCATCGACGATCAGAATATGCGGTCTCATGGCCGTGGCGACAGAGAAGGCCAGGCGCACCTGCATGCCGCTGGAATAAACCCGTACCGGCTGATCAAAGTAATCGCCGATGTCGGCAAAGTGTTCGATTTCTTCGATCTTGGCGTCAAGTTCCTTCTTACTGAGCCCCCGAAGCTGACCGGACGTGTAGACATTTTCGCGACCCGTAAAATCTGGATGAAAACCCGTGCCGAGCTCGAGAAGGGCAGACACGCGCCCCCCCAGGTCCACAAAACCTGTGGTGGGTTTGACGACCCCTGCGATGATCTTGAGCAAGGTGGACTTTCCTGCGCCGTTTAAACCGATAATGCCGACAGACTCGCCGGGTTCGACGTCAAAACTTACGTGGCGAAGCACCCATCTCAGGTCGTGATGCACGCCGAGCCCGAGCCATTCCAGCAATCTGCCATGTTTCGACCTGTAACGCTTGTAAGCCTTGCCCAAATTCCTGACCCTGATGTAACCCATCACAGTTCATCCACAATTTCGCCGTGAAGCCTCCAGAAAGAAAACATTCCAAGGAAAACCACAATGAGAGACAGCACACAAGGGTAAATCAGCGTCCTCCAGATAGGGTAAGCGCCTTCAACAAAAATTCGATGCATCGCATTAATGACAGGCCAGATGGGATTCACCGCAAGGAAAGACTTTGCAATCTGGGGAAGACTCATGTCAAAGTAAACAATCGGTGTCAGCCAGAACCAAAACTGAAGAACGATCCCCATGGTCTGTTCCACGTCTCGGTAGAAAACGTTGATGACGCCGAGAAACACTCCGAGCCCAACGGTTAAAGCGATTAAAACGGCGAGGGGCGGAACACAACCTATGATGACCACTCCTGGGAACTCTCCGGTAAGGAGTAAAAAGCCTACAAATATAGCCATAATAATGGCAAAATCCACAAGGCTTGAAAAGATCGCCACGAGAGGAAGACATAACTTTGGAAAATGGATTTTCTTCAGAAGATGCGCGTTGTGGACAAAGATGCCAATGGAGCGGTTGAGAAGGTTAGAAAAGAGGCTCCACGTCAGAAGGCCCGAACACAGATAGATACTGTAAGCAAACTTAGAAGCTTTGCCGGGAAGGGACGGCTTCATAAGTTCTGAAAAGATCAGCGTATAAATCAAGATCATGGCAAGCGGCTGAAGCACGAGCCATAAAATGCCCAGGCGCGCGTTCACAAATCGAGAGTGAAATTCCCGCTTGACGCTGGAAATCACGAAACCCCTAAAGGCCCACACATCCTTGAGCATCCCTAGGGATATGATGCCTCCTGCGGCGGGCTTTAAGGCCTTGTCGGAGATGGAGTTTTTGTCCATCGGCGCCTGATAAGGTTCCATCAAACATCCATCCTTCGTTACGATCGCGCCTCTGAAAGAATCGCCTGGAAGACGGATCGGGTCTGGCGGGCTGTGCGTTCCCAACTAAAGCCGGCGGCCCGCTTGAGGCCCGCTCGAATGAGGTGTTGACGATAGTCCGACGCGTCCAGCACCTGGTCGATGGCCGAGGCCAAGTCTTGTGGATCGAGCGGATCAATGAGGTGTGCCGCCTCGCCGGCCACTTCGGGCATGCTGGAGGTGTTGGAGCAGATCACGGGACAACCGCAGGCCATGGCCTCCAGAATCGGAAGACCGAATCCCTCGTAGAGGCTTGGATACACCAGGGCGGTGGCGCCGCTGTAGAGGCACGCCAGAGTTTCATCGTCCGTATAGCCAAGGGCGATGAGACGAGGTCGCCGTCGATGCAGTTGAGCCTCCGCAAGCCATCTCTTATCCCCCCATGCCGTCCATCCCACCAACACAAGGGGAATATCGTGTCGGCATCGCGTAAGGGCCTGCACGGCGAGGCCGATATTCTTGCGCGGTTCAAGGGAACCCACAAAAAGCAGATATTCCTTTGGAAGGCCCAGGCGTTTTCGAACCAAGGCCACCGCCTCGAGCGGCCTGGGTGAAAAATGCCGGGCAGGAGCCAAGGGAACCGCGGTGACCTTTTCCTCAGGCCACCCCAGGAGCCGGCAAATTTCTTCGCGCATGTACTGAGAGATTGTCAGGATGTGGGTGGCATAGTCCAGTCGACGACGGCTCCAGTACCGAAAGAACCACACCCTTTCTGTTGGGTGAGTCTGAGGGTAGCATATCAAAGACAAGTCGTAGAGGCTGAAAACCTGCGGGATGTCTGTAACCGCCGCCGGAACGAAGGAGGTTGCGTGATACAGGTCGTAGGAGCCAGGCTTGGTTATTCGTTGGAGTTGCTGTTCGTAAGCGATCCAACGCGCGCACCGAAGGGTGAAGGTGACGGGAGCGGGAAGCCGCCACAGGGCCGTGACAGCTTTTGACCACCTGGCCGGCTGAGCTGCCCGAGGGATGGACAGATGGGTTTTTCTGCCGTCAAAATAAACAATGTCCATGGACGGCGGGTCAGGTAATGCCTCTATGGTCCCGTAGAGATTTCTCAGATATCTCGCTATGCCCGTGTCCAACCCGACAAGGGGAAGAACGTCGACTAAAATTCTCATCTCGTCCATCCTCACGTCTCAATTCATCTCGAGCATGGGTGACTTTTCCCGCCTTCGATGTTCGGCGCCCATGCCTCCTGCTTTGGCGCGAAAACCGGCCCTATCTTTGACCCAGGGGCCATTACCACAGGGGATAGTTGCAGACAAGGTTTTCTCTCCTTCCCAAATCCATCATCCTCGGTCAGATCGGGCAAATTCGGTGCCAGGACGATGTGCCGGTCACCCCAACCTTGTCGTTTCCCTTCCCGAATCTTCAAGAGCCGCCTATTCGCATCGCGCACCCTTCCCGTCTGCTCCACGTCGAGATGGGCGGGGAGTCCCCCAGCGCGGTGAATCCGGCAACATTGTCCTCTTCTTTGGACTCAGTAGGGAGAACACCCTGTGCCAGAGTTGTTCAGTTCGTTTGGTTATTTGTTGTTTTTTATGATCGAATTCTCGCTAACTGAATTGACCAGGACATATGGGTTGTTTTTTTACGATGATGGATCTGGGAGGATCCACCAGGAGCCGCCGCTTTGCGGGCAAACTTTCCAAGCCGCATTGATCAAATCCGTGCACCACGAAGGCCGAGCTTTTCACCGATGATTTTGTTCTGGCGCCTTTCAAAGGCGCCGGAAACGACTAGGCTTGACCTTTATTGTCCCACGTGTGCTATTTTGCAAAAGTCGCCGTGAACATGGAGATTTTGCTCCCGTGCCGGAGTCGAGAGCAAAGATGATGGATGGGGTGCGATCGGTGTGGCACAGAATGCGCCGAAGATCGGCGGAAAGTGTAGGGTCTTTGCCGGGCGGCAACGGCCCAGCGCCCCTGGAAGGTCTGCCGGAGTTTCCGTTCATGGACGAAGGCGATTTTCCGGACCATCCACCTCGGTACAATCCCCTGCCCGTGGCTTATCTCAAGCGCTTCAAGGTCTTGCCGGTGATGGAGACCGATGAGGCCGTCACCGTCGTCATGGCAAATCCCATGGATTTGGCCACGCAAGAAGTGGTGCGCCGGGCTTACGGAAAACCTTTGAAAGTCTATCGAACCACGGCGGAAGTGATCGCCCAGTTCACCTATCAGTGGTATGAGGCGGACACGGCCTTGCAGGAATCCGAAGCGCAAGCCGAAGAAAACCCCGATCTGGATGCGCACCTTTGGGACAACCCGGAACACCTTCGGGACATGGCCTCCGAAGCCCCCATTGTCCGCCTCGTGAACCATATCATCACCCGCGCCGTGGATGTGGGCGCCTCGGACATTCACATCGAACCGCTCAAAAAACTGGTCAAGGTCCGTTATCGCATCGACGGTGTGCTTCATGACCAGGACGATCTTCCCAAGAAGTTTCAGGCGGCCATCGCCTCGAGAATCAAACTCATGGCGCGCATGAACATCGCCGAAATGCGCCTGCCTCAGGACGGCCGTATCAAGTTTAAACTCACCAAAAAAGAAATCGACATCCGCGTTTCCAGCCTGCCCACGGTGTTTGGGGAAAGCCTGGTGCTGCGCCTGCTTCAAAAGGAAGACATTCTGCTGGACCTGGATGCTCTGGGCTTTCCCAAAGATCTTCTGAACCGATTCAAGCAGATCATCGCGTTGCCCTACGGCATTGTGCTGGTCACGGGCCCCACCGGATCCGGAAAAACCACCACGCTTTACGCCGCCATCAACGAAATCAACACGCCGGACCGCAAGATCGTCACCGTGGAAGACCCCGTGGAATACCAACTGGACGGCGTCAATCAGGTGCAGGTGCAGCCCAAGATCGGCCTAACCTTCGCCCATTGTTTGCGCTCTTTTCTGCGCCAGGACCCCGATGTGATGCTTGTGGGAGAAATCCGCGATTTGGAAACGGCGGAGATCGCCATTCAGGCAGCCCTGACCGGCCACATGGTTTTTTCCACGCTGCACACCAATGACGCGGCCGGCGCCATCACGCGATTGGAAGACATGGGCGTGGAACCCTTTATGATCACATCTGCGGTGGTGGCCGTTTTGGCCCAAAGGCTTGTTCGACGCGTGTGTTCGAAGTGTGTCCGTGAGGTCACCGTGGGCGAGGAGGAGCGGCGAATATTGGCCCACGAGTTTGGCGTGCCCTTGGAGGCTGTGCCGGCGTCCTATCGCAAGGGGCAAGGCTGCGAGCATTGCGGCGGTACCGGTTACCGAGGGCGCATCGGCCTTTTTGAGTTTCTGCCGTTGGATGAACCCATTCAGCGGGAGATTCTCAAAGGGTCCGATCGCCACGCCATCGTGGCCAAGGCCGTGGGCTTAGGGATGGGAACCTTGAGGCAGGACGGGCTGGAGAAGGTGGTCTCCGGCATGACCACCTTTGAAGAGGTCATTCGAGTCACACGGTGATGCAAAAATTTTTTTTCGAAGGCGTGGATGCGCGCGGGCGCAAAGTCAGGGGTACCGAAGAAGCTTCGGACCGGGAAAGCCTTCTGGTGAGCCTCAGTGCCAAGGGGGTGCATGTTCTGCGCTGGTCCGAGAGGCCCCTGGGATGGGACGGTCTTTCCTTTCTTCGAAAAAACCGCCTCAGCGCTCGGCAAAGGCTGGAATTCATTTCGGAACTGGCCCATCTGGTGCGTTCCGGAGTGCCCATTGACCGGTGCCTTCAAATCCTTGCCGATGCCACCACGGCGGAACGTGTGCGTCAGCTTGCGCTCACGCTTCGTGAAGGGATTCGCGGCGGCCAGAGTTTCTCCCAAGCCGTGGCCCAGAAAGCCCCCGAATTTGGTGAACTGACGGTGAGCATGATTCGCGTGGGGGAAGCGGGGGGTGTTCTGGATGAGGCGCTGGAAAAACTGGCCGGCTTTTTAGCACGCACCGAAGAGATCAAAAGATTTATCATCTCTTCTTCCATCTATCCCGTGGTGCTTCTTTTGGTGGGAATCGCCTCCGTCTCGGCCATTCTCGGATTTGTGATTCCCAAATTCGCCGCGATTTTGGAAGATCTGGGCCCGAACATTCCGGCCGCGACGCGGGCCTTGATCGCCTTGAGCGGGGTTTTTCGCACCTTTTGGTGGCTCCTGGCTCTTGTGCCCGTGTGCCTTGCCTTGGGGATCACTGCCTATGCGAAAAAGCATGAAAACCGACGACGCCTGCATGCCGTGCTTCTCAAATTGCCTTTCCTGGGGCGACTCGTCCTGGAAGTGGAACTGGCCCGCATGACGCGCACACTCGGCACCCTCCTGGAAAGCGGTGTGCCGCTCCTCAAATCCTTGAGTATTGCCCAGGCCGTGGCCCGCAACGTGCTCCTCAAGGAAGCCCTTCAGGAAATCCACGAGAAAGTGCAGCAGGGCGTGGCCATGAGCACCCTCATGCGGGCGTCGCCGATTTTTCCACCCAAGGTCGTGCACATGACGTCCATCGGCGAGGAAACCGGGGACCTGGGACGGGTCCTGGGCAGTGTGGCCGACAGCCTGGAAAAAGAGATTCAGAACAAGACCAAGGCGGCTCTGGCCCTTTTGGAGCCCGTGGTCATCGTCTTCATGGGAATTCTTATCGGCGGCATGGTCATTTCCATGCTTTTGGCCATTTTTGGCATCCATGAAATCTCATTTTAAAGATACCGGTTTGACTCTGGTGGAACTGCTGGTGGTCCTGGCCATCGTGGCCGTGTCGCTCACCTTGGTCTTCACCACCGTGGGAACCGGTCTCGGCCGCAAACAGGACCGCCGTTTTGTTCTGGACCTGGGCGGTGTTCTGAGTAAAGCCAGAACCCAGGCCGTCTCCAATGGTCAAGTCACGGCCGTGGTGTTTTCCGAAAACGATCGCCAATGCTGGATCGCCGAATCCCGGGATAAAGCCCTCGGGATTCCCGAGGACCTGGAGATTCAAGCTCGAGGCGTCCTTTACGCCGACGACGTCTTTTACGTGCTGTTTTATCCCGATGGGGCGTCCAGTGGAGCGGAACTGGTTGTGGCCCGTCGTGGGACGGTCTTGGGTCGCCTTCGCGTGGATTCACTGACGGGCTTGGCCATGGCGGCGGAAGGAATGTGAGGGTCAAAGGAACGCTTTGGAATTTCAAGACGCATCCATGAAACGTAGGCGACCGTCGGCCGTGAAACCGAAACCCCGATTCTTGGAAGGCGGTGCCCTTGGGGCACGCGTTCAAGGGTTTAGTCTTCTTGAGGTGCTGGTTGCCTTGACGATTATGGGTATCACGGTGGCCGTGCTGTTTTACGGGTTCTCGCAGTCGGCTCGGCTTCGGACGCAAGCCCAGGAAGTGTTGGAGGCGTCCAGGGTGGCCCGAACGATTCTCACAGATTCCGCGCTTATGGCCGAGGCGGTGCGCCGCGGCGTTCTGCAGGGGCCGGTGAGCGATGAGCCGGGGTGGTTTTACAGGCTGGAAGCTCACCCTTTGGTGGTTCCTTTGGAACGGGACACGGAAGCGTACGAGGATCCCAACATGGTGGAATTGACCTTGTGCGTCTATGGGGAATCGCAAAGGTCACGCGCTTCGCGGTGTGTGGTGAGCTGGTACGAGAGGAAAGGATAAACGTGCGTGCCAGGCCGGTGTTTCAACCTCGCGCCGACGAGCCACAAAGCCCCGGTGGGCGCTGTGGACAGGACACCCATGGGGCTGATTTCACGCCCTTCGGGTTCACTTTGGTGGAGGTTTTGGTGGCCATGGTCTTGACGGCCATGGTCATCACCCTGCTGAGTTCGGCCATGCGCTTTGGGCTTCTGTCCTGGCGCAAATTGGGACCTGAAAACCATGCGGACATCTTGGCCTACGCCGTGCCGGTTTCCCTGGAGAGATATCTGGAATGGGCCGCCACGGAAGCCACGGTGTGGAGGGGCCGGCCGGGTTACGTGTTTCCCTTGTGTGGCACGGCGCACGGACTAGCTTTCTACAGCACCTATGGTCCTCCGGGGTCGGACCGACAAGGGCTTCGCCTCATCGGCTACCTCTACGATGCTTCCCGTCATGTCCTTGAGGTTTACGATGTGGATCTTGTCGAAAAAGAGGGCGAAGTGACGGATTGGGTCCGTTTGGCCGAAGAGCTGGTTCACGGCGCGCACGACGCGGGACCACCTCTGAGCCGCTACGGCAACGTCACCGCCTTTGAACTGGCCTATGCGGAGACGGATCCTTCGGATTCCACACGAGAGGCGATTGGATGGAAGGATCGGTGGACGTGCGAAGAAAACCTGAAACTTCCTCGAAGGGTTCGTCTGATTTTCGGCGTCGGCACGGGATCTTCGAAAAAAGTGAGCTCGTGGGTTTTTTCCACAGAAGTTCCCTAGAGGGCCGGGGGAAAGTGTGCTCGAAGAAGGTTGTCGTGCGGGAGCGCGTGCCTGTGGACCCTGAAGAAACCAGGCGACACGTTGGAGCTTTCATGGAAAAGACATCCATGCACACAGTCCCAGGGGTTTGTTTGAAAAGGCAACCCGGGTGGGGAGAATCGGGGGCGGTGCTGGTCTTTGTTCTGTGGGCCTTGGCCTTACTTTCTTTTCTGGGCCTGCAGACCGCGGTGGCCTCCCGGCTTCGAGCCTCGGAAGCGCTTTCGGCATGGGAACAGCTGCAAAGAGGGGAAGCGCTGCGCTCGGTGATGCGTTACGTCGCGGTGACAGGGAAAAACCACCATATCATGAGGCCCGGTTTATGGTATCGGTGGATTGTGGGCGGCCAGGAAGTGTGGGTTCTTTACGAGAAGGAGTCATCCAAGATACGGCCCACGGACGCCAACGATGCCGAGATGCGACGGGCGTTCGTCGAATTCTTGCCTCTTGCGGATGTTCGGGAAGCGGACGAGCTGACCGACGCTCTGCTGGATTGGCAGGATGCCGATGACATGGTGCGGCTTCAGGGAGCGGAGGCGCCATGGTACCTTCAAAGAGGTTTAAAGCCGCCGACGAATCGCCCGTTTTCAAGTCTATGTGAAATCCAGAAGGTTCGAGGGGTTGGACCGGAGTTGTTTTGGGGGGATTTTCTGGAAAAGGCCGAGAGGGCTTGGGAACAGCGAGACGTGCAAGGGCAGAGGGAGATGCTTGAGCCCGAGAGGCGTTCTCTGGTGGAGCTTCTGACCGTTACGGGATCCAAAGCGGACCGTTTGACGGTGCTTTTGCCGTTGAATGCCACGACGTACGAGGTGGCGGTGATTGTGGGAAAAGCCGACAGAGACGGATGGAGCGTGGCGGATCGATGCCAGGGATTTGTGCGATCCACACCAGTTTTCCCATAAAGGGCCGGGCTGAAGACGGCGTGCAAGGGCGACCGAGAAAGGAAAACGAGGCGAGGGGTGTTCGGGGCCAAGGGCATACTTGGAATTTATGTGGACGAAGACAGGCTGGATTATGTCCATGCGGTGAAAAAAGCGGGGCGCGTGCGGCTGCATTCGCTCGCTGACGGCGTGCCCGCCCATGGAGCCCTTCTTTCCGGTGGTGCCAAGGGACTGGAAGCCTTTCTGCGCGAGCTGCCCTTGACGCCGCATCGGCGCGTCGCCATCGCTCTGCCGCGCAGCCTCTTTTTCGTTCGCGAGGTGGAGGTTCCGCCGGTGCCCATGGAAGATGCTCTGGACGTGGTGCGAAACGCTCTGCCCATTCATGTCCATCTTTCCGTGGACGACATCTACTGGAGCGTGGATCTTGTTCGGCGCCGGAACAAGGCCATTGCGGCAACCTTGGTCTACGTGGAAAAGAAAGTCGTGGACCCTGTACTGGCGGTGTTGGCCGACACCGGGTACAGGGAGTCGCTGCAAGGCTTGTTTCCCATTTCCTTTGGCCTTGCCGCCTGGCTGCGCTCGGCATCCTCTGGGCCCGTGGGCCTGGTGCGTCGAGACCAAGCGATGCGCGAACTACTTGCCGTCGATGCCGACGGCGTGGTGTGTTCACAGCTTGTGGATCCATTGGAAGGGGTCTGGGATCGCGATGGAATCCATGCATGGTTTCGGGCTCAAGGGGGCGTGCCGCCCGACAGGATTTACGACTGGAGCGACGCTTCACAGCTCGAGCCGGCCATGCCGCCCAAATTTTCCGCCGATTGGCCGCATCCGATGGTCAATCTGGGCACGGCCGCTGCGTGGGCACTCATTTTTCACCACCGTGGGCTGTGTGTGGACGGTCGAGCGCCGCAGCTTCCCGGACTTCACCCTGCTAAAGTGGTTGTGCCGTTTCTTTTGTTTTTGGCCGTGACCGCTTGGGGTGTCGGGGCGCATGTGGAGCGCCGCACAACGGTTTTGGAACGGCACGCCGCACGGTTGATGGAGGAAACGCAAAAACTGGAAGCGGAACTCAAGCCTTTGGAGAAAAACGCTCAAGAAATGGAGCAGCTCAAGAAGCTCATCGAGGAAGCGGATGTGTTCATCAAAGGGCGACCGCGGTTCTATGAGCTGCTCAACGACGTGGCCGAAAGGGTTCCCGAAGGCACCTGGATTTCCCGATTCAGCTATTCGGCGGGCAAAATCACGGCTTCCTTTCGAAGCCCCGATTCTTTGAAAACCCTCGAAGGCCTTCGAGCCTCCCCTTGGCTCAAGGACGTGAAGCTTCAAGGGTCGGTCAATCGCGGCCGCGACGGCAAGGAAATGTTCACCGTGGTGCTGGAGGTCAAATGATGGGTGTCTGGGGTCGTCGAACGCGGCGCTGGACGGCCATTGCGGTTTTGGCCACCGGTCTTTGGGTGGTGTGGTACATGGTGCAGTGTGCCCCCAAGATGGAAGCCGCTTCATCGGCCGAAGCGTCCGTGAATCTGCAAAAAACCAAACAGGACAAGCTGCGTCGGCAGATCGCCAAGATTCGAGAAGATCTGTCCCATCAGGGGCAATTGGCCGAAGAATTGGGTCGCGTGGAACAGTTGCTGCTGGAGGCCAAGAGCCTGGACGATGCGGCGTCCAAAATGCAGCAGCGCCTTCAGGAATCCTTTGAAAAGGCGGGCCTTCAGGTGCAGGCCTACAATGTCCTCAACCCGACGGCCTGGGAGGAGATTCCCATGGCTCAGGTGGAATTTCGATTGAGCGCCAACCCTTCAGCTCTCGCGGAACTGCTCAAGGTTCTGGAAGAAGACGAGAAACTGATCCGCGTGGAATCCCTGAGCGTGGTCTATCGTCCCGCAAAGGATTTCCCTTTGTTCGTCACGTTACGTGTGGGCACCTTGTTTGTGGATACCACGAGCTTAAAGACCGTGCTGAATCAGGCCTCTCAAAACTGAACCACTAAAGGAGACGTGAGGATGAAAGGGTGGCGTGTCGCCTGGAGGGTGCTGATGCGAGCCGGGCTCATATGTCTGGCTCTGGGCATGACGGGATGCGCAACGACGTCGCTGCAGGGCCGGGCCCCTGCGGAGCCTTCTGCTGAATCGAAACCGCCGTTGATAACGCCATCCACGCCGCAGACGGTTTCGGGAGCGAAGGATGGATCGGATAAGACAGCCGAGGCGGTCGTACTTCCATCCAACGAGGAGGAATCTTTGGCGAAGGTTTCGCCGCGGGAGCTTTCCTATCAAGGCCGGTTGAGCACGGAGGCCATTCCTGCGGCCGTGGCGCAACAAGCCCGCCGTGAAGCCGCCAAAATGTCCGATGCCGACAAGACAGTGGACATCGATATGGCCTTTGATGCGGCGGATCTCTACCAAGTCCTGGACGCCACCCTCTATCAATTGTTTGAGGTCAACTACATCGTGGATCCCAGCATCAAGGCCAAAGTCACCTTTCGGGCCAAGGGCTCCTACACCAAGCCTGCTTTCTTTAAGCTGTTGAACGATGTTCTTCAAGTCAGCGGTCTGGCGTTGGTGCCCGGACCGGGCGACATGGTCAAGGTGGTGCGCAAAGATCTGGGACCAGGCTTGAGCGGGGCCGGCATCGATGATGGGGCGGTGGAAGCCGGCTTTGTGGATGTGACCCGCCTCATTCGACTGCGATATCTCGGTGCGGAAACTGCCGCGGCCAACATCAAACCGTTTCTTTCGCCCAATGCCGTGGTGGTGCCGGACAAGGCCAGCAACGCTTTGGTGGTGACGGACACTTTGACCAATATCGAAAAGGTGGCCGGAGTCCTTGCCATCATGGACATGGATCGCATTCAGGAGGTGTCCTGGAGAATCTTTCCTTTGCGTTATGCAGAAGCGTCTGAGGTGGCCCAGGAACTGACGGAGATTTTGAGTAAGGAAGGGCTTTTTGTGCGTCCCGGGGCGGATTCGGGAGGGTTTCAGCTGTTTGCCATCAGGAGTCTCAACGCCGTGTTTCTGGCCACGCGCTGGCCCGCACTCATTGACCAGGCGGCCCGATGGCTTGCGGTGATCGATCGGCCCGGGGAAGCCGGCGAGGGGATCTATGTGTATTCTGTGGAAAACGGGTCGGCAGTGGAATTGGCCGACGTGTTGTCTCGGGTCTACGGTCTGTCCACAAGCACGTCACGGACTTCGAGAACTGCTGAAGGGAGCCCATCGTTGGCCGGCACCCGATCGTCCCGGTCACGTTCCAGGACCTCTTCGCCCCTCACCGGCTCCACCGGCGCCGGACTTTCCACGGCAAGACCGTCGGCTTCCGGCGCCTCGGCCTCGGGCCCCACGATACCCGAAAGATCGACTGTGGGCGCCGCCGGCGGTGCCTTGGAAGGCGAGGTGGCCTTCATTCCAGACGAGGCCACCAACAGTATCGTCATCAAAGCCAGGGAAAAGGATTACCACATCATTCGTAAGGTCCTGGAAAAGTTGGATCAGATTCCACGTCAGGTGCTCATCAATGTCATCATTGCGGAACTGTCCCTTTCGGGGTCCGTGGAATACGGCATCGAATGGTTTCTGCAAGGACACTACAAGGATTATACGGGACAGTTTGTGCTGGATAACGCCCGTTCCCGGGCCGTGAATACGGCCTTGGAAACGGGCACGGGATTTGCCGCCGCTGTCTTCGATAGCACGGATTTTCTTCGAGGCCTCATCAACGCCTTGGGAAAAGACACGTCGTTGAATATTCTCTCATCGCCCAATATCATGGCTTCGGACAACAAGGAGGCCTACATCGAAGTGGCGGAAGAAATTCCCATTGTCACCGGAGAGGTGACAAGCCAGGAAACCACGGCGACCTCGCGCACCATTCAGTACCGCAAAACCGGCATCATTCTCAAAGTCACACCCCACATCAATTCCAGCGGCCTGGTCAAAATGGATATTTCCCAGGAAGTCAGTGAGCGCGGTGAAAAAGATCCGGACCTCAAGACCACATCCATTGTGAGCCGCGTGGCGGAAACCTCCCTGGTGGTACAGAACGGGCAGACGATTGTCATCGGCGGCTTGATGCGAAACCGCAATTCGGTGAGCCGCTCCGGCATTCCGGGCTTGCGTAACCTTCCTCTTTTGAAATATGTTTTCGGCAGTGAAGGAAAAGAAAGCTCCAAGACAGAACTAATTATTCTGATCACCCCGCGGGTGGTTCGAGATCGCAAGGAAGCGGAAATGGTGACTCAGGAATTTTCTCGAAAAGTTGAGGGCCTAAGGGAATTGCTTCGGTCGCGTGGCGGCGTGGTGGAAGAAAATCTTAAAGCACCTGAACCAGAAGGACGATAACACAGTTACCACTGTGTGTCTGGAAAGGTTCGGCCCTTCCCAGAGGGGCCGTTGGCGATAGGAAAAAGGGCGCAGACGGTGCCCTAGGTGAAGAGCCGAGTCAAGGAGGGTCTTCCATGAAGGTTCGGGCGCAAGGCGTAGGCTTGCCCGTGTGGATCGTACTGGTGTGGGTGCTTTTGTTGCTTCCCGGTGCCGGCTGGAGTCAGGAAGAGAACGGGAGCGATAACGCAACGGATAATGAAACCCTCGTGGTTTCGCCGAGTTTTGTGGACGTGGGAACCTTCCGGCTGCTTCCCGGGGAGAGTTTGGAGCCTGGGTCTTTTACCGTGACGGTGACCGGAGGCCCTCAGGCAGCGGACGGCCAAACATCCACCTTCCTGGCTTCCAGTGACGCCGTCTGGTTGACGCTGCAGCCCACATCCGGAACGATTCCGGGGACCTTTACGGTGACTCCATCCATTTCCGAATTCATGGAAGGGACCTTTACGGGAACCATCACCGTGATTTCCGAGCTCGATCCCTCCAAGTCCGCCGACCTTACCGCTTCCATGACGGTCATTCGCACGCCGGGAAACCTGCTCACAGTTTCCCCCACGCAGTTTCAGTTGGATTTCACCACGGCGGATCTCTCACCGCGAGCCTTTTCCGTCAGCATACGCAATGCCGATCCGACCCATACGAGCTTCTTATGGTCTGCGGTCAGCGCCGTGCCCTGGCTGACACTTGCGCCGTCCAGCGGCACCGGCAATAGCTCGGCCACTCTGACCGTGGATCCCACAAAGATTCCTGTCCTTGCCGACGAATCCTATGTGGAAGGCACGGTGATCTTCTATTCCGGCTTATCCACGGAGCCGGTGGAACTGGTGGTCAAGGCGCGGGTAATGACGGTGGCGCGGGAACGTTTGACCGTCTTTCCGGGCTCTCTCTTCTGGAGCCTTGAACGCTCGGCCGACGGGCTGTTGGATACGGCTTCCTCACAGACCCTGTTGGTGATTTCCCAGGAACCGGGGTGGTTTGCCACGGTGGATGTGGCGTTTGTGCAAATCTCGGTGAATTCCGACGCGGAAGTGCCGGGAGCCACGGGCAGGTCCGGGTCCATTCAGGTGACCCCCGTTGACACGGTCCTTCAGGCCATGGGCTTCGGCCGGTTTTCGGCCCGAATCACGGTTTACAACGCAACCGGGGACGCCTACCGCGTGATTCCGGTTATGGTGGAGGTGCGCCGTCCCGGGGAGCCCATCAGTGCGCCTCCGATTTCGGCGGACATTTCCCAGACCTCATCCGGTTTTCTCTTGGTGGAAACGGTGGACACGGCCTGGTTAGGCCTCATTTTGACCGCTCCTGCGCTGACGGTCAACTATCCGACGCAAGGCCTGTGCGTTCAGGCCGGAGGTGTGTGGATGGATCCCGACGGAGCCCAGGGCAGCCTGGATGAAGCCTGCAGCTTGGATCAGAAAGTCTATCTGCTCGTGGCGTTTCCCGACACTGTGCCCGGGCTGGTTTACGCGCTTTCGCCTCAGCACGCGAACGGTTTTGCCGTGGCGTTTCAAGGCGGCGTGAAGCAGCCAGGAGCCGACGATTTCTACTACGCCGCCGGCCCCATTGGGTCCATTCCTCTCGGACCTGTGCGTCTTCTCGGCTTGCAAGGCCGCATCATCGTGAGTTCCCGGGTGGGAAGAAGCTTGGGGGATGCGGTGGAAGTGCAGCGAGCGCAAATCAATGTGCGCACCATCGAAGGCACCTGGTTGGTCAGCGAAACCTATCGAGGGGACGTCTACGACTACGGCGCGGAGCGACCGTTGCGGCTGCACCGCGACCCTGGAACCGTCAATTTTGTGGGAACCTGGGGGGACACGCCGGTGGTGTGCCGGCCCGGAGACGGCATGAGCACGCTTTATATTCTGGAATTTTCGGAAAGGGGTGTGCCATATAGATACGAAATCACCTCCTTGACCTCACAAAAGATGACAGGGCGGTGGACCTTCCGGTATGGGGCTTCATGGGAGACCTTTGAGGCGACCCGGGTGGCATTTCAGTGAACCGGAAAAGGCACAAGGTTCTCGGAAGACAGGGGGATGTCTCGGGACGGTCGTAAGGAGAGGGCGATGATCAGACAATTCGTGGCGATAGGGCTGGGACTGTGGGTCCTTTCCGGCTGTGGCACGTCGGTGATGGAACTTAAGACTCCCGTGGCCCGCGAGTCTTCGGTTGGCGAATTCAAGAAAGTGGTGGTGGTGCCCTTTTCCGACTACACGCCTGAGGATTCCCTTTATGGCTACTGGAGGCGAAACATTCTGGTCAACGAAGCCTTGACCGACGAATTGCTGCGCTTCGGTTTCTCTCCTGTGATCTACGAAGATGTGATCGGTTACCTGCTGGAACAAGGCATCATTCAGGACGCCACGCCCGAGGAAGGCAAAAGCACGGCCACACTGGCCTTGGAAAAGGAGCTGACCAAAGACTGGTCCCCGGGCATGAAAGCGGAAATCCTTGGGGCCATCTACCGCAACGAAGCCCATCGCCGCTCCGCCGAACCCTACTGGAACCGTGAACGATTGATTACCCTGGACAGTGAGGCTGTTCGAAGGCTTGGGAATCGGTTTGGAGCCGATTACGTGGTGAGAGGCCGCCTCCTGGTGTTCAAAGCGGGCCAGGAAGACAGCTTCAATCCTATCCAGACCGGATTGCTGCCGTTCTTCTTAAAGGTGGGATCCCGCACGGTCTTTGGTGTGGCGCACAGCGACACCTATGAGATGATCGATAAGATGGCCATCGGCGGCCTTGTGGGGGCCGCTCTGGCCAAAGACAACTGGCCTTTGGAAGACAATGACAAGAAGTTCGTGGGCCATCCACGGTTTGGTGGCCGTTTGGTGCGCGAAGAGGATTATGCCAGCCTGAACACGGCCATCTGGGGGGCCGCCGGTGCGGGCATCGCCTTTCTGGGGCACAAGGGAGGGCGAGTGGACCACGCGTGGATTCAGTTGGGCATGATCGCCCAGGATGCGCGCACGGGGGAGATTGTGTGGGTGAACCGTGCCGAAGTGAAGGTCATGCCCAAGACCGTGTTCGGCGAAAAGGATGTGGACATTCTGACCAGCGAAGCCATTCAGCACGCCGTGGGCCGCCTCGTTGACAACTTCGTGGCCAGCCTCACCGGCCGCGAAGTCCTTCGCAGCCGCGTGGACGGCACCTTTTATGTCACACCCGCCGGCGGCATTTTGGCTCCGGATCGGACCCGTTACGGGACCATTCTTGTGGGCCCGCCCGTGAGCCCCATGGCGCAGTGAACCGTGCGCTCTTCAAAAAGCGGCCGGGCATGAACTCGGCCGCGTCGGTTTCCCTGTCCCACTCCTTGACAAATCATTTTTTGGACAGTCATCCATATGCCAAGTGGAGCAATTCTCAGCTCTGCACCGATCCCTTAGAAGGTTTTTGTTTTTCGACAGCGTGTTTCGATAACAGAAGAGGGGCTGAGCTGCGCGACAGCGGAAGCTCCAAGGATTCGGTCCACATTGGCTTTGTAAGTCCCCTTTTCAAGAACATGAATCAGACCCCCGTGAAGCGTCACGGGGTCCACCGGTTTTTCGAACACCTTCTCGAAGCTTCACCGTTTCGAGTTTCCGCTGGCTGTTGGGTCGAACTTTTTGCCAAGGCCCACGATGTCCGCGTCCTCATCATGGGCTTTGGAGGGTATTCCTAATACGGGGTAGGAAAACAGGCCATGCCGGAGCGCTCGACATTCTTTTCGTGGTTGCGGCGGGCAATGAAGGCTACGACAAGGATCATGACCCGTGGTGGTCTTGCAGGAGGCGTTCCTTCGCAGGGCAGAGTCCTATTGGAGCACCCCTGAGACTCAATAGGTTATGGCGGAAGGGGATCGAGGCAGGACGTTGACGGCGGCCATCAGATCCAGCTTGGGAAAAAGGCAATCCTTCCCCACCGCGTTCAGGTCCAAAAGCCAGACGTCGGGAGCGGTGTCCTTACGGGCGCATCCGGGATAACTGGGGACGGTTTCCGAAAAATAGCGCAGCCTTATACGGCCGGGCAGGCGCTGGATGGATGTCCTCAGCACGCCTCCGTAGCCGAATGTCTGGAGTCCCACGTCCAAGGGTAGGAAAAATCCCCAACGGTTTCTTCCGGTTCTATACTCGGGCGCAGGATGGAAAATTCGGTAGAACGATGGGTTCCGTCCGGTCCTTGGGGTCGAGTCCTTTTGGCCGGGTTGAAGGCTCTTTCCATGACGCAATTTCCGTACATTGCCCGCCCATCGACGCAACTGGCGGCTTAACCATGACGGCTTTCCACCTTATTTCCGCCGCCAACCTGTCGGAACAACCGGAGCCACCTCCCAGGTCCCGCAAACTCATGAACGGATTTAACAAAAAGGTGAGGTCTTTTTTGGTGTCGGATTTTGAGTGGCTGAATCGGGGTTCTATGGCGAATATTTTTCCAAGGACTGTGGTCTTATGGAGCTGGCCGTGCTGAGTCATAGCTTCCTCTTTAGGTGAGCTGCGGTAGGGAAGCCGGTTTGCGACGAGGCCTCTTTAATTCGGCTGTTGAATCGTTCGACCATTCCGTTGGTTTAACGGTGCCGAGGTCAAATAAGGCGGTGTTCGATGTCGGGCTGGGCACAGATGGAACGTGGTGCCAAAGAGCCGTTTCCACAAGGTATTCCACAAGGGCCGGAGAATTGTTGACCGGGTCCGGAATGATCCACAAGGCGTCCAGGCTCGGCAGGGTCTGAGAAACATGATCGGGAATGTCCTTGGGTCCTTACACGGTCATGGCCTGCAGGATCGGCCCGAAGTTTTCCATGTGGCGTTGTGCTTACCGGAGAAAATCTCCGTTGGCGGCCGTGGAGTCAAAGACGCCCAGGCGTTTCCTTTCGGGAAGGGTTCGAGCGATGGCCTAAATTTGTTCAGCGGCGGGAATAGAAAGGGAAAGGCCACAGGAAGGACCATTGGGATCCACAACGAGTTTTGTAGGGTCTAGGACCATGGTGTAAGCCCAGGGAGGGCCGCAGACTTTGACGACGTTTTCAGCAACCGGCAGAGCTTCCGGGTCGGTGGAAATGAAAGCGTCGGCGGAGAGCCGAAGGAGTTCCCTATTCGCGGTCCGAAAGTCTCCTTGAGTGTCTTGGGGCAGAGTTGATAAGCTTGGGTGTTTAAAGGCCGAGCCGAGTGAGGGAGGCCTGGAGGCCCTCGAGGGCTTCCCGGTAAGGGCGGAAGGGTGCGGAGACGATAGCGGCATTCCGGCACGATGCGGCAGAAGCCCATGGCGGAGCCAGGCCCATGAGGGCCGGACCCGTGAGCCAGGAGCACAATGTGAGTGCAATGACCTTCTTTTCATGAAGTTTGAGCCCGCGTGCGTGTGACCGTCCCTGGCAAATGTGTCCAAAAAGGAATTAAGACTCAATGAAAGAGGCAAAAAGCGCACCGATTTTCAGCCGCGATCGAGGTCGGGGAACGGGGCCTCCTCGGACGAGAACATTGATCGGCTCCGCGGTCGAGCCCAGAGTCTGCCTGCTGGGGCAGGTGTCTGTGAACGATCTGGATCCTGAACGATGTGCGGGCCATGGTTGTCGAAACGCTTTCAGACTGGGATGGTCAACAAATAAAAGGCTGATTCGGATTTTTATGATGGCCGTGGGCTTGGTGACCATAGTGCTGGGCCCTGCCGTGGGGGGGTGGGCCGCCGGCGCAGCGGCCGCTACTGATGAGGCGCAGCCACCCATGGTGACCAAGCATCTTTTCGCGCCGGAGCGCAGTGGACTCGACAGATCCATGACGCATGGAAAGACGTCAGCGAGGGTCACCTTCACGGGGGTTATGAGGACTGAGAAGGGAAAAAAGGCGCTTCTGGAAACGGGAACGGCTTCGAAAGACAGGGCCTCTTCGGCAGCGTGGTACGGGGAAGGCGACACCGTAGGGCCTTATGTCCTGAAAGAAATTGGGGCCAACGCCGTCGTTTTGGAAGGAAATGGAGAAAATCTTCGGCTACCGCTTTACGGCCCTGAAAAAGATCGACCACAACCGATTGAAGTGACCGCGGGGTCCCCGTCTAAAGGCCAGGACGTGGAGAGTGCGACACCGCAGGGCACGCGGCGGCAACAAGGTCAAGGCCAGCCTCTTAATCCCTTTGGACCAGCTCCCGCCAAGGGCAGTGTCCAAGGAAAAGGCGCGATGCCTACAGGCCAGGGACAGGCTCAAGGTGGCAGCGGGACCAGCCCCTTGCAACAGGCCATCCAAAAAGCCCGTCAGGGTCAAAGCTACGGGCAAGAATCGTCCCAAAATCCCTTTCCGCCTTCCGGAGGTTCCGGCGGATTCGGCGCCAATCCTTTTATGGAAATGCTGAAAAAGAAGGGGCAATGACGACTACGACGAGATGGCGATCTTCGATGGACGAAGGAGAAGATCGGTTGGAAGGAAATGGTTTGAAAAAAGTCTCGTGACCCCAAACTGGACTGGACCAGCCATAAGCCGTCGACCCAAAGCCGTTTGTCAAGGCCTGGAGCGGATGCTGAAGGGTCACCGGTCGGTGCGCTTGATGCGGACAGACAAGCCGAGAGCAGCGCGTACACCAGAACGCACATTTTGGTCTTGATTCCTTGGGATCATGACAAATTCTTATAGGACGACTCTTCCATATGGCATCATGTCTGGTGCATTTACTTGACGGTTGCGGCTTTGGGCGCGGTGGTTTACGATCCTTGTTTTGAAATCGCCTTTAGGATTCATAATGCCGTGGGTGAAAGGCGAAACGTGCTGAAAAGAGCATCCAAAGGGCATTGAGGGTCTTGGTGTGAGGGGATTTACTCGCTCGCCGGCAGGCTGAAGTGTTTTGGGCCGTGTATGGCCACAAACTGCGCTGGGATGCCAGGAAAAAATACAAAGTTTCGTCGATTCTCGTGGACCCTTTGGAAAACGCCTGCGCTCTGCCTTTTCTGTGGATGTGGCGAGGCTATACCGGCTGGAGACGGAAATGCTTCGGCTGTTGATTGGGCTGGGTCGTCCTTAATGAACCTTTGCCCAGTATCACCAACATGAGGAACCAGAGGCATGACGAGCTGTGGACTGCACGTGGTTTTTACCGTCAATGCCGACTGGGTTTTTCGTATTCATTTCCTTCCTCTCGCCCAGTTGCTCACAAGGCAGGGCTTTCAGGTGACCATCATGGCCAGGGATACGGGAGAGGGTGCGGCAATAGAAAGGCGCGGCATGCATTTTATCCATTGGCCGGTGACGCGTTCTGGTAAGAACCCTGTTATGGAAACGGCGGCTGTGCTGCACCTCTTGCGCCATTACCGACGGATGAAACCGGATCTGGTCCATCACATTGGACTCAAGGCGATTTGCTACGGGTCGGTCGCGTCCAGATTGTTGCGGCTTCCGGCCGTGCACATGTTTATTGGGCTAGGGTTTGCCTTTCGAAACCAAGCCGGGCGAAGCAGCCGGCTTTTTCTCAAGCCCTGGCTTCGAACTTTAAGAGGGGATAAGCGAAGTGTTTTGGTTTTTCAAAATGCAGCGGATAGAGCCTATGGTCAGTCTCAGGGCTGGGGAAAGGAGGAAAAAACGTACGTCGTCGGTGGCGTGGGCGTGGATCTGAGCGGCTTTCGAGAGCAACCTGAGCCGCAGGCACCTCCTTTTGTGGTCGTGTTTGCCTCGCGGATGCTGTGGGATAAGGGGGTGGGAGAATTCGTTGAAGCAGCGAGGATTCTTAAGAAAGAGTGGGGGGAACTGGTCCAGTTTGTTCTCGTTGGTGGGCACGATGCGGAAAACCCTTGCGCAGTCCCGAGGTCGTGTTTGGAAGGCTGGCATCGTGAAGGGGTTGTGGATTGGTTAGGATTCCGCCACGACATCCCACAGATCCTTGCCATGTCACATCTCGTTGTTCTTCCTTCATACTATGGCGAAGGCGTCCCAAAAATTTTGCTGGAAGCTGCAGCCGTTGGGCGTGCTGCCGTGACGACGGACTGGCCTGGCTGTCGGGACGCCGTTCTGGATGGTGTGACAGGAAGGCTTGTGCCGCCGAAAGATCCCCGGGCGTTGGCACGAGCCATCGACCATCTTTTATCCAATAGGGAACTGCGGTCCAAGATGGGCCACCGGGCACGAGAAAGAGCGGAGAAAGAATTTAGCGTGGTACGGTTTTCGCAAAAGATTTTGCGTGTCTATCGTGATGTGCTGTCGATTTCGCGCAAGGATTTCCCATTGACTGGAAATCCCATGCAAGATGTTTTTATCTAAACACGCTGTTTCATGATCAATTCGTCGGTGAAAAGGCATTGAATACCAGAGATACCAAAACAGTTCTTGTCACGGGTGGAGCGGGGTTTATCGGGTCGCACCTGGTCGATCGTTTGTTGGATGAAGGGTGCAGAGTCACTGTTATTGACAACTTATCGACGGGTCGGTTGGACAACGTAGCCGAGCATAAAGACAACCGGAACTTCCAGTATGTCGTGGACACCATTCTCAATGAATCACTCATGGACGAATTGGTGGCCCAATGCGATGAAGTCTACCACTTGGCAGCGGCTGTAGGGGTGAAGCTCATCATGAACCGCCCCGTGGAGACGCTGGAAACCAATGTTCGAGGGACCGAGGTGGTGCTGCGTTGCGCCAATCGGCACAAAAAGAAGGTCCTAATCACGTCCACGTCGGAAGTCTACGGTAAGGCCATGGACGACAATGGTGGAGCGCCGCTTCGGGAGGATGGCGACAGCCTCATTGGGCCCACGTCGTGTCGGCGCTGGGCCTATGCGTGTTCCAAGGCCCTGGATGAGTTTTTGGCTTTGGCCTACTTTGAAGAAAAAAAGCTGCCGGTGGTTGTGGTTCGACTTTTCAACACGGTGGGGCCTCGCCAGACCGGGCAATACGGCATGGTCGTTCCCAACTTCGTGCAAAAGGCGCTGCTCAACAAACCCATCATCGTCTACGGCGACGGTTCCCAGTCCCGGTCCTTTACCCATGTGTCCGACGTGGTGGAAGCCCTGGTGCGGCTCATGGCCGAACCGCGAGCCCTCGGCCAGGTGATCAATGTGGGCAACCCCCAGGAAATCACCATTCGGGATCTGGCCGAACTGGTTAAGGAAATGACCGGAAGCCGTTCGGAAATCGAATACATTCCCTATGAACGGGCCTACGGGCCCGGATTTGAAGACATGCGGCGCCGCTGCCCGGATATTCGCAAGCTCGAGGAGTTGACGGGATTTACGCCTCGAGTGGATTTGAGGGGCATCATTCAAAGCGTTATTGCATATTTTCAAAGCTGATCGAGGAGTTAAGGCATGGATGCCGCCGTGGAATGGTTTCACGGGCTGGTGCTGTTTTTCGGGGCTTTTGGCCTTGGATGGCGTTTGACACCTGCGGTGGGCCGTTGGGCCGCGCGGCGGGGCAAGGTGGCCGTTCCTCGGGAAGACCGGTGGCACAGAATCCCTACCCCTTTGCTGGGCGGCGTGGCCATTGCCGCAACTTTTTATGCGGCAACGGGGGTCGGGCTGCTTCTCGGCTGGTTCGGGAATATGTCCACCGCAGCGCTTCACCTCGCACCGCTTCTGGTGTGCGGCGCCGCCATGTTCCTGCTGGGACTCTGGGATGATTTTCGAAACCTCTCGCCCCAGACCAAGCTCGTGGCACAGATCGTCCTTGCCTCCGTTCTGGTCTTTTTCGGTTACAAGATTGATTGGTTCGTGTCAAAAACGGCCAACACTTTCCTGAGTATTCTCTGGATCGTGGGGATGACCAACGCGTTTAACCTACTCGACAACATGGACGGGTTGAGCGCGGGAGTCGCCGCCATCGCCGGGTTTTTCCTGCTGGCCTTTGAAGTGCTGCACGGCGGGGGCATGTCCCTGGATCCCCATATCGGGCTTCTACCCATTTTTCTTGGGGCCGTCCTGGGATTTTTGTGCCACAACCGCCATCCGGCTTCCATTTTCATGGGGGATTGCGGAAGCCTCTTTCTCGGATTCCTTTTGGCCGGCATCAGCACGCAGAACGAACTGAGTCGTCACGGGCATTTGGTGCCCATCGTCATGGCCCCGCTCTTTGTCTTTTCTCTTCCCGTGGCGGACATGGCCCTGGTTTCCGTGATGCGCACGATGTTTTGCCGATCCGTGGCGTGCGGGGGCCGGGACCACACGTCGCATCGGCTTGTTGCGATCGGCTTGGATGAAAAAAGAGCCGTTCGGGTTCTGTACGGTTTTTCGGTGCTAGGCGGTGCCGTGGCCCTGCTCAGCGCGGTGGACATGGGGCTTTTCTACGCGTCGGCCGCGCTCTTTGTGCTCCTGACCGTGGTCTTTCTCGTGCGCCTTGCCCAGGTGCGCGTGTATCCTCCCGGTGAGAAAAGTCTGCTGGAAAAGAAGCCGGCCCTCACCGTCCTGTGGGTCCAGTTCACCTACAAGAAGCGCGTCTTTGAAGTGATGCTGGACGTGTTTCTCATTGCCTTTTGCTATTGGCTGGCTTACTACCTGCGCTACGAACGATGGTCTGATCCCGAAGCTTTTCCTCTTTTTCTCGGCAGCCTGCCGGTGATCCTTATTTGTTGCCTGGCAAGTTATGTGGCCTGTGGCATCTACCGAGGCGTGTGGCGTTACACGACCCTTTCGGATCTCAGCATTCACGTTTTGGCCGTTAGCGCCGGGGTGTGCGTGAGCCTGACGGTTTTGGTCTTCGCTTACGATTTCAAGGGCTTTTCAAGAACCGTTTTCGCCATTTTTTGGCTTTTGTCTTTGCTGTCGCTTTCGGGTTCGCGGCTCTCCTTTCGCCTGCTCTCGGAGTTTCTCAACCGACTGGTGAAAAAGAAAGGCCGTCCCACGCTGATCTACGGAGCCAACCGCAACGGGGCCTACGTGCTTCAAGAGCTCCTGGAAAATGCCGATCTGGGCCTTGTACCGGTTGGATTCATCGATGCGGACGAAAGAACGGTGTGCCGCCGCATGTTCGGCTACAAAGTCCTTGGCACGCTTCGGCATGTGCCCAAGCTCGTGCGTCGATACGGCGTCCAGGAAATCGTCGTGGCCTCACGGGATATCTCACAGGAAATCGCCGAAACCTTGGAAACCACATGCCGGGAGATGGGTGTGGTTCTAAGGCGCGCCGAATTTCGGCTTTCCCCCTGCACGGAAGCCGATCCTTGTGAGCAGGAGGCCGTTCAGGCCGTACAAAAGGATGCTTCCATAGATGAAGCCGTTCCCCATTTAGCCCAGAAAAGCACGGACTTTCCCCACGTCCAGAAACCTTCCGAAACCGATCTATGAGTGCTTCGTGCGAATCGGAGGCCTATCTTTCGTGGAACTCATAAAATCAGGCTTTGTGGCTCTGGTGGGGGCGCCCAATGTGGGGAAATCCACCCTCATGAACCAAATTCTCAAGCAAAAGATCGCCATCACGTGCCCCAAGCCGCAGACCACACGAAACCGCATTGTGGGTATTTACAATACCGACCGGTGCCAGATGATTTTTGTGGACACGCCGGGGATTCATCGGGCTCGGGACACCTTCAACAAAATTCTGGTGAAGACGGCTCTGGCGACGCTCAACGACGTGGATGCCGTGACCTTTATGGTGGACGTGACGGCACGAGGCATGGATCTGGATCGATTTGTTTTGCAATCCATGGAAAAAATCACCACCCCGGTGGTGCTCGTCCTCAACAAGGTGGATCTTTTGAAAGACAAAGCCGCGCTGCTTCCCCTTATTGATCGATACACAGGGCTGCGATCCTTTGAGGCCGTGGTGCCGCTGTCGGCGCTCACGGGAGATGGCGTGCCGCAGCTTCTGGCCGAACTGGAAAAACGGCTTCCCGAAGGACCTCGATACTATCCGGACGATGCCGTGACAGATCAGCCGGAACGGTTTCTGGTGGCAGAAATCGTTCGAGAAAAAGTGTTTCATCTGACGGAAGAGGAAATTCCCTACGCCACGGCCGTGACCGTGGACGTCTTTCGCGAGCAGGCCGACAAAAACCTCCTTCGCATCGAGGCCACCATTCATGTGGAGCGGAATTCCCAGAAGGGGATCGTGATCGGCAAAGGGGGCGCACGGCTGAAAGAAATCGGTCGGCAAGCCCGGGAGGACATAGAACGGCTTTTGGGGTGCCGCGTGTATTTGGGTTTGTATGTGCGCGTGCAGAAAAACTGGCGCCGGGACCCGCGGGTGCTTAGGGAGTTCGGCTATCGCCTGCCGCGGGAAGGGTAGCGGGCATGCGGTGAGGTTCTGGTGCGCGGCGGCTCGCCGTGAGTGCGGATTCTATGGGCGGTGAGCTCCGGCGTTGTCGCGGGCGTGGGGGTAAAAAGATCACGAGCACGGCAAAAACGCGAGAGTCCTTGGGCGGGGCGCACGGTTTGTGCGCCCCGGTGCTTTTCGGTGTCATGACCCCTAGGAATCAAGACCAAAATGTGCGTTGTTGTGACCGAGCTGCTCTTGGGTTTTCTGTAGGGATTACGTCGGGGCAGCCCTTGTGGCTGCCCCTAATAGGGTCAGGTAAGGGGCCTGCAGGGCAGGCACAGGGGCCTGCCCCTACGCGAGGCATCCATGCCGATTGCCAGGAAATCCGGCCGTTAGACAGCGCATTCCATCAGATGCGGCAGAGATCGTCAGGTTCCCATGTGGTGGCCGGGGGATTTTCGCGGTCAATAGACCTGCGTTGGGGTTGTCTGGCTGACATCGTGCTCCCGTGCCACATTCACGATGGTTTTGTGGCCTTTGAGAATCTCCAGCACGATCTTCCTTTGACGATTGGCCGTTCATCTTTGCCTTCGAATTGGCTTAACCACGCTTTCTTGCACCGCACACCCCCTTTCGCAGACCAAATCCAACGCTTATGGCTGGTTCAGTCCAATGCGGGGTCACTATAACGGGACGGGGCGCTGGAACGAGGCCCCGGCTCAAGCTTTCCTCTCTGAAGGCCTGTGAAAAGAGGCGTGCAAAAGCGTGGGGCGTCGGGATGCAAAAGGATGGCAGCTAGAGGAGATGATAGCTCTTGAGAATGGATGCCAGGTCCTCGTTTTTGGCAGCGAATTCGCGCAGGGCCAGGATCACGTCCCGAAGGCGGCCTTCCCGCTCCAGGTCTTCCTTGGTCTCCTTTTTTGCTTGCGAGACGATGGTCCGGCGGTCCCAATAGGCGAAGCCGATGACCGCCACCACCAGGGACGTGAAAATGCCGGCGAGAATGTACAGAAAGTGCATGAGCTGATCAAAGCGCTTGTCCACTTGCTCAAGGCGTTTATCGATCTGCTCAAAGCGTTTATCGATCTGCTCAAAGCGTTTGTCAATTTCCAGCATGCGGGTGCGCAATTCGATGAGCAGATCCCGGTCCTGGCGCGTGAATCCGGGCTCTTGGGCGAGAAGGGGACCGGAAGCGGTCAACACCCCGAAAAGCCCGGCCATGAGGACCACAAGCCATGCGATTTGTTGTTTTTTCATCGCGGTTTCCTTCAGACTTTTTACGTATGCATTTATCACGAGCTGTCGGGGCCGGCAAGGGAGCGCGATGACCGATGGCTAAAGAGGCGGTCCACAGGGAGATAGAGGGCACCCATGCGGCGGGCGATTTCATAGGCACAGCCACCGGCCATGGGATCCCGTTCCGTGTCCACGAAGACGGCTTGAATGCCTTGGCGTTGAACTTCCCTGGCATAATGAAAGGTTTCGTCAAGGGGATCCGCCCCAAAGGCGCTCATGTTGGGGCGCCCGTCGGAAAACACAAGCATGACAGGAAGGGTTTCAGGGTTCTTGCGTTTTTCCTGCACCAGCAGGCGAAGCCCCAGGTGAAGTCCCATGGAAAGCGGCGTGCGGCCCCCCACCGGTAAGGCTTCGACAGCCTGGGCCGCATCCCGAATATTGTGCGTCAGGGGCAGGAGCACCTCCGCGGCCGTGTGCCGAAAGGTCACAATGCCCAGTTTGTCCCGTCGAAAGTAAAGGTCTTGAAGGAGCGCGTCGATCACCCCTTTGGTCAGGGCCATGCGGTCGTTGCTACGCATACTGGCACTGGAGTCCACAACCATGACCAGGGAAAGCCCGGTCTTGCGCGATCGCTTGCGCACGCGGATATCGTGAGCCAGCAGCACGGGCCGCCCGTTGCCGTTGCCGTTGCCGTTTTGACGGCTTTTCTGGTAGGGCGCGGCCGCTCGAAGGGTTCCCAGGATGGACACGTCGCTGAAAGGTTCGCCGGGCAGGGGGCATCGCGCTCCATGGACGGTCCCGGAATGTTGCGAAAAGGGGATGGAAAACCTCCGTCCGGGATGGGTCCCGGGCTGAAGGCGATGCCATGGCATGTGGGCCAAAACGGCTCGGCTCATCGGGCACAGGTGCGTCACGCATTCCCCCGGCACTGGGGCGCTTTGAGCGTGGGCCGAAGGCTTGGGTGCGTTGTGATGGACGGGCACCCAGGGCTGAGCCTCTCCGGCTCCCGCACCGCCTTCCGATGGCAACAGCTCTTTGAGCTTTTCTTCATCCAGTTCGGCCTTTTCCAAAGGCGTTTTCTTCACCCGGTGCGGCAGCACAAGGCGTGCGGCCAAATGAAGGTCGTGCGCCGTGACCGCACTTCGGCCTTCCAGCGCGGCGTGGGCTCGAGCCGCCTTGATCATGGCGATGTCCGCGCGATGCCCGTCTGTGCCCATGGCCATGGCGATGCGCGAGGCCAGTTCCAGCAGTTCTTCGGTTAAGGCGATGCGATGAAGGCTTTCTTGTGCCGATCGAATACGCTGGGCCAAAGCACGGTCTTGTGCAGCCCATCGAGATCGAAAACCTTCAGGGTCGGCTTCAAAAGCCAAACGGCGCTTGACGATTTCCACGCGTTCCTGCACCGAGTCGATGCCTCGAATGGTAACCGAAAGTCCGAAACGGTCCAGGAGTTGCGGCCTGAGATCGCCCTCCTCCGGATTCATGGTGCCCACGAGAATGAATCGGCTGGCATGGGCAAAGCTGATCCCTTCACGCTCCACCACGTTTCGGCCCGAAGCCGCGGCATCGAGAAAGAGATCGACGATCTGATCGTTGAGCAAATTGACTTCGTCCACGTACAGAATGCCCCGGTGCGCTTCGGCGAGAAGACCCGGTTCAAAGGCCTTTTGGCCCGTTTTGAGGGCTTTTTCGATGTCAATGGTTCCCAAGAGTCGGTCTTCGGTGGTGCCTATGGGAAGATTGACCAGTGGCACCCTGCGTTGGACCACGGAAAGGGTCTGCCCCGCTGCGACCTTTTCTCGGCACAACGGGCACAGCTCTTCCGGTCTGTCCGGATCACACCGAAATGGGCAATTTTCCACCACGCGAATGGTGGGCAAAAGGTCGGCCAAGGCCCGCACGCCCGTGGACTTGGCCGTGCCTCGTTCGCCCTTGATGAGCACGCCACCCAGGGATGGGTCCACCACATTGAGCAGCAGAGCCCGTTTCATGAGATCCTGGCCGACCAGGGCCGAAAAAGGAAAGGTGCGTTCTACAGTCATGGGACGGGTCCTACGCGTCCTTTCGCTCACACAACTCCACCAACACGCCGCCCGTGGCCTTGGGGTGTAAAAAGGCGATGCGGGCCCCTCCGGCCCCTTGGCGCGGTGTTTGATCGATGAGCTGGACGCCTTGCGCTTTCAGTTCTTCCAAAGCGGCGTCGATGTTTTCCACACGAAAGGCGATATGGTGCACGCCTTCGCCTTTTTTTTCAATGAATTTGGCCACCGGGCCATCGGCAGCGGTGGATTCGAGGAGTTCGACTTCCGTGTCGCCCACGGGAAAGAAGGCCGTGATGACCTTTTGTTCGGCGACGGTTTCGCGGCCGTGATCCGGCAGGCCCAGGATTTCGCGATAAAGCTTTTGCGCTTGGTCGATGGATTTGACGGCGATACCGATATGGTCCACTTTGAGCACTTTCATGGGCGATCCTCCTTTGGGGGTTTTGGAATATGTGGGATGGTTGCATGACCTGTTCACATGTTTTGGGTGACGTGAAAAACGGAAAAATCACCGCCTAGGCGCAGTGGGCTGAGAAACGGGGTCCCCCGGATGCGTGCGCCCCCCTGCGCCTTCGGCACAACGCAACCTGTCTTGAATATAAACTCGAGGCGGTGGATGCCGTCTTTCAAAACAGGCGCGTTGTGGTTGATCAAAAGCCCCACGGAACGGCCCGTGAGCTTGCGGTTCGAAAGGACCCTGGCGGTTCCATGTGTTTGCATGCGTTAGACTCTACAAGGACCGTGTCTTCGACCAAAAAGTCCGGTCGATCGCCGCATTCCAGATTTTTGCCCTTGTCGCTTAGGGGCAGGGTGCCGGCGTCTGTAAGCCATGCCCCTTGGGCTTCCCTCATGGCCCAGGCCTTCTTCAGACGTGGATTCCAAAAGGCTCGGCCCCACATGCCGATGCCCATCCATCGCCGGGCCAAGGATTCGGGACGCAAGCTCATGGAGATTCATGGGGCTTCACTTTCACGGGAATGTGCGCGAACCGTCGACGCGTGACGGCGCCGCAGCCCGGCCTTTGCGAGCTCTGCGGGGCCATCACTCCTTGAGCCACCGCGCCAGCACGTCCTGCATGGCGCGGTAGGGGCTTTCTCGCTTTTCCACAATGGCTTCCACCAGGGCGTCCAGCTGGCCGTTGGCCGTCAGCCGTTCATAAAGGCGCCGAAAGACTTCGGCGTGGATCATTCGCAAGGTTTCATCGCGAGTTCGTTGGCGCCGCTTTTCTTCCAGCGCTCCGGATGCCTTCAGGAATTGCCGGTGCGCGTTAACCGCCTGCAGAAGGTCGTCAATGCCCTGGTCTTCCACGGCGACGGTCCGCACCACAGGGGGCGTCCAGGCCCGTTCCTTGATGTGGGCATCCTGTTCCACGCGAGAGGTCACTTCGGTGTAGAGCTGGTCCGTTCCCGGGCGATCCGCCTTGTTGATGATGAAGATGTCCGCGATTTCCATCACCCCGGCCTTCATGCTCTGAATCGTGTCGCCTAGACCCGGAACCAGCACCAGGCACGTGGTGTCGGCCAGCCGAATGATGTCCACCTCGTCCTGGCCGACCCCGACCGTTTCGATGACGATGATGTCCTTGCCAAAGGCGTCCAAGACCTTGACCACCTCCCCGGTGGCTTTGGCCAACCCGCCGAGATAACCTCGAGTGGCCATGCTGCGAATGAAGACTCCCGGGTCCGTGGCAAGACGGCTCATGCGCACGCGGTCCCCCAGAACCGCTCCGCCCGAGAACGGACTGCTGGGGTCCACGGCAATGATCCCGACGGTGAGGCCTTGGCGACGCAAAGCAAAGGTGAACTTGTCCGTCAAAGTGCTCTTACCCGCTCCAGGCGATCCCGTGATCCCCACGACGTAAGCTCGACCCGTGTGCGGGTAGAGCCGTTCCATATGTTCCAGGGCTCGCGCGTCTTCGTCTTCCAACCAGCTGATGAGCCGAGCCGCCGCCCGAGGCGATCCTTCCAGCACTTCCTTGGCGTAGTCTCGCATGGGAAATCCGTTAATCGCGCTTGCGCACGTTGTTCTTGATGAATTCCACGATCTTGGCCGTGGGCGTGCCCGGGCCGAAGATTTCGGCCACCCCAGCCTTTTTCAGTTCCGGCACGTCTTCCGAAGGAATGATGCCGCCGCCCACAACAAGCACGTCGTCCAGGCCTTTTTCCTTAAGAAGCTGCACCACGCGAGGAAAGAAATACATGTGCACGCCCGAAAGGCTGGAAAGCCCGACCACATCGGCGTCTTCCTGTATAGCGGTTTCTACAATCATTTCCGGGGTTTGTCGAAGCCCCGTGTACACCACTTCCATGCCCGCTTCCGCGAAAATGCGGGCCAACAACTTGGCGCCGCGGTCATGGCCGTCCAAGCCGGGTTTGGCCACAATGATCTTGATCTTTCTGTCCTGAGCCATTTTGTTCCTCCACTGGGCGACCACCCTGTATTCTTAGGGTAGGGCGCTCTTTGCCGCTTTCGCTTGGGGCGCGAAAGGGGCAAAAGGGGTCTATTCTGCGATTTCTTTGGGCTTTTTGGTGACTTTTTTCTTACACGAATTCCTTGGGCCGATATTCCCCAAAGATTTCCCGCCACACGTCGCAGATTTCTCCGATGGTGGCCCGAGCCTTGACCGCGTCGATGACGGCCGGCATGACGTTTTCCTCGGACCGGGACACCTCGCGCAGGCGATCCAGAGCAGCCTTCCACGTGGCCTGATCCCTTTCAGCACGCAGTTTTTTAAGTTTCGCCGCTTCGATTTCTCCCAGTTTCATGTCCACCTTAAGAAGATTCGTGGGTTCGGGTTCTTCCATGGTGTATTTATTGATGCCTACGTAGACTCGGTCGCCGCTTTCGATTTCTTTTTGGAACCGGTAAGCGCTGTCCTGAATTTCCTTTTGAATGTAGCCCTGTTCGATGGCGGCCAGTGTGCCTCCCATGGCATCGATCTTTTTGATGTACTCTTCGATATCCGCTTCGATTTTGTCCGTCATGGCTTCCACGAAATAGGACCCGGCCAGGGGATCGATGGTGTCGGTGGCGCCGCTTTCTTCGGCCACAATCTGTTGCGTTCTCAGGGCCACCGTCACGGCTTCCTGCGTGGGCAGGCACAGGGCTTCGTCGTAGGAGTTGGTGTGCAGCGACTGGCAACCGCCCAAAGCGGCCGCGTAGGCTTGCAGGGCCACGCGCACGATGTTGTTCAGGGGCTGTTGGGCCGTGAGGGTCACGCCGCCCGTTTGCACATGGTAGCGCATCATCATGGAGCGCGGATTCTTGGCGCCGAATCGTTCTTTCATGATTCGGGCCCAGACTCGGCGACCGGCACGGAATTTGGCCACTTCTTCCAGCACATTGGTAAAGGCGTTAAAGAAAAAGCTCAGGCGCGGGGCAAAGCTGTCCACGGCAAGACCTCGATCCACGCAGGCCTGCACGTAGGCGATGCCGTCGGCGATGGTAAAGGCCATTTCCTGAGCCGCCGTGGATCCCGCCTCGCGAATGTGGTAGCCGCTGATGGAGATGGTGTTCCATCTGGGCACGTGTTTGAAGCAATACTCGATGAGGTCCACCGTCAGGCGCATGCTGGGCTTGGGTGGAAAGATATATTGGCCTCGGCAGATGATTTCCTTGAGAATATCGTTTTGCACGGTGCCGCCGACCTTGTCAAAGGGAACCCCTTGTTCTTCGGCAATGGCCAGGTACATGGCCAGAAGCACCGTGGCCGGCGCGTTGATGGTCATGGACGTGGTCACCTTATCCAGAGGAATGCCGTCAAAGAGGATCTTCATGTCGTCCAAGGAATCGATGGCCACGCCCACCTTGCCCACTTCGCCCATGGACAGTGGGTGATCGCTGTCGTAGCCTGCTTGGGTCGGCAGATCAAAGGCCACGCTGAGACCCGTCTGGCCTTGCTCCAAAAGGTACCGGTAACGGGCATTGCTTTCGCGGGCATTGCCAAACCCGGCGTATTGGCGCATGGTCCAGTACCGGCCCCGATACATGGTCGGCTGGACTCCGCGCGTGAACGGAAACTGGCCCGGATACCCCAGATCCCGCTCGTAGTCCAGGTTTTGCACATCCAGCGGGGTGTAAAGCCTTTGTACAGGCGTGCCCGAAATGCTCGTGAACACCGCCTTACGTTCGGGTGCCTTGGACAGGGTTTTGGTCAGCGTGTTTTTTTCCCAGTTTTCTTTTCCGGCCCGAATGCGTTCCAGTGCCTTGTCGTCAAACATGATGACCCTCCTCAATGGCTTTCCGCGTTGGCCCCAAAGACGCCCGAGGCCCGAAAAGGGGATGGCCCCTTTGAACCCATGGGCGTCGAAACGGTTTTGGCGTCGACAGGGGTTGACAAAAAAGGGGAGCACAGGCAGGGACAAAGATTATCGATGGGCTCGTTCGATGGGGAACTTTCCCAAGGTACATTATGCGCTGATGCATTCGGCCTGGGGCCGAGTCGGGTCTTGAGCCCGTCACGATTCTGGTCCCGTTTGGAGCGTCGGAAAAGGGAATCGACCGATGGATAAGCCGCATGAATTTTCACAGGAACACAGCACTTATACATTGTAGGAAAAACCGATGCAAGAGGCAGTGCGAAGGGAAAGAGCGACTGTGAGCGACGGGTGAACCACAGTGGTTTTCAGGAAACCACTGTGGTCGAAGCTGGGTGAAAACAGCAATCGCTTGAAAAGGGGAAAGGCATGGTCACTTTGCAGGCAATGATCGACGATTTGAAAAAAAGGCTGGATCCGGCCACGGTGGGCATGTTTGCCTGCCACAACGGCGTGGTGCGGGCCACGAGCCGAAGCGGCGCGCCGGCCACGGCCCTGGATATCGACTGCGACCGAGATGCTTGGGATCGCGTGTTGGCGGACGTTCGATCCCGGCCGGGCATTGCCGCCGTGGAAGCCTACCTGCACACGGGTCGGCGTCACGTGGGCGATGACGTGCTTTTGGTGGTGGTGGCGGGGGATATTCGAGAAAACGTCTTTCCTGTGCTGGAAGAAACGGTCAATCGGCTCAAGAAGGAAGCCGTAAAAAAGGAGGAACACTTGAGCTGAAGCCTGGCCTCGCGCACCGGCAGGAGCACGAGGGGGACCGGTGAAGGCCGGTCCCCTCAACGAAAAAGGTCGTGAAAAGATCTTTTTGAGGGCGCGTTGGAGCCTTGGCTGTGCCGGGAATTGGCGCCCTTTAGGGCGTCTTAAAGCTGAATCTTCTGCACCAAGGATTTGACGGCGTCCACGGACTTTTGGAATGCGGCCTTTTCCTCGGGAAGGAGGGTGATTTCAATGACCTGCTCCACACCGCCGGCACCCAACTTCACGGGAACGCCAACGAAATAACCACCCACACCGTATTCCTTGTCACAGTAAGCCGCGCACGGCATAATGCGCTTTTTGTCCTTGAGAATCGATTCGGCCATGCTTACCGCCGACGCCGACGGCGCAAAGAAAGCACTGCCCGTTTTCAACAGATTGACGATTTCCGCGCCGCCATTGCGCGTGCGTTCCACCAGGGCTTGGATCCTTTCCGGCGGCAGAAGGTCGGGCAGAGGAATACCCGCCACGGTGGAATACCGGGGCAGGGGCACCATGGTGTCGCCGTGGCCGCCGAGAACAAAGGCTGTGACGTCTTCCACGGAAACATTCAGTTCCATGGCGATAAAAGCGCGAAACCGGGCCGCATCCAGCACGCCCGCCATGCCCATAACGCGATGGGTTGGAAAGCCGCTCACTTTGTGGGCCACATAGACCATGGCGTCCAAAGGGTTGGAGACGATGATGAGGTACGCGTTGGGAGAGTGCTTGGCGATGTTTTCCGTTACGGTCTTCACGATGTCCGTGTTCTTGAACAAGAGATCGTCTCGGCTCATTCCGGGTTTTCTTGGCAATCCCGCCGTGATAATGACCACGTCGGAGTCGGCCGTGTCTTTGTAATCGTTGGTGCCGACGATCTGCGCATCAAAGCCTTCCACCGGTGAAGCCTGCATCAGGTCCAAGGCTTTGCCCTGGGGCATGCCTTCGATGATGTCGATGAGGCACACGTCCCCCAGTTCCTTGGCCGCTGCCCAATGGGCCGCCGTGGCTCCCACAAATCCCGCTCCAACCACCGTGATTTTCTTCCGCTTGAGACGCATCGTTTTCGCTCCTTATTCACCGATTACAGCCAGCACATCGCCCTTTTGCACGCTGTCGCCGTCTTTGTAATTGATCTTGAGAACCGTTCCGGCCACGGGGCTTGTGATGGAGTTTTCCATCTTCATGGCTTCCAGAATGAGAACCACATCCCCTTCGTTGACCGTGTCGCCTTCCTTCTTTTCATAGCGAATGATCATGCCCGGCATGGGGGCTTCGATGTTGGTGGCACCCTTGACGGGAGCCGCCGCGGGCTTGGGCGGAGGTGGAGCGGCGGCAGGCTGCGCTGCCGGAGCGGGAGCGGGTCTAGGCGGTGGGGGCGGCACCATGGGCTGCGGTCCCGTGGGTTGCGGGGCCACGGGTTGCGGGGCCACGGGTTGTGCCGGAGCGGGTGGCGCGACGGGTTGCGCCATGGGCGTTATCTGGGTGACCAGAGGCATGCCGCCCACCTGTTCCACTTCCACTTCAAAGTATTCCCCATCCACGAACACATTGAACGTGCACACGCCTGGACCTTTGGGCGGCGCTTCCTTTGTGGGCTTTTCCACCAACAGGCCTGCCTTCGCCTTTTTCATGAGTTCCTCCTCCGCCTTGACCTGTTCCAAAGTTTTAGGCTTGACCTCGTCCGGAATGGGTTCATGGCCGTATTTCCAGCGCAGGAACCGTTTGCCCGTGGTGGGATACAGGGCGTAGATGAGCACATCGTCGAGGTCCTTGGCCAAGCCTTCCACGTCCTTTTTCGCCTTTTCCAGCTCGGGTTCCAGGACGTCGGCGGGGCGTACCGAAATGGGTGTCTCCCCGCGTGGGTATCCCTTGAGGGCTTTCTTTTGCACGTCAGGGTCGATAGGCACGGGGGTCTTCCCGTAGAGGCCATAACAGAGGTCTTTAACTTGGGCGGTGATCATCTTGTAGCGTTCGTCCTCGGTGTCGAACAGCACATTGTTCACCGTTTGAATGCCCACAATTTGGCTGGTGGGCGTCACCAGAGGCACCTGGCCCAGCTCGCGCCGCACGATGGGCAACTGCCGAAACACTTCGTCCAGCTTGTCCATCGCGTCCATTTCCCGCAACTGGTTCACCAAGTTGGACAGCATGCCGCCCGGCGTCTGGTGCAGCAGAACGTTGATGTCGATGATGGACATGCGGTCATCCAGTAAGTGACGGTACTTGGGCGAAATTTTTTCCATGTATTCGCTGCATTTGGCCAAGAGCTTCAGGTCCATGCCCGTGTCCCGGTTGGTGCCCTTGAGCGCCACCACCAAAGGTTCCACGGCCGGGTGTGAGGTGCGGTAGGCCCATGGGGACAGGCAGGTGTCCACAATGTCCACGCCGGCTTCGATGGCCTTGAGCAACGACATGTCCGCCATGCCCGAGGTGAAATGACTGTGCAGATGAATGGGCACGTTGACATTTTCCTTCAAGGTCTTGATGAGGACATAGGCATCATAGGGAGCGATGAGGCCGGCCATGTCCTTGATACAAATGGTGTCCGCACCCATGTCTGCCAGTTGTTTGGCCTTGGACACATAGTAGTCCAGGTTGTAGACTTCGCCGCCCATGCGCGATTCGGTCAGCGAATAGCAGATGGCGCCCTGAAAGTGCTTACCGTGTTTTTTGATGACCTTGACGGCTGTCTCGAAGTTGCGAAAATCGTTCAGGGCATCAAAGACGCGAAAGATGTCGATGCCGTTTTCACAGGCTCGTTCCACAAAAGCTTCCGCCACATCGTCCGGATAGTTGCGGTAGCCCACCAGGTTCTGACCGCGCAACAGCATGGAAAACGGGGTGTTCTTGATGTATTTTTTCAGGGTGCGAATGCGTTCCCACGGGTCTTCGCCCAGGAATCGATGCATGGTGTCAAAGGTGGCTCCGCCCCACACTTCCATGGAATAAAAGCCCACCTTATCCATATCTTCGGCGATGGGCAGAAAATCTTCCGTACGGCCCCGCGTGGCGAACAGGGACTGGTGTCCATCACGAAAGGTAAGGTCCTGAATCTTGACGGGATGCGTCACGGGAATGGGCTCATCCACGAGTCCGGCACTCAACACGCCATGCTGTTCCGCCATTGTGCGTCTCCTTTTGATTCGAGAAGGGGTCGTGAGAGGGTCGCGTTTATCGCGCGAGGCGCAACTGCCACAGACGCCTCATTTCCATTATGGATTGACGCCCCGAAAAGGCCCACGCACTGAACGGGGCAATGGGTTTCGGAGGTTCTGGCGCGCGCTCGGCGGGAGCGTGCGCGGCGGCGTGGGCCGCTTGCGCCTGCATGTAATAGGCAACAGCCGCCGTGATGGCGGCAACGATTTTCGGCTCCACCTTCATGAGCACTCCTTTTCCACGACCAGGGCCACACCGGCGGCCCGTTTCAGGCGAAAGGGCCGCGTGCCGAAAAAAGATCCTACGGCCGCGACCGCTTCTTTCCCAGAGTGTGCTCTCTACAGCCCCAGTTCCGAGGCGATGTCCGACATGGCTTTGAGGCTCAAGGCGATAAAGTCGTCCAAAGGCACATCGATTTTTTCGCACAACCGAATATGGTCCCGGTTGACGGATCGGGCAAAATCCTTGCTCTTCATGCGCTTCTTGATGGATTTTACTTTCACGGCGGCGATTTTCTTTTCCGGATGCACCAAAGCTGCGGCCACCACAAGGCCGGTGATGGTTTCCGCGCAGGTGAGCGCATAGTCCAGGCGGGTGATCCTTTCCAGACCCAGGGCTTCTGCGTTGTGGCGCAAGATGGCGTCCTTGACCTCCGGGGAAAGATCCGTGCCGTCCAAGATTTCCACTGTCTTCTTGCCGTGTTCGGACGGAACGTCCTTGGTGATTTCATAGTCCAGATCATGCAGAAGCCCGGCAATGGCCCAGGTTTCCTCATCTTCCTGAAAACGCCGGGCCAATTCCCGCATGATAGCCTGGGTTGCCAGACAATGCTTCTTGAGAGTGTTTGAGTGAAGATGTTTGTCTAGTAAAACGAGGGCGTCGTCGTAGGTCATGGGTCGATTCGAATTCCTTCCGGGTTAAGCCGCCCGGCGTGTTTTTTTCTTAAGGTTACTGATGCGGCGGCGGAACGCATCCGCCAGCTTGGTGTTGCCGGCTTCTTTGGCTTCGTCGCGCTTGCGTTTCAATTCGCGAATCTTGGCCTTGAGCAATCGCACATCCAGGGTTTTCTGTTTGGTAGTTTCTTCCACAATGCCCTTGGCGCGCTTGATGGCGGTGATGAGTTCCGCCTTGTTCATGGCGTGCACCCCCACGATGCCTTCCAGAGTGAGGGCCATTTCCCGCAATTCCTTGGCGGTCATTTTGTCCAGAGGCTTTTCTTTAACCTGCTTTTCTTTCTTCTTACCCATTGTCCGACTCCTTTTTCGCTTTCGCCGTCATGGTTCCGGGATCCGAGAGAAAAGGCCGGATGAGATCAATCGGCACGGGGAAAATGGTGGTGGAATTGTTTTCCGAAGCAATCTCCCTCAAGGTCTGGAGGTACCTTAACTGCATGGCCATGGGGCTTTCCTGAATAATCTGCGCCGCCTCACGCAGCCGATTGGCCGCCTGAAATTCCCCTTCCGCATGAATCACCTTGGCGCGCCGTTCCCGCTCCGCTTCCGCCTGGCGCGCCATGGCCCGCTGCATTTCCTGCGGCAGGTCGATGTGCTTCAATTCCACAACCGTGACCTTGATGCCCCAAGGGTCCGTGTGCCGGTCCAGAATGTCCTGAAGATGGGCGTTAATCTTTTCCCTTTCGGCCAATAATTCATCCAATTCGGCCTGGCCGCACACGCTGCGCAACGTCGTCTGCGCCAACTGGCTCGTGGCATACAGATAGTTTTCCACGGAAATGACCGCTTTGACGGGATCCACCACGCGAAAGTAAATGACCGCATTCACTTTGACGGAAACGTTGTCCCGAGTGATCACATCTTGAGCCGGCACATCCGCCGCCACCAATCGCAAGCTCACCTTCTGCATGCGGTCGATGACGGGAATCAGCAAAATCAACCCCGGACCCTTCGCCGCAATCACTCGACCCAAGCGGAAAACCACGCCTCGCTCGTATTCGTTGAGCACACGAATGGCATTGGCCAGAAACAGAACCACCAAAACAACCACGGTCGCCAGGCCGTAAAGAGACATAAAAGCCTCCGATATTTCAAGGAAAATCAGAATCATGCTCGGGGCAACGGCCCCTATTTATCATTGATCCCGGTGACGTGCAACTTCAAATTCTGAACGGCCACCACGCGCACGCGAGCGCCTTTCGGAAGAGGTTCATCGCTGACGGCATTCCACAGTTCCCCTTGGACAAAGACTTTACCTTCGGGATTCAGGGCCTGGGTCACGGTGCCTTCGGCGCCGATGAGGGCTTCCATGCCCACCTGAGGCCGTCTCATATGGGCTCGAAAGGCCAAAGCGGCCACGCCGGCAAAGAAGGCCGACACGGTCAGCACCGTGGGAATGAACACGGGCATGGCCAGGCGAAAGGGTTGTCCCGGCACGCGAAAGAGCATGAGGGATCCCAGAATAAGGCAAAGGGTGCCGGCAAGGCTGAGCATTCCGTAGCTGGCCACTTTGATTTCCAGAATAAAGAAGATGATCGCCAGGACAATCAGAATAAAGCCGGCGTAATTGACCGGAATGGTCTGCATGGCGTAAAAGGCCAGCACCAGGCTGATGGCTCCGATGACGCCGGGCAGCACCACGCCGGGTTGGGACAGTTCGAAATAGAGGCCGGCCAGGCCGATCATGAGCAAAATATAGGCGATATTGGGGTTGCTGATAGCTCGAAGGACCTTGTGGCGCCATTTCGGTTCAATGGGCACGATTTCTTTGCCGCGTGTGCGAATCGTTCGTTGGTACCCTTTGCGTTGCACCTGCCAGCCGTCTAGCTGTGTGATGAGATCGGGTAGATCCTGCGCTACGAGATCGATGACATTCTGCGCAAAGGCTTCTTCGGCCGTGGCGGAAACACTTTTTCGCACCGCCTCTTCAAGCCACTCGGCGTTTCGACCGCGTTCTTCGGCCAGGCTTTTCACAAAGGCCACCAGATCGTTCACCACCTTTTCGTTCATGGTTTCCGGAACATCGCCTCCGGTGGCCGTCACCGGATGGGCGGCGCCGATGTTGGTTCCCGGGGCCATGGCCGCCACATCGGCGGCCGCCGTGATGAAAACACCCGCCGAAGCCGCCTGCGCCCCGCTCGGCGACACATAGACCACAACCGGCACTTTGGCGTTCATGATGGCCTTGACCATGCCTCGCATGGCCGTGACCAAGCCGCCCGGGGTGTCCAGTTCGACGATAAGGCATTCGGCGCTGTCTTCTTCGGCCACGGCAATGGCGTGTTCGATGAAATCCTGAAGCCCCGGATTGATGGTATCGTGCACGTGCACGATGTAGATCGGGCGGTTTCCCGCCGAGGCGTGGGCCGGCACCGTAAAGCCTAGGGCCAGAAGAACACAACAGGCCGCGCTCAACATGGCCATGGCCATGACCCGGTGAAGGCGGCGTCTCTTCATGAGGCGATGCGCCAAGAACATGTAAGCACTCCTGTTCAGCCGCACTATGGTTTTTCTGTGGAGTTGAATGCCTTGAGCCGTTCCATCACTTCTTGAAGGTCCTTCCAAGCCTCGGCCTTTTTGGCCCCGTTGCGCAAGAGGTACGCGGGATGATACGTGGCGATGAGCGGTATGCCTCGCCACAGATGAATCTTTTGCCGAAGCTCGGAAATGGGCGTGCTGCATCCTAGCAGGGTCTGGCTTGCACAAGCTCCCAAGGTACAGATAACCTGTGGGCGAATGGCTTCCAACTGCCTGAAGAGAAAAGGCGCGCACTGCTGAATTTCTTCAGGCAAGGGCACGCGGTTTCTCGGAGGACGACACTTGACCACGTTGCAGATGTAGACGTGTTCGCGACGCCATCCCATGGCGCGAATCATTTTGTTCAGCAGTTGGCCTGCCTGGCCCACGAAAGGGCGCCCCAGCCGGTCTTCGTCCGCTCCAGGGCCTTCTCCCACAAACACGAGCCGCGCCGTCGCATTGCCTTCTCCGAAAACGATGTGCGTCCGTCCCTGGTGCAAAGGACAGCGCCGGCAGTCTCCGAGATCCGTGCGAATCTCTTCCAAAAGTTTTATCTTGGCTTGGCGTTCGGCTTCCCGTGCGGCGAGGCCTTTGACGGGTTCGTTCTCCATGGGTGAGGAACCCTTTTCAAGGCCTTGAAGCTGTGGATTCTGGTCCCGTGTGACCCTTGCCTCGCTCCTCTGTGGTTTCACGGGGGACTTTCCCGGAAGCAGTACCTCTCGCAATCCCCAAAGCCTCAAGCCAAGCAGTGTGCTTCGAAGGCTTTGAAGATCCTCGTCATCCTTCACCGGAAGACTCCCAAACGTTCTTCGGTTTTTGGCCAAGCCCCGTGCCTTGGGCGCTCCTTATGGCAGGGCTCGGAGCCGGTTGTGCATTACCGTGCTCCCAGGGATTCGATACGGTCCAACAGGCGGCGGGCGATTTCTTCTTTGGAAAGACAGGGCAGTTCCTCCACGCCGCCGAAACGATCCAGAACCTTCACCACATTGGTGTCGGATCGAAACCCTGCGCCGGGCTGCGTGAGATCGTTGGCCACGATGAGGTCAAGGTTTTTTCTTTGAAGCTTTTCCGTGGCGTTTCGCACCAGGTGTTCTGTTTCCGCGGCAAAGCCCACAAGAATCTGCCCTGGTTTTTTGTTCTTACCGAGCCCGGCCAGGATATCCGGGTTGCGCACCAAACGAATCGTCAGCTCTTCATCGTCCTTCTTAATCTTGTGCGGCGCGGCCTCTTCCGGGCGATAGTCGCTCACGGCAGCGGCCATGATCACCAGATGGGCCTCCTCAGCCAAGGTGCGGACGACGCGTTCCATGTCCCGCGCCGTGGTGATGCGATGGGTGGTAAGGCCCGCTGGGTCGGGCAGAGTGGTGGGCCCGGTCACCAGGTCCACAGAAGCGCCGCGTCGGGCCGCTTCCGCGGCCAGAGCAAAGCCCATCTTGCCTGAAGACGGGTTGGTTATGAAGCGCACCGGGTCGAAGGGTTCCCAGGTGGGTCCGGCACTGACCAGCACTTTCTTGCCCTGAAGCGTCTGCGGCGTAAGGGCTCGGCGGGCTGTTTCCAAAATGACCGAAAGATCCGCCAGTCTTCCGGGGCCTTCTTCGCCGCAGGCCAAAGACCCAGATGCTGGTTCCACGATTCGAACACCGCGGCGCTTCAAGGTGGCCAGGTTGTCCTGGGTGGCCGGGTGTGCGAGCATCTTGTGATTCATGGCGGGGCAAACAATAACGGGCGCTTCCACGGCAAGCAGCACCGTGGTGAGGTAATTGTCGGCAATGCCGCAGGCCATTTTGGCCAGAGTATTGGCCGTGGCCGGAACCACGACCACCAAATCGGCGCTGCGGGCCGCATGAATATGGCCGATTTCCGATTCCATACCCAGGTCAAACAGGTCGGTGAGCACCGGGCGCCCCGACAGGGTCTGCAGGGTCAATGGCGTAAGAAATTGCTGCGCCGCCCGCGTCATGATGACCTGGACTCCGGCTCCACATTTCACCAGCAGCCGAACAAGTTCCGCCGCCTTGTACGCGGCGATGCCGCCCGTGACGCCCACAAGAACGTTTTTGCCTCGAAGTCTTTCCATGGGATTCACTGAAGCGTTGTGCTCTTGATGGTTGATGTGTCGCCCTGGCGCGGCTCGTTCAAAGGCTCCAAGGATCCGGATCGATTTTCTGCCCCCGTGGGAACCACGAACACTTCCACATAGGTGTTGTAGGTGGATTCTCGAATGCTGATGATGCAAAAGCGATCAGGTTTTTCAAAAAGCAGGATCCACTTGCGGTATCGAATATCGCCGCGGTGTTTCCAGTTTTCACGAGCCATAGACACCATGAAAAAGTTCACGACCGAACTGGGTTCCACGCGCCCTTTGAGGGTGAGCATGCCGCCCTTGACGGTCCCTCCCTGAAACACGGTGGATTCTTGGGTGACCAAGGAGAGCTCGCTGGGCATGGGAATGTCCGGAAAATCGTAGTAGCTGGGCGATGCTGCCGTCATCGTGCCGGTTGTGGACGCCGGTGCAGACCCCGCCGAGGTCGACGAGGTTTGGGTGCTGAACCAGGCACATCCGCCCAGAGACAGAACCACGAGGCCGAGCCCTAGGAGCCTCAACAGCGTGCTTGCGAATGGCTGCCGACCCCTAGTTTTCTGGCTTACGTGCCGATCGCGGAGACGGGGGTTCTGGTTTTCCATCGTTTTGTGGGCTCCCGCTTTCGCGGGAGGGACGAGAGGGTGCATTCTCGGCCAGACGCTGTGGAGCACGTCTATGGAGCGTTTGGCGTTGGTTTTCGAGCAAGTCACGAAGGTGCGCCTATGAGGGCACTCGCCTCGAATCCTTTGAGTCTTTCGTTGCATGAGCCGCCTCCTTTGCCGTGCCTGATCAAAAGAAAGGATTGGTGCGCTTTTCTATGCCCACGGTCGTTTCCGGTCCATGGCCTGGCAGCACCCGCGTGGCGTCGTCCATGGGGAAAATCTTGTCCTTTACGGACTGAATGAGCTTGGTGTAGGAGCCGCCGGGAAAATCCGTTCGGCCAATGGATCCGGCAAACAGCGTGTCTCCGACAAACAGAACTTTGGCTTCGGGCAGATGAAACGCCACATGCCCAGGGGTATGTCCCGGTGTTTCCAGCACCTTGAGACGAAGGTTTCCAAAGCTCAGTTCTGCGCCTTCTTCCAGCCATTCATCCACCTTGCCGTGAGAAGATCCCGTCGCCGCGGTAAAGACAGCGCCAAGCCCCACCTTGTGGTCCATGAGCAGGGGTTCGTCCTTAGGATGCAGAAAGATGAGCCCACCCAGGGCTTCCTTGAGCGCCCAGGCGTCCAGCACATGATCGAAATGACCGTGCGTGTTCAATATGGCCACCAAGGTCACATCGAGCTCTTGCAGGCGGCCGATGATGCGTGACGCTTCGCCTCCGGGATCGATCACCACTCCCTGACGGGTTTCTTCATCGCAGAGCAGGTAGCAGTTGGTTTGGAGCATGCCCACCACGAGTCGTTCGAGAATCATGGCCTCTCCTTGGAACGCATCGAGCCCGACGCCTTCGGGGCATGGGTGTTTTGGCGCAACGCCCTAGCCTGAATCGGTGCGTTTCAGCGTTCGAACACGATGAGTTCTTCCAAAGGGCGACGGTGGGACTTTTGCCGGCGATGCGCCGGGTAGCCCAGGGCGATGACGGCCATGAGTTCCAATCGGTCGGGAAGCCCCAGCCGGTCTCGAACCGCATCCTTGTTTTTCAAAATTTCTCCGATCCAAACGGCCCCCAGGCCGAAGCCATGAGCCGCCAGCAGAAAATTCTGAATGGCGGCGCCCACGGCTTGGCAATCCTTGACGTAGTCGTAGGAGCCTTCCTTGTCCAGAAACACGGGGACCAAAACGGCCGCCGCCTTGAGCGTGGCGCTGTAGCGCGTGAGGGCGGCCAGGCTCTCTTTCAAGGCCGAATCCCACACGATGGCGAAACGCCACGGCTGATTGTTCAAGCCCGAAGGGGCCCACGAGGCGGCCCGCAGAAGTTCCATCACAGTGCTTCGATCCACCGGCGCGTCGCTGAAATGGCGCACGCTGCGCCTTTCGTAAATGGCCGTCAAAACATCGGGAAAAGAACCTGTGCTTTCCATAAAGACTCCTCGATAACCTTAGGGCTTGGTCACATGCGGGCTTGAGGGGTTGCGTTTTCCACGACGAGACCGCAATATATTCGCAGCCAACGGCAAGGGTCAAGGAAAGCTCTGAGCTTTCTTCACCCTGGAGCCTTAAACCTGTATGAGAAGAATCTTGCGCACGGGCTACGAGATTCAAAGAACTTTCGTGTCATGCCGGCGCTTTTTTGGCATGATGAGGGCCGCATCCCGGCGCCCTTGAACATCACTTTGGGCCAGGGACTTAAGGGAATTGGCAGCGAGGAGCACGCTGTGGCGTTTTCGGTGACGTGGGAACAGGATGGATCAGGGCGGATTTTTCTCCAGGGTCATCTCAATCGTGATACGGTGCCGATGTTGCGTCGTCGGCTTTTTCGTGAGGTGTTGAACAGGCGTGTGGCGCGTCTTTGTGTGAATCTGTCTTCTGTAGATCGAATGGACACGGCCGGGTTGGCGCTTCTTGTGGAGCTGCGAAATGCCCTGGCTCGCCAAAATGGAGAACTGTGTCTCGACGGAGTGACTGAGTCTGTGCGGCGCCTCATCGACCTGGCTCGACTGAATAACCTCTTGGTCGTCTCAGACTAAATGCAAGGAGCTCGGGGCGCACGGATGGGAATCGGCAACAATGGGCTTGGAAGCCCCATCATTCAGGTCAGGAACCTCAGCAGCCATTATGGTGGCCGAACGATCTTGCATGAGATTAGTTTCGACATTCCCTCGGGCAAGGTGACGGTCATCATGGGAGTGAGCGGCTGCGGCAAAAGCACGCTCCTCCGCCACCTTATCGGTCTCAAGCCTACGGCTCCAGGGTGCCTTTTTGTGGAAGGAGAAGACGCAGGTCTTTTCCGTACCGCTCAATGGAACGCCTACCGAAAGCGGCTGGGGGTGCTGTTTCAAGGGGGCGCCTTGTTTAGTTCCCTTTCGGTGCGGGACAATTTGGCCGTTCCCTTGCGCGTGCACACACGACTTGCGGAAAGCACCATTCGCATCATAACGGACATCAAGCTTCACCAGGTGGGATTGACGGAGTTTGGAGACTTTATGCCGTCCCAGCTCAGTGGAGGCATGCGCAAACGCGCCGGATTGGCTCGAGCCATGGTCATGGACCCCGAAATTCTTTTCGTGGACGAGCCCTCCTCGGGCTTGGATCCCATCACGGCGGCGGGCTTGGATGAACTCCTGGTGGAGCTCAAGCACGCCATGGGGATGACCCTGGTCGTGGTGACCCATGAATTGGAGAGCGCCTTTCGCATTGCCGACCAGATCGTGGTGATGGATGCCGGAAGGATTCTCGCTGCGGGAACTCCTGAGGCCGTGCGTTCCTGTGAGGACATTCGTGTGCGGCAGTTCCTGGAGCGGCGCGCCGATGAGCGGGCCGTGGATCAGGGGCGCTACGAAAAACGGCTGGCGGCCATAGGGTCGAAAAAACGGGTGCCGCCATTTTAGGAAGGAATTCTGTAAGCTCTAAAGGAGCGCACCGTGACGGACGTCTGGCATCTTTTGAACCAACTGGGCCGTTGGGGCTTGAACCATGTACGGGGGACAGGCCGCGCCGGTGTTTTTCTCTATGAGACGGTGCGGGGCATCTTTCGCCCTCCCAAGAAATTCCACAGTGTTGTTCGCCATATGTACTTCATTGGCACCAAGTCCTTTTTCGTCATCGGGTTTACGGCGGCTTTTACCGGCATGGTGCTGGGTTTGCAAGGTTACTATACCCTGTCCAAATTCGGTTCCGAAGGGCTCTTGGGAGCGGCCGTGGCCTTGAGCCTCATTCGAGAACTGGGGCCCGTCCTTTCCGCCCTCATGGTCACCGGGCGGGCCGGATCGGCCATCTGCGCCGAAATCGGCATCATGCGCATCGAAGAACAGATTGACGCGCTGGAGTGCATGGCCATTGATCCACATGCCTATTTGGTGTCCCCGCGCCTTGTGGCGTCACTCATCGCGCTGCCGCTGCTCACCGCGTTCTTTGACGTGGTGGGCATCGTGGGAGGCTATCTGGTGGGGGTGGCCCTTTTGGGCGTGAATCCCGGGGCCTATGTGGACGGGATGCAAAAGTCTGTGGAATGGGTCGATGTGTCCATGGGAATCGTCAAGTCGATTCTCTTTGCGCTGCTCTTTCTGTGGATCTGCACCTACAAGGGGTATTACGCCGGAGTGGACGAAGGGCGCTTTGGGCCTGAAGATGTGAGCCGAGCCACCACGGACGCCGTGGTTATATCGTCCGTGGCCATTCTGGTTGGCGATTACGTGGCCACATCCTTGCTGCTGTAAGGGATGGGACCATTTTGGGGGGTGGCTTTGATGGGGATGCCGTGTTGATGAGACGGCGCGAGAAAATGCCTATGAAAGCAGAAAACCTTCGCGGCTGCGTGGACGGCAGGCGAAGGTATGGAGAAAGGGGTGCCAATGAACCGCCAATCGTGGACCGTGGAGACAGGCGTCGGGCTTTTTCTCCTCATTGGTTTGGTCTGTGTCGCCTATCTTTCGTTCAACCTGGGGGATGTACGCCTTTGGGGTGGGGGAGACTACATGGTGCATGCCCGTTTTTCCAACGTGTCGGGTCTGAAAAAAAAGGCGTCCGTGACCATGGCCGGCGTGGAAATCGGGCGTGTGGAAGATATTCGGCTCGAAGACGGCGACGCAGTGGTGACGTTGCGCATCTATGGCGTGCCTTTGGAAGAGGACGTGATCGCCAGTATTAAGACCATGGGCATCATAGGAGATAAATACATTGCCGTGAGTGCCGGGGCTTCCGATGAACGGATTCCCCCGAACGGATGGATTCGAGAAACGCAGCCCCCCTTGGATGTGGAGGAACTGATTGGTAGATTCGTTTTCGGGTCCATGGAAAAGAAGTAGTGAAAGAGAAAGCCGGCGTGGAAACGCCGGCTTTCTCTTTGAGCAAAAAAGAGGCAGGTGAAAGTCTTACTTTTTCAAGTGCTTCATGAAAATGGATTCCGCCTTGTTGGCCATTTGTTCCGCGCGATCGGCAGCCGCTTCAGCCCTCTGAGCGGCCGCTTCGGCTCGTTGCGCGGCCTGAACATTTGCCGGTTGCGCCTGTTCCAGCGCGTTCAGCCTTTGCATCATCTGGTCCTGTTGCGCCTGCAGTTGCTGGACGGCGCTTTGGCTGGCACAGCCTCCCAGAACGGACGTGCACAATGCGAGAACAAAAACCACCGCCATTACCCTTTTCATGAGTCTTTCCTCCTCTGAAACATGTTAGCGCACTCTAAAACAACCCACCACTCCCCGAACAATGCAGTAAATTATTCTAGAAAGTATTGGCCCCAAAATCAAGAATCTCCTTAAGGGTCCCTGCGTCTTCGGCCAAGGTGGTGGAAGGGACCCTTTCCACGGTGCTCACGTCCGTGGGCACGCCGTTTTGAAGACGCACGGCGAGAGCAAACCGCCTGCGGTCCACGCGGCTCGCCCAGCTGGATTGGTCCAGCTTTTCCATGGCGTAGCGGGTGTAGTCGTCGATCTTGCGATACACGTCGGGGTGAGCTTCCACGTAAACTCGGCCGTTTTTTATTCCTAGCTTTAGGGGTTCGTAGATGATTTCCACACGCGTTCCCACCGCCACCTGAGGGTAAAGGAGGCGAATGTGTTCCGGGTAGCATCGAATGCACCCATGGCTTACCAGTCTTCCTACACCCCACGGCATGTGGGTTCCATGAATGCCATAGGGGCCGATGGAAAGTTTCAGCATGTATTCGCCTAAGGGGTTTTCAGGGCCTGGAGGCATGACCTTCATGCCGTACTTGGCCTGAAGGGATTCGGGAATGTACCAGGAAGGGTTGGGTCTCTTTTCGGCGATGTAGCCGACCTTGATGGGTGTTTCCCAGCCTTCGTCGCCGATGCCGATGGGGTAGGTTTGCACCGTCTTGGATTTCTTGTCAAAGAGGTAGAGGCGCAGTTCCGGAATATTGATGACCAGTTCCTCGAGCCGTGTGGGAGGAAGCACCCACAGCGTGGGGATGATGAGGCTCTTTTGTTTAGGCGGCAGCCAAGGGTCCATGCGAGGATAAAGCAGAGCCATTTCGTTGTAGCCCAGCCCGTAGGTTCGAGCGATGTCCAGAAGGCTTTCTCCTTGTTTGACCTGGTGAAGGCGAGGTTGTCCCACCACGGTTTGCGAATCAAGATCATAGGGGTATTTGAATATCTCGGCCGTAAAGACATTCTGTTCCGCCTGGGACGTTCCCGAAAGGACCGATATGAAAAAAATTATTCCGGTCAGAACCCTTTGGGTCCACCGAAGTTTTTTGGGGATCGGACACTGTGTCAGAGAATCCATGGTGCTTCCATAACCTCCTTGGCGCTTCGATCCTAACCCGCCTCCCCGCCCGCTCCCTTAGACGAAAGGATAAAAATCTTCAAGTGGATGCCATGCCCTTGTGTTTTTTCAGAAAGAAAAGAACCTCGTTTCGGCGAAGTGTTTTTTTGTCCACCACGTCCCATACAATCGGCACCTGCACCGGGCCGTGCCACGTGGTCTGAAGGCTTCTCTGTTCCGTAATGATCCAGTGCAGAAAAACATCGGTGGGTTTCATGGGAAGGGTGTCCACCACATGCGCCTCGGGCACAACCCCCAGGACGGCCGTGCGGGCATGGAGCCAGCCCAAAGTGGCAAGGCACGCCACCTGCAAATCCATCAGGCCCGATCCGTCGCCCAGACGCCCGCCGTCTCGAGAGGCCGCCAGGCAGGGCATGACCATCACATCCACACGCACCTTTTCTCCCGCGCGAAGGGCGATGCGGTGCGCCCAGGGATTGGGCGATCGAAACGAAGCGGCCGCGGTCCTTTGAGGGCGAGGAATCCTTTGAGGGTTCACAAGATAGAAGCCCTGGTGCATTTTCGGGGAGGCGAAAACCAGGTTTTTGCCATCGAGAAGGACGTTGACGCCTATTTGCCGAAAAAAGGCGGTCGGGGGCACGAGCACGCAGGAGGCGTTTCGGTAAACCACAAGGCGACGCAACCGTTCGGCCACCTTGCCGGCACAGCTATTGAGAAAAGCTTCATGAGCCGTTGCCTGAATGCCAGAGCAAAACTGTTCACGAAGGGCGTTTTTGATGGCGCAGATCTGGTGATTTTCCATGGCCTTTGGGTTTCCTTTCGGCAAAACTTGCCCTTTTTTGACGGATTCTCTATACAAGAAGCAATCTAGTTTGAACAACCAGCGGGAAAAGGAGCGTCCACCATGGCTTGGAAAGACTACCGCCCCGAAAACGTTAAGAAAAGATTTCCCCACTCCATTGTGCCTCTTGTGAACGGCAAAGCGTTGATCCGTGCCGCGAAAAAGCACAAGAGCATGATTATGGCCACCAACATTCGTTGCCGTTTGCCGGTGGAGGGCATCGTTCGGGCTTCCATGGCCACCCAGGCACCGGTGATGTACGAAATCGCCAAATCCGAACTCACCTACACGGAATTCACTCCCGCCTCCTTCGTGGACTTCATCATTAAAGAAAACGAAAGGCTCGGGAACACTCAGGTGCCTTTTGCCATTCACGGGGACCATATCACGGTCAAAAAAATGGAGGACGTGGATTCGGTGCGCGCCCTCATCGCCGCCGAAATGGAAGCGGGCTACACCTCTTTTGCCATCGATGCTTCCCATATGGAAAACGAAAAGAACCTGGAAGCCACCACCGAACTGGCTCGACCCATCATCGAAGCGGGGCTGAGTCTGGAGGTGGAACTGGGAGAGATTGGGGCCAAGAGCGGCAGTGCCGAAGGGTTTACGCGGCCCGATGAAGCCGAGTGGTTCATTGGCAATCTGGTGAAAAACGGCGTGCATCCGGATCTTCTGGCCATCAACAACGGATCCATTCACGGCACCTATTTCGGCACGACTCAGGAAGGGATTCAGCTGGATCTGACCCTGGAAATCTGGAAAGCCATTCAGCCTTGGAATGTGGATATTGCCCAGCACGGCATCACGGGCACTTCGTTGGAAAAGATCACATCCTTTATCAACTACGGTATCCGCAAAGGCAACGTGGGCACCCTTTGGCAAAACGTGTCCTTTGGCTTGGCCATGAATCAGAACGGCAATGCCATCACGACGCCGGAAAAAGGCTACGTGAAACGGCCCTATCGCGGCATTCCCGATGAACTCTGGCAGGAAATGTGGGCCTGGGCCGTGGAAACGGGCAACATCGGCGGAAACATCAAGAAAGCCAACCAGGTCTTTGCCCCCAAACTCAACGCCATCGCTCCGGAATACAAGGAACGCATCACGGCCCACGCCTACGAAGAGGCCGTGCGGCTCTTTGAAGCCACGCATTCCATCGGGTTGGCCGAGGCCGTCTGGAAGGAATTGGAAGCCATGGCGTCCTAGCCCCCTGGCCGAGAATGGCCGTTCAAAGTACGGGTCTCGGGCACGCTGTCCGCAGTGTGTCCGAGCTCATGCAAACCTTTCGAATCTTTTCGGCGGCATTGAAGAAAAGCTGATCTGTCCCTTCCGCGAAAGCGGGAGTACGTATTTTCTTGATAACGCTGGACTTGCCCTTTCCCTCGCCGGGTGGGCGAAGCCATGGAAACCCTTTCGCCTCTTTTCCATGGCTTCGATGAAGAACGCCACGGTGCCTCCCGTGCAAGCGGAAAACCCCAGGTCCTCTTGAAAGTTTTGGGTCCGCCCATTCCAAGGCGCCGCGCCCGATTCCTATCAACCGTCCCTTCCGCAGAAGCGGGAGTTCATATCTGCCGTCATGGGTACGTCACACGTCGTCAAACCGGTAGCCGAACAGTTCGATATCGCGCCGAAAATGCTGCGCCACCATCTCGGCTGTCTCGTCCGTGTAATAAGCTCGGTAGTCCCTTCGGTCCGCGGCCTTTCTTTTGTGAGGAAGCTTGGGAGGTCGAATGCCTATCCTGTGGCAGGCTTCCGTGAAATCCTCCTCTAGCCTTTCATAACGCCCCACAAAGTCCACAAGAAGACGTCCGTCCAAATCCACCAAATAGTCCACTTGGCGCTCGATGGAGACGTCGAAATGAAAAACGTAGGGCCTATTGGGATCGAACTTGTGCTTGAGAAAATCTTCAAAGGTCTCCAGGCCTTTCATCAAGTGGGGGCGTTCCCGTCGAATGTGATGAAACGAGCTGACCTGCAAGTCCCAAGGGTTGCGAACGAAGGCGAATTTGAAAAGATTGTTGAAAAAGTCGCGCGGCAGCATTTCTTTGGCGGCAATCACCTTGGCATGCCGAGGCAGCTTGCAGGCCAAGCGGTGGCCGAAGAGAGCGCTCAGGCGGCTGCACACAAAAAGGGGAATGCGGTACGGGTCGCGCCACTTGTAGGACCGCAAGGCCACGCGAATACTGGTGCCCCCCGTCTTGGGAATGTGCACAAAGAGAAACTTGTATTTTGGTGAAAGCAGCACGGGCTTTTTTCTCCCCCTTGAAGGTCAGGTCCTTCGCTGCGGGCTGCGTCTTGACCCGGCAGAGTGTTCCACACGCTTCGAATCCTTTTTGCCAAAAGGGATGTGGCATAGGGTTCGCTGCAGCCTCGGGTGGCGTCGGCCTCAGGGAAGCTCTCCCAAGAGCACCTTCAGATACAAGCGGGCACTGTTTTCCACCGTGTAGGGTTCCACAGCTTGTCGCAGCCGCTCTTTATCGGGCGGGTGATCCAGCATGTCAAGGATGGCTTGGGCCATGGCTTCGGGATCTCGCATGGGAACCAGAGGGGCCACGGTGCCGTCCTGAAGGATTTCTCGTGGACCGCTGGGGCAATCGGTGGCCACCACGGGTGTCCCCAGAGCCATGGCTTCGGTCAAAGCGTTGGGGGATCCTTCCCAGATGGACGACAAGACAAAAACGGCCGCTTTTTTAAGGTACGGATACGGGTTGGGAACGAACCCAGCCAGAAAGACATCCCGGGCGATGCCCAGTTCCTGGGCCATGGTTTCAAGGCTTCGACGATGAGAACCATCTCCGAGAAGGATGAGCCGGCATGGTCTTGCGGTTCGAACCTTTTGAAAGGCGTGAAGCAAGGTGGGAAAATCCTTTTGGGTGGTCAGCCGGCCCATTCCCACCACGACGGGCGTGTTTTCATCGTCAAACCAAGGATGCCCCACAGGCTGCGCCGCCTGTTCATTCAGGTGCGGCGTGATCACCGGGTTGGGAAGGACGATGAGGGAATCCAGAGGACGACCCACGAGGCCTTGAAGGTCGTGGGCGACCCCTTGGGAGACGGCCACAATGGCATCGGCCTTGGGGTAAAAGTAGCGAATGGGCAAAGCCCATGCGGCCTTGTGCCATCGAGATTTGTGCCTCATGGCCGCGGAAATGGTCGTTCCCAGACGCAACACGATGCGGGTGTCTGTTTTGGCCAGGGCTCGAGCCATGACGGCCACTTGATTGGCGCGGTCCTTGGCGGCAAGGAGGGCGGCAGGGCGAGTTGTTCGAAGGTAAAGCGCCAGTCGTGGAAGGCTTTGCAGCGTATGGCGCGCGCCCAGGGACCGCAACGGCACCGACAAAGTCTCGGTTTGAAGATAGCGGCTTCGGGTCTTGACGGCCACAATTTCCACGCCACCGTACAGATCTCGAAGCCCTTTCGCCAGATGAAGCATCATGCGCTCCACGCCGCCCTGGCCGGAAAAGTTCAAAAAAAGCGTCAAAGGTGGTTGCGTGCTCACGAACTCTTTCCTCATATCAAATCGAAAGGGACCCCGAATATCCCAAGAGCTGTAAATAGGCGTCGGTGGCGGATTGAATATGGTAGCGTGCCACGGCGCCCATGAGCGTTTCTTTGCTGGGTGGGTGAGCCAGGACACGGGCCATGGCCTGGGCCAATTGGACCGGCGACTTGACGGGGACCAAAGGGCCGTAGCGTCCGTGATCCAGAATCTCCCGAGGGCCACTGGGACAATCGGTGGAAACCACGGGTGTGCCCAGGGCCAGGGCTTCCATGAGCACCACGGGAAGGCCTTCACAGGTGGAGGAGAGCACAAACAGGCGAGCCTTGGCCATGTAAGCATAAGGATTGTCAACGAAGCCCGGAAACCACACGCGATCGGCGATCCCCAAGTCGTGGGCGAGTTTTTCCAGAGCCCGTCGTTTTTTTCCTTTGCCGAGAATCACCAATCGGCTGTCGGTGTGACGGCTGAGCGCGGCAAAGGCGCGAAGCAAAGTGGCAAAGTCTTTTCGCTCACACAGCTCTCCCGCACCCAGGATGACCGGAGCCGCATTGGAAGCGAACCACGGATGATCAATGGGCTCACGACTCAAAGCATGGATGGTGTCGGAAACCACCGGAGAAGGTAGCACACGAACGAAGCCCTGGGGGAACGACGCGATGGTGTGCAGATCTTCGGCCGCGCCCTGAGAAGGCACCGCGACGGCATAAGCCCTGGTGTACAGATGCCGAATGCTCCAATACTGCAGAAGGCGGTGGACAAAGCCACGGCCTTCGAGATTCTTAGAGACCGTGGTCCCCAAGCGCACGACGAGCCGTCCTTGATATCCGGCCATGGCCGAGGCGATGAGAGCCGTTCGGTTCACGCGGTCCTTGTCGCACAAAAAGGCGTCGGGATTATCGGAGCGTAAATAATGGACCAGCTTCAGGAGACTCGATTGAACATGGCGGGTTCCCAGGGCCACCACCCGCACGTTTGCAGGAACGGCCTCCAGGTATGGCCCATGGCCCTGCACGTGAAGCAGATCCACGGTGACAGGCCGCTTGGCCAGTTCGGCGATAAAATTCTTCATGATGCGGTCCACACCGCTGTGACCTGATGTGGCCAAAAAGAGGGCAAGCCGCCATGGGGACGGTTTTGCCTTCACGGGTTTCGCTCCAATATTCCCGAGCTGTCCTGCGTCGCGCATGGCCTCTTGGCCGGTACCTTTGCTAGGAGCCCAAAGGCTCTGAGATATTCATGAGTGCTTGCGGCAAAGGTATAGCGGGTGACGGCTTCTTTAAGAAAAGACGGCTGGGGCGGGTTTTCCAGAGACTTCAGCATGGCCTGGGCCATAGCGTGAGGGTTTCCACAGGGTACAAGGCGGCCGTAGCGGCCGTCTTGCAAAATTTCGCGAGGGCCGCTGGGGCAATCGGTGGCCACCACGGGAGTGCCCATGGCCAAGGCTTCGATCAGCACATTGGGTGAGCCTTCCCATAGAGACGACAGAACAAAAAGTTGTGCATGGGCGAGATAGCTGTAAGGGCTTTCCACGAAACCGGGAAAATCCGTCCATGGTGCAATGTTCAGGGATCGCGCCAAGGCCATCAGTTTATCCCTCAGGTGACCTCGACCAAGAATAAGAAGCCGAGCCGGTCTTGTTTGCACCACGATGGCAAAGGCTTTAAGAAGCGTGGGAAAATCTTTGGCTTTGCGAAGTCCTCCCATGCCCACCACAACGGGAACCTCTGGAGATGACGCATAAAAGCGGTGCGAAGGCACGGGCGGCATTTCTGAGAGCATTTTCGGAGTGACCACGGGATTGGGCACCACATGGATCTTTTCTGAAGGGATCTTGAAAAGTCGAAGGAGATCCTGGGCCACACCTCGAGAGACGGCAAGGATGCCGTCGGCCTGCGGAAGAAGACGGCGAAGAGGCCGCAGGTGCCACCAGCCGATGAGTTTTGAACGGTGGTCGTATCGAGCCGAAAGGTTTATTCCAACACGAATGAAGACCCGAGTGTTCGTCTTGACCAGCCGCACAGCCTCCAGGACTTCTCGGTCGCTTCGTTTTCCGGAAAGAACCACATCCGGAGCATTTTCGGCCACATACCGGCCAAGGCTTCTCGTTCGATCTCGATGGGATGCCTCATGGATGACCAGGCGCCGCACCTGCATAGGCAACCGGTCCAGGTACGGAGCCGTCATCGTTCGGGTAATGAAATCCACGGCGCAGCCCTGTTCACTTAAGCCTTGCGCCAAATGAACCAGCATCTTGTCGTTGCCGCCGTCTCCGGCCGAAAAGGTCACCACGGCGATGCGCGGAGGCCGGCTTGAAGGGTTCATGGTCATGGGCTCGATTCCTTCTCAGCGTGAGGCCCATGCATCCAAAGGGGTTTTGCCGCAATGAGCCCTGCAAGAAAGTTCCAGAAGAATCGCCAATCGGGATGCAGACTTCGAAAGTCAAATAGGGCCCAAAGAAAAAGGTAGATGAGGGAAGCCAATGAAAAGAGCCCCATGGGCGTGCTCAAGGCCCCTTTTCGCCATGGGCGCCGGACGCTCAAGAAAAGGGATCCATACAACCAGAGCCAGAGCAGGCCGCCCAGAATGCCGAAATGAAAAAGCACTTCCAGGTGCGTGCTGTGCAGGTGATCCCACCATTGCATTTCACCTTTCCAGTTGGGGGCTTTGAGGGTTTCTCGGCCGCTTTCCTGAATAAACCGCTTGGATGTGGCCGGCCCGCCGCCCCATAGCGGTCTTTCGAGAAGGCCTTCCCACGCGAACCGATAGAGGTGGGCACGGTAGCCCGCCGAATCCTGGGCCGGCCGAGAGAAATCAAACGACCTTAATTGCAGCAAGGTGTTCTTTTCCTCGATCCATCTTTTTTCCAGCAGAGGCCGATTCACCACCGTGATGGCGACGAGGAGCATCCAAAATACGAGAAGGCCTTTCTTGAGGGATTTGGGCGGCTTCTGCGAGTCATTCCCAATGCTTGTCAGGAACAGGATGGCCGTCACGATGAGCGCCGTGGCGCCAAAGGCCAAAAAGACACCTCGTGATTGGGTAAAGAAAAGTGATTGCCCGAGAATTCCGAGGAGTGCGGCCCACAGGGCGGTCCAGAGCCCGCGAAAACGGCGTGCTTGAAAAAATGACGGCGCAAAGCACACCACCGCCCAGAGAAAGGTCCCCGCGTAGAGTCCAAAGGCCAGGATGCGCAAGTGAAACCCGGTGCGCATGCCCTGGTAGGCGCTTTCCAAGGTGTGCAGGTCCGCGACCCGCAAGATGCCCACAACAAATCCCGCCAAGCCGACGGCCAGCAAGCGGCGGCACAGGTTTTCATCCCCTCGACACCACCAGGCCACCACGGGAAACAGCAGAAGCCTGGCCCATCCCCAGAATCCGTCCACATGATATGCGGCCCATTCCGGTTTTTGCCATGCCGCCACGGCGGTTCGGCACACGAGGTAGCCGAGGAGCGAAGCCCATGGGAGAAAAAGCCAGCGCGCTCGATGAAAACCGTTGGAAGGGGCTTTCACAAGATAGAGCGCCACAAGGGTCCATAAGGCCGCCGTGGCCGCGGTGGTGCTCAGCAACGCCGTAAAGGCAAAGATGTAAAGGGCCACCGTGGCGGCCTTATCCAGGGAGTCGGAATGGCGCAGGTGTGAAAGGTTCATGGCCATGAATGGATCGTTTTTAGCCCCCTTATCTCGTCGGCTCGCTTTCGTCTTCCCGTCCAATGCTTAGAAATTTTTCTAAGCCGATGCTGCACACTAGGGCGGGCACTATAGTCGACTTTTGATCCCTGAAGCAACCGGCTTTGAACCAGGGCAGCGCTCACGAAATGTTTCTGCGGCGCACCTTTTCCCACAGCCTCATGATTTCCGGTCGTGTTCGGACGCGGAGTTATTGTTCCAAAGCACCTCTTGCAGTCTACGCGCCCGGCTTTCCCAGCCGAAGCGAGAAGCGTCCTTTTGAGCCTGGATAGCCATGCGATGAGCTTCTTGAGGATGTTCTCGAAGAAACCGTACGGCTTCGATCCAGGCCTTTTCGTCGTCAGGTGGAACACAAAGTCCGTTTTGTCCATGATGAATGATTTCGCGAATGGGTTCCAGATCGCTGACGAGAATGGGTCTTCCGGCCGCCATGGCTTCAAAGAGCTTCATGGGGCTGATGGAGCCCGCATGGGCCAGATGCCTTTGATAGGGCATGACCACAATGTCGGCCTGTTCCAGATATCGGGGAACTTTCCGATGCGGAACAAAGGGCACGACCTGAAGACGATCCGTCTTTGGACGGTCTTCCAGGACTCCCACCACGGTGACGCGACAACCGGCCCGCTCTGCGAGTGCTTCCAGAATGTCGAGGCCGCGATCCCGGCTGATTCGACCCAGATACATGACGTGAGGGTTGGTCAAGCCGGAAGGGTTCCATGGAGCCATGTCTTGAAACAGGGAGAGATCGGCGCCGCATGGGCAGACATGAATGCATGCAGGGGTCACGCCACGATCCATAAGGCCGCGGGCCGCCGCATGACTGATGGGAAAGAAATGGCGCAGAAGGCCTCTGGCATGGGCTTCCAGAAGCCGCTCCAGCGTGCCGTGACGGCATAAGGCGTCCATGTCATGCACTTCAAAGCTGTGAGAAATGCCGCGTCGTATGAGAACCAGGCTGAGATCGGCCGATCGGGTAAACACTGCACGGGATTGCCGCAGCGTTTTTTCATACTTCCAGAAAAAAGGGGCGAACCCGATGGGCTTCCACAAGGAACGCAGACCCGCGTGGGCGCGAATGTCAAGGGGCCGCGTCACGCCGTGATGTGCGAGAAGCTCTTCAAGGCTGCGTTGTCCTTTCCACGGAGGCAGATGCAGTTCCACGGGAACGCCGATGCGCTCGAGACCCTCCACGGTTTTCAGCGTCTGAATGACGTTGGCTCGAGGCCGATGCAGGCGCGCTCTGGAAAGGTAAACCATGGATGCGGGTCGCTCACTCGGATGACGGTTCGATGCCATGCTCAGAGATCCTTGAGGATTTCTCGGTAAACGGCAAGATTGCCTTGCACCATGGCTTGTGGGGAAAACTGCGCCTCGACCAAAGTGCGTCCGGCTTCGCCCATGCGTCGAGCTTTCTCAGGAGACTGCAGCATTTGAAGAATGGCCGACAGAAGTTCTTCGTCCTTTTCGGGGTCGATCAAAAGTCCGTTGAGCTCATGATGAACGACTTCGGGAATGCCGCCGGATCGACCCGCCACAACGGGCACTCCGCTGGCGGCCGCTTCTAATAGGCAGACCCCCAGCCCTTCCATAGTGGCCGGATGGACCAGGAGATTTAAGCATGGAAAAAGGCGATCCATGTCCTCACGGAATCCCAAAAAATGCACGTGGCCAGAAACCTTCTTCTCTTGCGCGCGCCGCTGCAGTGCCTTGAGTAAAGGCCCCTGGCCAAAAAAACAAAAATGTGCTGTCGGATATTGTGCAATGACGGCGGGGGCCACATCGATCAGTCGCGCGTGCCCTTTGCGGGCAATGAGTTGGGCCACCGTGCCGATGAGAAGAGTGTTTTGGGGAAGGCCCAGGTCTCGAAGCACTTTGTCTCGAGGGTAAGGGTTGGCAAACCTTTTCGGTTCAATGCAGCTTTTGACAATGCGGATTTTTTCCGCCTCGACACCTTCCCTGCGCAAAACTCGAGCGATGGCTTCGGAAATGGCAATGATGCGATGATAGAAACCGTATTTGAAGCGAGCCAAGACGGGGTTTTCCGGGTTATCCACGCGGCGCGTGATGACCGATGGAATGTGCCGAGCCGTGCCCATCGGTCCTGTCCACCAATCGGCTCCTCGCCGGCTGTGGGCGTGCACGAGGTGAGGTCGCCATCGGTGAGTGGCCTGCCACAAAAACCACGGCAGCCGTGGATCCAGTTCCCCGGCGATGGGCAGAGGCACCACCGTTGCATAAGGGCCTGCGGCGCGAGCGATGGCGCTCTCTTTCGGAGCGCACAGAATGTTTTCTACTCCCGAAGAGGCCAATCCTTGAAGGAGCAGCAGAACCTGATAGGCGCCACCGTAGAGATGGCGCCCTGTTTCCACGTGCAGCACGCGCATCGATTCACGGGCCATGGTGCGTGACGGTTTCCATTCGAAGAGGTTCATTGTTGGAGGCAAAATCAGCCCGGGGCTTTGGCAAGGTTGATGTCTCTGGCGGCGTCCAGAAGCCGGCGTGCTGTGCTCATGACGTCGTCTTCCTGAATGGCCGCCATGCACGTGTAGGCATGGCCGCATGTGGGGCGACGGCGGCACGGGGAACAGTGCATGGGTTTGTAGAGAACCACGGCGTGATGGGATCGCGTGTTGACGTACGGGCATGTGGCGCCAAAGAGGGCGATGGTCGGCCTCTTGAGGGCGACGGCCATGTGGGTGAGCCCCGTGTCCACGCCGATGACCAAACGTGCCCCTTGAATAATGGCGGCACTTTCCAAAAGGGATGTTCGTCCGGCAAGATTCACCGTAAACGCATGGCGTCGAGCCAGCGCATCCCCGGCCGGCACGTCATTGGGTCCTCCCAGAAGCACGACGGAAAGGCCAAATTCTTGGAAAATCTTATGAGCCAGACCGGCCCAGCGCTCGAAAAGCCAGTGCTTTTGAGGCCTGGTCGTAAACATGGCAAACACGGCATAGGATTGGGTCCCTACGGCATGAGACACGAGGTGTCGCGCTGTCCGGGTATCCTTTTTGGGGATGAAGATTCCCATGGGGTAGGCGTCCCGCAAGAATCCAAGGCGTCGCATCATGTGTTCGTATTCTGTGGCTATGATGCGCGTGCGGGGTCCCTTGGAAAGGATTTGGGTCATGAGAAAGCTGCCCGGTTCTTTGGAGGGGAAGCCGATGCGGTGCCGTGCCCCGCTGAGGACCGCCAGTAGCCGGCTTCTCAACAATCCCTGCGCATCCAAGGCTATATCGATTTTCAGGTTTTTCAGCCTTTGGCGAAACTGCAAGACTTCCCGAGCCAGAGCGGCCAGGCGCCGAGATTTCATGAGTTCTTTCCATTGCGATTTCGGCCAGGCCAGAACCTGGTCCACGTGTGGCTGGGCTTGAAGGAATTCCACCATGGACGGTTCCACGATCCAGGCCACGAAGGCGTCTTCGCAGGCCTTTTTGATCGTGGCGGCCATGGGCAAGGCCATGACCACATCGCCGATGGCACTGGGCCGAATGATAAGGAAACGAGGACAGGATGGCAGCGCCAAAGCCTTCACTGAACGAGCCTTTCGTCGAGTTCCTCGTCCTGCGCCACAACACGGTCTTGCAGAGAGAACGTCAGCACCGTCTTTATCCCGTTTTCGCCAAGATCCCTTTGCGGAAGAGGGTCTTTAAGCACCCGAAGCATGCTGTGGGCCAGCGCCACAGGGTGCGCGATGGGTATGAGAAGCCCGTTCTGGTTTTTCGACATGAGCTCCTCAGCTCCCACCGTTATTGTGGACACCGCCGGAGCCCCGTGGCTCCAGGCTTTCAGGATCACGTTGCCAAATGGTTCATGACGCCAAGGGCACACGAAAATATGGCTCATTCGGAAAAAAAGGGGCCGAATTGTTCCGCCAACCGTCCTGGCGCACGCGAGAACCCAGTCCCAGGGCGCCGCTGTGTTTCTGCAGAGCCTCTTTTTCCGGGCCATCTTCGGCCATGATAAATACCGTTGGAAGTGCCGAGGGCATTTCACAGAGCACGGAAAAGGCGGACAGAAGATCACCGACTCCTCTTTTGGTCACGAAGCGTCCCGGAGAAAACACGATGCGCGCCTTTTCTTTTTAGGAATGTGCCACTGAAGGCAACGTTGCGCCAGGTTTTCTGTAGAAATTGGCGCGGGTGCGGGCCCAAAATTGGGAATATGGAAGACCCGGTGGGGTGAAAGTCCATGGCGCACCAGGTCGTCGCGAATGCCTTTGGTGTTGCCGATCCACCCAAGCGTATGCGTGTTGTCACCCGGAATCTTGACAGACCTTCCCAAACGGGCCATGTGCACGGCGGAGGATGTTCGAGGAATCCTGGTCAGGCGTGTGGCTTGGCGCATATGGGTTTGCGCCACGGCGTGCGCACGGTGCCTGATCAAAGCCCGAAGCTTTAAGGTCGAAAACGAGTCCCATTCGGTGCGCATGGCCACGTCGGGGACCGACACCGCAGGATGCAAGAATCGAGGGACCGGACTTTTGGGGCGCCCCACCACAGCCGTGTTTTCGGGCCGTTTCGCCAAGACGTTGACCGGCCGAATGAAAAAGCGTTCCGCGCCCCCCAGTCCTGGACTTTCAAGAACGTGTGACGACGAGAGGGTCATGGAGTGACCCGTTTCCAGCCTCCGTTGACCACCTGGACGATCTCCAGAGAATCCACATCCAAACCGTTGTGGTCTTCGGCGCTGAGGTTAAAGATTCCGCTGATGCCCACATAGCCTCGAGTCTGCTCGATGGCCGTGCGCAGTGCCGCGCGGTCCGTGCCCGCTTGGCGCATGGCGTTGGCCAGAATCATGATGGCGTCCCAGGCATAGCCACTGTGGGTGTTGATGGGATATTGCCGATCGTAGTGGTACACGTCCTTATATAAGCTGATAAATTCCCGAATGACCGCTTTTTGGGGATCGGTGTCGGGAAGTTGGTCCGCCACCATGAGTTTCGTCGAAGGCATATAGGTGCCTTCGGCCGCCGATCCGGCCAGCTCCAGGTACTTGGGGTCGGGCTGTCCGTGGCATTGAAACAGGGGGATGGTGATGCCCAATTGCTTCACGTTCTTCGCCACGCGGGCTCCGGCCGGCCCGATGGTCCAACAGATGATCACTTCCGGCGCAGCAGCTTTGATTTTGACAAGCTGCGTGGTCATGTCCGCGTCGTTCACGTCAAAGGCTTCGTTGGCCACGATTTGAATGCCGTGTTCCGGCGCCAGTCGGGTGAGCCATTCCAGGCCGTCCTTGCCGAAGCCGTCCGTGGCCGTCATCAAGGCCACCTTGGTCCAACCCTTAGCTTTGAGAAAGTCATAGACTTTGGTGACGGCTGTGGAGGTCCGTTGAGGCGTCTTGAAGGTCCAGGTAAAGGGGCCGTATTTGCCGCCGGCAATCACAGGATCCCCTCCGATGGTCATGATCACGGGAATCTGTTGCTTTTCGGTGTAGGCCTTGACGGCCATGCCCGTTCCTGTGCGGGTCGGGCCGATGAGCGCCGTCACCTGGTCCTTTTCCACCAGCCGTTTGGCCACCAGAAGGGCTTTGGTGGGGTCCCCTTCCGTGTCGCCGATGACCAATTCCAAGGGTCGCCCATTGATTCCTCCTTCCTTGTTGATCTTGTTGACCACCATATCGGCCACAAGCTTGGTGGGCGTGCCGATGGAAGCCGCCGGGCCTGAGAGGTCAAAAAAGGCCCCGATTTTGATAGGATCGGCCGCCTGAGCGGGCACGAAACCCAAGAGCCCGATTGTCATGGCCACCGTCACGGCAGCCATAGCCTTGAATGTGCAGCGCCCCGCCTTCATGACTTCCTCCTTTTATTGGTCGATCGTCCTGCCGGCTCAAATTTCCTTGATGCGGTGGTCGAAAACTCTCTTGGTCTTTCTTTCCGTTCGGGGAAGCGTGCCGTAGTCCACCACCTGAACGGTGCAACGGACCAGGATCTGTCGGCGAATTTCCGACTCGATGGTTTCCTTGAGGGCCTGGTCCCTTTCTGCCGGCCATCCTTGGGCCCGTTCCACCTTGAGGATCATCACGTCTCGGCCGTCTTCTCGATGATGCAGGTGCACCTGGTATTCACTGCCCGCCCCAGGGATTTGGGATAGCACATGGTCGATCTGTCCAGGGTAGATGTTGACGGCACGAAAGATGAACATATCATCGGAGCGGCCCAAAATATGGTCATGGCGAGGCAGAGGATTACCACAGGGGCACGGTTCCGGAATGAGTCGCGTGAGGTCCCGCGTGCGATAGCGAATCAAGGGCGAGGCTTCCTTGCGCAGTGTGGTGACCACCATCTCACCCAATTCTCCCGCAGGCACCGGTTCCAGGGTTTCCGGATCAAGAATTTCCAAAATATAGTAGTCGGCCCAATAGTGAATGCCTTGATGCGCCATGCATTCCAGTCCTGTGCCCGGGCCGTAAAGTTCTGTCAGGCCGGGAATGTCAAACATGTGTTCCACGCCCGTGATGGCCTGAATGCGCTGGCGCATGCTGCGGCTGTGGCGCTCGGCACCGAAAATGATCTTCTTGAGGGCGATCTGGTCTCGAAGACCGCGCCGTTCGATCTCTTCGGCCATGAGCAGAGCCATGGAAGCTGTGGCGCAAAAGACGCTGGATTGAAGATCCACAAGCATCTGGCAGTGAATGTCCGTGTTGGCCGGGCCAACCGGAACAGCCATGGCCCCGAAACGTTCGCAGCCCAGCTGAAATCCGACGCCGGCGGTCCAGAGCCCATAGCCCACGGCAATCTGCACCCGGTCTTGGCGCGTCAATCCGGCCATTTCAAAGCAGCGGGCAAACATGGTAGCCCAATCGTCGATGTCTTTTTGCGTATAACAGAGAACTTTGCGTTTGCCCGTGGTGCCCGAAGAAGCATGGATGCGGACGATTTTCTCAAAAGGCACGGCTCGCAAGGGAAAAGGGTAACCCGCTTGCAGATCATCGGCCGTGGTGAAGGGCAGGCGCCTCAGATCGTCCAAAGATCTCATGTCATCGGGCGTCACCCCGGCAGCGTCCAGCCGCTGCCTGTAAAAAGGCGAATTGTGATACGCGTGCTGAACGGTCCACCGCAGCCCCTGAAGCTGGATCCTTTCCAAATCTTCCAGACTGGAACGCACCGGCATAAAACTCAAGATCATGGAACGAGCTCCTTTCACGGTTCCATTTTTTCCCGAAAAACCGTCTTGTATGTCAATCCCTCTTGAGGGAGCTTTTCAGCCGAAACGTCCACAACGCGCACGCCAAGGCCCAATTCCCTTCGAAGGTGGCTTCGAATCCTTTCCACGCGTGCCGACTTGCTTCCATTGGGCAAGGCCTTAAATACCGCCCACAGTTCCAGACTGTCTCCCAAACCCATGCGAGTCCAGATGACCAGGCGAAAATCCTGAATGTTCGAATCGGCCTCCCGCACAAGGCGTTCCACGCGCTGAGGACTGACGGGAATGCCGCGCACACTCACACGGTGATCCGTGCGGCGAAGGACGGATGATAGGCGCACGGTGTTCAAACCGCAAGGGCACGGAGTAGGGTCCAGCGTCACCACATCGCCCGTGCGATAGCGAATGAGCGGGTAGGCTTCTGCCGACAGGGTGGTGATGACCAATTCCCCTTCCGTGCCCGGCGCAACAGGAGCCCCCGTGACGGGATGCACCACCTCCACCAGGAAGTGCTCTTCCGCCACATGCAACCCGCGCTGCGCGGGACATTCTCCCGCCAGCCCCGGTTCCACCATTTCCGAGACGCCGTACAGGTTATAGATGGGTAGGCCGAGTTGGCCTTGAAGACGTTCCCGCAAAATTTCAGGCACGGCATCCGGGCCCAGGACCATGAGTTTCAAGGAAAGATCGAGGGATTCACGACCCTGATTTCGCTCTTCCTCCAAAGTGTCCAGAAGATGCAAGGCAAAGGACGGCGTGGTGGCCAGCACCGTCGAACGAAAATCGCGCATGATCTGGAGCTGCAGCTTGGCGGAAACGGTAGCCGAAGGCGCCACGGTGGCACCCAAAGCTTCGGCAGCCTGATTAAAGGTCATGGCGCCGGGAAACAGACTGTAGTTGAACGCCACTTGCACAATGTCCCGTTCGTGAATCCCCAGGCTTTCAAAGAGCCGAACCATTAGGGATTGCCAAAGGGCCACGTCCCTGCGGGTGAATCCCACCACGATGGGACGCCCGTCTCGGCTTGAGGCGATTTTCAGCCGCACCACGTCTCTCAAGGGCACGGCAAAAAGGCCGTAGGGGTAGTGGTCTGCTAAATCTTCGCTGGTGGTGAAAGGAAGGCTTTGGAATTCCTCGTCGGTTCTGACATCTTCGGGAACGAGACCCAGAGCGTCCAGTCGGGCTCGATAAAAATCCACGTGAAGGTAGGCCCGGTTTAGGATCATCTGCAACCGTTCCCGCTGCACCTGGCGTAGTTTGTCCCTGTTCGTACGACCCGGCTCAGTTGCTCGCCCGTGCGCCACCAAGCTCACCTCTCCCACTTGTCTTGGTAGTCCCGGCCCAAATACGCCCGCTGAACTTCCTCATGTTCTCTAAGCTCATCGGCCGTCCCTTCCAAAAGGATTCGCCCCGTTTCCATCACGTAACCCCTTTGGCAGATCTCCAGCGCTTGCATAGCATTTTGCTCCACCAGCAAAACCGTGGTGCCGGCCTGGTGCAGCTTGTGCAATGTGGCATAAATTTCTTCCACGATCAAAGGGGCAAGTCCTAGGGATGGCTCGTCCAGCATCAAAAGCTTGGGTCGAGCCATAAGGGCCCGTGCGATGGAAAGCATCTGCTGTTCTCCGCCGCTCAAAGTGCCTGCCTTTTGATTCCTTCGCTGCGCCAGTATGGGAAAGAGGTCGAACATGTGGGGCAGATCCTGCCGAATGCTTCGTCTGCCATGGATATAGCCGCCCAGTTCCAGATTTTCTAGAACCGTGAGGTTGGGAAAAAGCTGTCGAGCTTCCGGAACATGCACCAAGCCTCGTCGCACAATACGGTCCGGTGCTTCCCCGTGAATTGGCTCACCGTCGAAGAACACCTCGCCTTCGCTGCGTCGCATCACGCCGCTGATGACCTTGAGCAACGTGCTCTTGCCCGCTCCGTTGGCTCCCAGCACGCAGACCATTTCCCCCGCGTCCACGTGAAAGGTGACGCGCCGAAGCACCGGCAAAGGGCCGTAGTGAGCGGAAACCCCGACCACCGTCAGCATAGATGGCTTGTTCCTTTAGGCCGAGCGCCGAGGTGCACTGGCTTGAGCCAAATCACGCCGGTCGTGAAAACCGTGGGGACCTTTTTCGTTCACCTGAAAAAACCGACTTCTTACCGTCCGCGCCGTTTCGGACGGCTTCCTTCGTCCGGTTAACCCATGCCCCGGGTTTGATGCCGGAGGGACTCCGTCCTCGCGGTCCGGAACCTTTCGAAGGGCCAATGGCTGTTGCCCCAAGTCCATGGACCGGTGGCTCTTTTCCCGTGCACCACGCGAACGGAACGCACGCGCTTACGGCAAGGCCTCGTTTTTGGGCACGTTTCGAACGTCCTTTCCTTTCTTTTTCGCCCTGGCGTCGCCTTTTCGGGCCCGGCCATCATGGCTGACCCGCTCCGCGGCGGCCTCGCCCCAGGTACGCCTCGATCACCCTTGGGTCCTTTTGAATGGCCAGGGGAGCACCCTCCGCCAGCACACGACCGTGGTGCAGCACCACCACCCGCGTGGCGTAGGCCATGACAATGTTCATGTCGTGTTCCACCAGAACCATGCCCATGCCCACACGTTGGTGGGTGGCGATCCAATCCATGAGGGCTCGACTTTCGTTGGGCGAACATCCTCCCACGGGTTCATCCAGTAACAGCACGGCGGGTTCCATGGCCAAGGCGCGAAGCATTTCAAGAAGCTTTTGTTGGAACAGGGAGAGCGTGGCCGCCGGTTCGTGGGCCAAGGCGGCAAGAGGTGTTTCTTCGAGGAGTTCCATGGCGCGTCGACGAAGCTCTTTCTCTTCCCGTCTTTCTTTGAGCGTGTGGGCCATGGCTTGCAGGAATCGGGACCGGCCGAAGTGATGCATGCCAACCATGAGGTTTTCCAGAACCGTGAGGTGCTCAAAGATTTGAACCGCTTGAAAAGTGCGGCCCACACCCGTACGGGCCACTTCGTGAGCCGGTCGCCGGCTCACGTCCACATCGCGCACCGCCACGTGACCTTCCGTGAAGCGCACCAAACCCGAGACGGCGTTCAGAAGCGTCGTTTTGCCGGCACCGTTGGGTCCGATGACGGCGACGATTTCCCCCGAATGCACCGAGAAAGAAACGTGAGCCAGTGCCTGAAGCCCTCCGAACTGCACGGAAAGGTTGGCCACGCGAAGAACAGGCGTTTCGCCGATGTTTTTGGCTTTCGATGAGTCCGGCTTTCGAGTTGAAGGGCTCAATGCCCGAAACCCCGAGCCGTAAATGGATCGCGCATCGTCCTTTGGGCTGGATGGGCCGCTCATTGAACGTGAAGGCGTGCGATGGCCTGCGCGCCAAAAGGCGTTCAAGGCGGCGGGGAGCAAACCCTGAGGAAAGAAAACGAGAGAAAGCGTCAGAAGCAGGCCGTAAACAAGGACCTGAAAGTCTTCCATGGCGTGCAAAAGTTCCCGCAAGGACGTGAGAATCACCGTCCCCGCCAATCCTCCCCACAGGCTTCCCAGCCCGCCCACCACCACCATGGTGATCACTTGAACGGAATAAAAAATGTCGAAGGTGCTCGGGCTAATGAACGTCATGTAATGGGCATAGCTAAAGCCTGCCAGCCCGGCCAGCATGGCGCTCAGGGTAAACACCTGAACCTTGTATCGAGGCGTGGGCACCCCCAGGGTGCGGGCTGTCAGTTCCTTGTCATGAATGGCTTTTAAGGCACGTCCGATGCGCGAGTCTTCCAAGTTGAGCACGCCGGCAAAGACGGCCAGAAAAACCGACCACGCAAAGAAAAAGAATCGTCGGTCCGTGTCCAGAGCCCAAGGACCTAGGTGCATGCCCGGAATGGCGGCCAGACCGGAGGGGCCCCCTGTCAGCGGTTCCATTTGATTGAGACCGATGCTGACGATGATGTTGAAGCCTAAAGTGGCCATGACGAGGTAATGACCTTCCAGCCGCAGGGTCGGAACAGCCAGAGCGATGCCGAAAAGAGCCGTAACTGCCAGAGCGACGGCCAGGCCGGCCCATAGGGGCCAATGGAGCTGGGTTGTCACGATGGCGCTGCTGTACGCTCCGAGTCCGAAAAAGGCGCCGTGACCCAGGGAAATTTGTCCGGCACAGCCGATGAGAAGATTAAGTCCCAGCACCACCAGGGCATTCAGAGCCATGATGTTGAAAAGGACAAAAAAATAATCGTTGGGCAGTAGAAAGGCCGTCAGACCCAACGAGATGGCGAGGCAAAGGAGCGGTTTCCAGGCCTTGGGGACCAACGGGAGAGAGCGCATAAGGGTTAAAGCCTTCGAACTCGTTCACTGCCGAACAGCCCGGCAGGCCTTACAAACAAGACGGCCAACAAAATAATGAAGGCGAAGGCGTCTTTGTAGGCGGAGGAAAGGAATCCGGCCCCAAAAGATTCCAACAGCCCCAGCACATACCCTCCAAAGACGGCGCCCATGGCACTGCCGTACCCTCCAAGTATGGCTGCCGAAAAGCCCTTGAGTCCCAGCATCAGGCCACCACTATAGCTCATGCTGGTGAGCGGAGCGATCAAAGTGCCGGCCAAGGCGCCCATGGATCCGGCCATGCCAAAGGCAAGGGCCGTGACCTTGGGGACCGAAATGCCCATGAGAACCGCTCCGTAAGGGTTGTCGGCGGCGGCGCGCATGGCCTTGCCGAGTAGCGTGTGCCGATAAAAGGCGTAGAGAAGCCCTAAAATAAGGAGGGAAAGGCCGATAATCCAAAGCACTTGAGGCACAATGGCGGCAGAGCCCACCATGATGGGAGTTTCCCTTCCCAGAGGTGGCAGAGCATGAACGTTCTTTCCCCAAACCAGCATGCTGGCGCCTCGAACACTTATGGAGACACCAACGGTAATCATGACGAGTACCAGAACATGGCGATGGCGGGCGTGCCGCAAAGGGCCCCGTTCCAGGGCCAAGCCGCACAGAGCCCCGAAAAGCACGGCGCCGGCAAGAGCCGCAGCCATGGGCACGCCCAGTTTTTTCAAAAGGGTTCCGGCCATGAGCGCTCCGAGCATGACAAAATCGCCCTGGGCGAAATTGACGATGCCGGTGGCGTTCTGGACCATGCAAAACCCCAAGGCGATCAGGGCGTAGATGCTCCCGTGAGTGAGTCCTGAGACCACAAATTGGGGTATTTGTTGGAAGAGAGAGACATCCATAGCCGGGCTAAACTCTTTGACGAAAAGTCTCTAGGCCCACATGTTTCCATGACAAAAACGCGTCAATCCATGCGAGCCTCACTTGCTGCCTGTGCGCCTGCTTCCAAAGCCTTGAGGCTTAAAGCCGCCCTCGTGCCGGCCGTCTGAGCCAGCACGGCGGTAAGATCTTCAATGGAGCAGAAAAGAGCCCCTTGGGCCACCGCATAGCCCAGAAGGACCATGTTGGCGGCCACCGCATTTCCAAGCTTTTTGGCCAGGCCCACGGCATCGATGTCTCCGGGCGCTTTGGGGGGCGAGCGATGGCAAAACACCTGCCCATCGGGGCGAAGCAGGTAGCCGTGGGTCTCCAGGCTCTCTTGGTGAAGGGCCAAGAGCACATCGGCGCACCCCGGACGAATAAGAGGGCTTGTCAGAGGCGATGAAATGAGGGCGTCCGTGGTGCAAGGCGCCGTATGGGCATCGTAGGTAAAAACTTTGAGGTGGCCGATGACATGGCCGCCCCTCTGAGCCATACCATGGGTTTCGGAAACCAAAACAGAGAGATCTTTGCGCAGAGCCGCCTCCGCCAGGAGTTTGGTGACGAAAAGGACACCTTGTCCTCCGAGACCGCTGACGGCGATTTGTTGCTGTTGCATGGTGTTTGTCCTTCTCTATTTGTCCATCACGCGTCCGCTGAAGGCTTGACGATGGCTTTGTGAGGGCACACCTCCACACAGACACCACATCCGGCGCAGAGATTGTCGTCAATGGTCACGGCCTGGTTTTCCCCGTGGAAGATCAAGGCCGGGCATTCGAAAAACTTGAGACAAAAACCGCAGCCTTCGCACTTTTCAGTCACGATGGGCTGTTGTGGGCGGGGTTTGCGGCCTTCATGTCGGCTGTGTTCCATGAGGCACGGCCGTCGCGCGATGACCACGGCCATGCCGCCGTTTTCCGAATCTTGGCAATGGGCCTTGGCTGCCTGCAACAGTTCCATGAAGCCGGTAACGTCGTAAGGGTCGCCGACACTCACATGGTTAACGCCGCAGGCCTTGGCCAGGGCTTCCAATGAAACGGCAGGCACCTTGGTTCCATCGGCCGTGACGCCGGCAGCCGGCGTGGGTTGATGGCCCGTCATGGCGGTGGTGCCGTTGTCCAAAATGATCACGGGAAAGCGACACCCTTGGGTGACAGCGTTGATCAGGGCGGGCACGCCCGCGTGATAGAAGGTGGAATCACCGATGGTGGCCACCACGTGCCGGCTCTCTTGACCCGCATCTCGATACGCGTGGTAAAAGCCGGCAGCCTGACTGATGGAGGCTCCCATGCACAAAACGGTGTCCACGGCGCCCAGGTTCAGCCCCAACGTGTAGCAGCCGATGTCACTGGCATAGATACCCTTGGGAAACACTTTGCGAATGGCAAAAAAGGCTGCCCGATGTCCGCAGCCGGCGCACAGCGTGGGCCGTCGCCCAGGAGCCGGGGGTGGACTTGGCGCGGCGGGAGAAAGATTCAAGAAACGACGCAATATATTTTCCACGATTTCCGGCAGCAGTTCCCCTTCCTTGGGAACGTGCCCGCTCCATCGTCCTCTGACTTTCTTTCGATCCCGAATCTGCCCTTCAATCACCGGCTGCGTTTCTTCCAGAACGAGAATCTCCGAGGCGGCTTCCAGAAGCTCGGAACAAAAGTCTTCCGAAAGAGGGTAGGGCATGGGCACTTGGTAAATGGGGACTCGGTCCCACAGGTTCAGGGCCCGAAGGATTTCTACCGCATGAGCACACACGGCTCCGGAAGTCACCAGGACTTTGTCAAAAGGTTTGATTGCCTGAGGTTCCGTGGCCTCACGGAGCGCGTCGGCATTGAGAAGCCGAGGCTGCCAGAGGGCATCGCGGGAGATTTTTTCTAGTTTTTCATTGAGCTGCTGATGAAGCCGATAACGGAACTTGGGCGTGGCCGCCCATCGACCCGGGTCCTTTTCAAAGACGGGCTGAACCACATCCGTGCAAAAGGCTCGCACAGCCATGTCCTGCCTCGCGTGGCAAACTCGAGTTGTGGGACGAAGAATGACCGGGATCTCATAGTGCTCGGAAAGGGTGTAGGCCGAAGCGATCCACTCCCGAGCTTGGGACGGTAAAGCAGGGTCCAACACCGGCAACTTGGCGAACATGGCAAACTGCCGCGTGTCCTGTTCCGTTTGGGAACTATGAGGTCCGGGGTCATCGGCCACGATCAGGAGAAACCCTCCTTTGACCCCCGTGTAGGCGGCACTCATGACAGGATCCGCGGCCACATTCAAGCCCACCTGCTTCATGGCGGCGGCAGATCGCCTTCCCGCGTAGCTGTTGGCCAGAGCCGTTTCGACCGCCACCTTTTCATTGACGGACCATTCCAAATGGCATGGCACGCCGTGGTGTTTTTTGAGCTGGATCAATGTGGCCATGATTTCCGAAGCGGGGGTTCCGGGATAAGACGTGGCCATGGAGCAGCCCGCTTCCAGGAGTCCATGGGCTATGGCTTCATTGCCCAGCAGTATTTTTCTCTCGACCACGAAAAACTCCTGTCTTTCCTCGTTCATGGTTAAAAAAACCAAAGGCCGTGAACGGGCGCGCCGTCCACGGCCTCAAAGAGCCACATTTACGGCTCCAGGGTGGACGGTCCGCACGCCGCCTTTTCCACCACCATGAGCCGCTCCGAAGACCAACCATAAAATGCCGCGTCATCATTGCGATCCGTCCGCCATGATGTGCTTCATTCCCTTTTCAACGCGCTCCGTTTGTAGCAAAAGACATTCTCAAGGGTCAAGAGATCCTCAGGATGCCTGGCCCCAGGAACATTGGCATGGTGGAGTGTACTTGAATGAAGGGGACTTTTGAGGTTTCGGGGCCCGTGCCGGCTTGGGCTATGGTTGGGTCGAGTGCCCGGCGGTCTTAAAAGAGGAATCAGGAGGGGGAATGACATGGACGACGCGGTGCGAGCTTTTCTGACGGAAAAGGTGGCCCAAGAACCCTATGCCCGCCATTTGGGTCTGCGGCTTGTGGCCATGGACACCGGCTACGCTTTGGTGGAAATGGATTTCGATGAAAATAAGCAAAATATCCACGGCCTGGCCCACGGCGGCGCCGTGTTTTCGCTCATTGACGAAGCTTTCGAGATTGCGTCCAATTCCCACGGCATCATGGCGGTGGCGCTCAACATGAATGTGACCTACATGGCTTCCCCGCGCCTCGGCACCACCTTGCGGGCGGAAGCCACGGAAGTTCACCGCACGGTGCGAACGGCGAGCTACCAGATTCGTGTCACCGACGCCGACGGAACCCTCATCGCCATGTGCCAGGCGTTGGTCTATCGCAAAAAGGACAAGGCTTTTGCGGCCACCACGTCCCCGATGGCCAAGGAAGACGTGGCGGCGGGCGAAGGCGCATTGAGCACATGAACCTGGCCGGCTTCAGCTATGATGACGAAATCGTCCAAAAGCCTGCCGTCGGAACTCAGGGCTTGAGCTCGAACCCCGGCACCTCCAGGTGCCAGATCCTTCGCCGTGATGTCCGGCACCAATTTTTGTAAAGCTTTGGCAAAGAGACTTTTTGAAACGGATCGAATCATTTCCTGAAGGCCCGTTTTCCAGTACTTGCGCGCGAGTTTGAAAAAGCCTGGATAGGTCAAGGTTTCCAGGATGTCGCGCCGTTGAACGGTGGTGCGGGTGTAGCCTTCCCGTGCCCAGGCCAAGACGGCATTGGGACCCGCTTCCACAGAACCGTCGATGCGACGTGTGAAGTGCACTCCAAGAAAAGGAAATCTGGGATCCGGCACCGGGTAGATGAGGGATCGAACCAGGTGACGGCGCGCTTTGTGAAGGCTGTAATATTCCCCGCGAAACGGAACGATGCGACACGGGGGTGTGAAGCCGCCAAGGCGGGCCACGCGGTCAGCATGTAAACCGGCACAGTTGATCACGAGTCGAGTAGAAAACTCCCCTTTGGAACTGACCACGACCGTGGTGCTGCGCCCTTGGTGCATGCCAACGACCGGCTGGGCAAACAGCAGGCGGCCGCCTCGAGCTTCGACCTCTTGGGCCAGCTTTTGGGCCACTTGACGGAAATCCACGATGCCCGTGGTCGGAACCCACAAAGCGTGAAGGCAGCGGACATGAGGTTCGATGTTTCGAGCTTCCGCAGGGGAGAGAAAGGCCATGTCAGGCACGCCATTGGCCGTTCCGCGTCGCTGCAATTCCTGAAGCCGTTTCACTTCAAGGGAGTTGGTGGCCACGACGATTTTTCCGCAGATTTCAAACGGAATGGAGTGGTCTCGGCAAAAATCCACCAGCGCTCGGGCTCCTTCCATACACAACGATGCCTTTAAGGATCCGGGGCGATAGTAAAGGCCCGAGTGAATGACCCCGCTGTTATGCCCCGTTTGGTGTGTTCCGGGCTTGGCTTCCTTTTCCAGAACCACCACATTCAAAGACGGCATGCGCTCCAGAAGCCGATAGGCCGTGGCAAGACCCACAATACCTGCACCGATGACGATCACATCCTGTTTTTTCATCGTCCGCTCCATTTTGGTCAACGAAACGTCGACCGTCGCCTCCCTCACGCGTCGGGGTCCAGGCATGGATTAAAATAGCCGAACCGAAGATCGGGAAAGCGGTCCTGAAGCATGTCCAGGACGCGCCGAATGCCCAGGGGTTTTTGAACAGGTCTGAAGCCGATGGATTTCAAAATCCATTCGGGATCGGCGTTGAAGTTGCGCATTTGGATGAGGTCCACTGAAGTTCTTTCCAGTAACGCGCACAAGGCGCGCACCTCATCCGGATCGTCGGTAAAGCCGGGCAAGACAAAATAATTCAGAGAAACAAAAAGGCCTCGCGATTTCATGATTTGAATGGATCGCACCACATCGTCAAAGCCGTAGCCTTTGGGTCGATAATAGGCATGGTAGAAGGCCGGTCTTGCCGAATTGAGGCTCACCCGCAGACTGTCCAGCCCCGCATCGGCCAACCGGGCGATCACGTCTGGAAGACTGCCGTTGCTGTTGCCATGAATGGTTCCTCGAGAGGTTTCCCGGCGTATTTGTCGAATGGACGCTTCCAAGGTTGCCCCTTGTAGCAAAGGTTCTCCTTCGCAGCCTTGCCCGAAACTGACCACAGCTCGAGGGGCCTTGCGCAGGTGAGAGACGGCGACTTCGGCGATTTCATCCACCGTGGGCACGAACCGTATCCTGTCCTGGGTGGCGCACAGGCCCGATGCTTCCTGAAGACTGATGCAGCCTAGGCATCGCGCGTTGCAGGAAGGAGATGTGGGAAGCGGGGCCTCCCAGCGGTTCATGAAAAAATTTCTGGCCGCCGGGCACCCATAGGTGAGGGCGCAGCGGCCCAGGTGCTGCACCAGGCGGTTGGTGGGAGCCTGCCGCATGCGCCGCCGAGCGTTCCGAGCTATGGTCTCGGGGTCGAAGTGCTTGAAGTCCTGCCGGGGATCGGGATCGATGCGCAGGGCCGTGGTGACAAAGCCCCCTTGTAACCATCCCACGGCCGTGTAAGCAAAAAGCGGCAGAATGGGAGCATGGCGGTGCGTCTTGTAGGCGGCGCTGTAGAGCTGCGTGTGTGCCGGAGCGACGAAAGCCGCCACGGCCTCCACCGTGTGTCGAGGATTGTAGGGGTCGTGCCGAAGCACCACAAACTTCCTTTTTTCTCGGTCATAGCCTACGGGAAAACGGCCAGGCAGTCGAAAAAGTTCGCTGCCTTGAGGCAACGCAATAAGGTCCGCGGGCGAAGGCCGTGTGAAGCGCCCCGCGCTGGATGCGGCCATTTCCAAATAGGGATGTTCCAAAATGCGGCCGGAATGGTCGGCGTAGAGCAACAGAGGACGGTGGGTGGCCATGGCGGGCTCTGCGAGGCTCCTTATGGGTTTTCCAACAGATCTTGGAAGGACAGGAATTCGACTTTTTCCGACAAGCGCAGTTGCCGAAGAAGTTCATCAAGAAACGTGAAGGCAAAGGATGTCATTCTTTGGTGATGAATCATGATCCCTGCGGGCGTATCCTTATTCAGAGCGGCACGGAGTTCTTGCAACAGGGCGGCATAGTCGGCAGGGCCGTCTTCGTGTTTGCGGGTGTGCAGGTCCACGGCAATGCGCAGGTTTTTTAAGCGTCCCTTGTTTTTTCCGGCCTTGGGCAGAGGATCCATCGTCGAAACCGCCTGAAATCCCAGCTGTGCGAGCACTTCCAGGGTCGTGGCACTGCAGCGGTTCCACGGCGGTGTAAACACGGGAAGAAGGCGGTCCTGAAAAATATTCAGAAGTTTCATGTTCCCGCGCCAGATGTCCCTCCATTGCTTTTCTAAAGGGCGCTGATGACCGAACTCGGCCTTTTTCCCCGTTTTTTGCCAGTTTACATGCCGCCATCCGTGTTGATGCCATCCCCAAAGGTTTTCGTGGAGCGGGGCGGACGCCAGAATGCGCGCCGTGCGCGTTTCGGTGAGCCAGGCGGGGACGACGGCCAAGGCCAGGGGCACACCGTGTTCTCGAAAGAGGGCGCACAGGGCATCAAAACTGTAACCCGCCGCGCCGATGTCATCGGCGCGAAAAAAAAGGCGGGCCTTGTTTCCGGAGGGAAGCCGCTGCACCAGGTCTTCTAAGCGTTCGCGCCAGTGAGGAAGAGGGCTACGCCACAGTGCTGAAAACACGCGGGGTTTGGGCAGGCGCCGTCCCTGATTGACTTCGTCCATGGCTTTCGCCTTTCTTGACGCCGTGGCAAAAGCTCGCTAGGAGCTTGTCTGGCGGCATTTTGACGTGCGAAGGATGTCCATAACTTCCTCAGACCGTTACCTCGAAACGTGTCTGAAAACGCCTTCTTGGTCTACAGGATGAAGCGCACGAACGCAATGCTTTGCACGAATTCTTCGAGGTTGCTCATGGTTACATGGGCATGATGACCGCGCCAGAGGCCAAAACTGCAGGATTTTCCATGGAAAGGCGCTTGCGCACGCATGTGCGAGCCAAGGTGCACCGTTTTGCCGCCTTGGTGCCTCAGGAACTGGTCTCCGTATGTCGCCGGGAAATGGAAAGACTTGACCTGGACATCCTAGAAGAATCGGAAGCGGGCATCGAATTTCAAGGCAAACTGGAGGCCTGCTACCGGGCGAACCTGTGGCTGCGCACGGCCGGGCGCATTGTGTGTCGGTTGGCTTCCATAAAAGTGGGCGCGCGTGAAGAGCTTTTCGCCAAAACGGTGCGCCTTCCGTGGGAATTGTGGATCGATGCCGGCGTGCCCGTTCGCGTCGATGTGTATCTCAAGGGAGCTCGGCTCAGGCACAGTGGCCTGGCTCAAAAGGCTTTTCAGGATGCTTTGCAGCAGCGGTTTAAGAGTCTGGGGCGTTCGGTGTGCTTTCTTGAGGGGAGCCACGGGGAAAGGAAAACGGAGGAAGATGCGGTCCTCGAGGGGGAGGGTTTTGTTCAGCGGATTCTTCTGCACGTGGAACACAAGCAGGGCGTCATCAGTTTGGATACCTCGGGAGCGCATCTTCATCGAAGAGGGTACCGAATCCGGCATGCCGGAGCGCCGATTCGAGAAACCTTGGCGGCCGCTTTGCTGCTTCAATCCGGCTGGACCCCTCAAATGCCCTTTGTGGACGGCATGTGCGGATCCGGCACGGCCGTCATCGAAGCAGCTCTTTTGGCCGCGAACATTCCACCCGGGCGACGTCGGCGGTTTCTCTTTCAAAAATGGCCGTCCTTTCAGGAAAAGACGTGGGCGTATCTTTTGAAAAAAGCCGATGCCGGCACGAAAACTCCAAAGCCCGGGACATTGATCGGCGTGGACCTGGATGCCAAGGCGGTGGCTGTGGCCCAAGAAAATGCCCGTCGAGCCGGCGTGGGCGAGTGGGTGACGTGGCACGCCATACCCTTTGAGCACATGGATCCTCAACGTTGGTCTTTGGCTCCCGGCCTTGTTTTCTTGAATCCCCCTTATGGCGTCAGACTGGAAGCCGATCGCACCCTTTACGAGCGCCTTGGGCATCATCTTGAGCGCTGTTTTCGGGGCTGGAAAGCGGTGGTTCTGGCCCCCCATCGCGAGCTTCTCATGTTCAGGTCCGTGCGGCCTCGAAAGATTCGGCGCCTGCGTCACGGAGGCTTGTCCATATGCGTGGGTTTCTATGACCTGTCATGAGGATGCGTTTAAAACAAGGTTAAATCGTTCAAGAAAAAGAAAGCGATGGCAAGGCGGTGAAAAAGGAGTCGGCCGTGTCCATTCTCATCGAAGAAGCCGCGCCTCGAGACGGCCTCCAAAACGAAGCGCGTGTGCTGAGTGTTCAGGAACGAATTCAACTCATTGAAGCTTTGGTGGATTGTGGCGTGCCCCGCATTCAGGTCGGCTCCTTTGTGAACCCTCGAGCGGTGCCTCAGATGGCCGACACGGAAGGGGTGGTGCGAGGTCTTAGGAAGAGAAAGGGCGTGGTTTATCGTGCGTTAGTTTTTAACGCAAAAGGTCTGAAACGGGCCGCCGCCTGCGGGCTGGATCATGTGGCCGTGTTCGTTTCGGCGTCGGAAACCCATAGCCTGCGCAATAGCGGCTGTGACGTAGCGGAAGCTCTTCGCAGAGCCGAGTCCGTAGTGCGCGAAGCCAAAGCCGGCGGGATTGTGGTGCAAGCCGGTGTGATGAACGCTTTTGGGTGCCGTTTTGAAGGCCCGATTCCCGAAAGTCGCGTGCTCCGGGTGGCGGCCGTTCTTGCCGAAGCCGGTGCGGACGAACTCTGTCTTGCGGACACCGCAGGCTGCGCAAACCCTCGGCAGACCGAACGCCTCGTGGAAACCTTTTTGAAGACGTTTTCCGTGCCCTTGTCGCTGCATCTGCACGACACTTTTGGCTTTGGACTGGCCAATGTGTATGCCGCCTGGAAACTGGGCGTCACGCGCTTTGACGGGTCCTGTGGCGGCCTCGGCGGTTGCCCTTTTATTCCGGAAGCGGCGGGAAACATCGCCACGGAAGATTTGGTGCACCTCTTTCACGCCATGGGAGTCCCGACGGGCATCGACCTGGAAAAGCTCACGGTGGTTCGAGGTTTTCTCGAAACCATCGTGCAACGTAATCTCTCGGGGCGCTATGGCCGCACAGGCTGCCGCCTATAAAAAGTGTGTTTCGATGACCATGTGAAAAAATTTCTCTTGACGGCGACGCCTATTCTTCCTGTATTGAACGTACCGCTTGGCGACGGGCCACCCATTGCCTACCCCTGATGAACGGCCCGGTGCATTTTTTCCAGAGAACCACATCGTATTAAGCCGCTGAAGTTCTGTTCCTGCGCGTACTGTGAAACGAGCGTTGTCGGCGCTCTACGGCGGACTTCTTTTTTCCTGCGACGGTGCCTCATTCTTTTTCCCACCTCTTTTTGTCGGCGGCCGAAAAAGCACGAAGGAGAAGCCATGCAGGACGCTCTATTTCCTGGGATATCGAGTCGAATCATTCCGAAAGACCTGATGGAGCGATGGCGGCGAGCCGAGACGGCTTCGTGGCCTGTTCGTCCGGAGGGTGACGGTTTGGGAATGTGGATGGAAACTCCTCAGGGCCGATACCGCATTCTTTCCGAAGAATGGCTTGGACCCGGTGTGCGTCTAGGTTTGCTTGGCGCCCGTTATGCCCGCGATGGGCTTCGACAGGATGCGCCACGATCCATGGCCGCCTTCCTTTGCCAAAGACACCTTGCCCACGGCCGCTTTTACGCCCTCATGGTTCAGGCGGCTCAACGAACATCCGAAACCCGGGGCGTGGCCGTCTTTGTGCAAGATGCCCAAGGGGACTATGCGCTTGTGGACAGTCCTCTGGACGACTCGACCCTGTGGCCATTTGTCCTTGTTTTTGCCCAGTTAATGGGCCTGCGTTCCCAGGATCCGGCTCGATACGACGACTTCGGGGATTTCCTGGTTCTGGGTGGGCACAACCTGGTGGAACGACACAGTACGGACAAGCGGGTTCGATACGTGTCCCGCAAGATCCGCGTGGACAAGGCGCAATGCACGGGATGTTTGCAATGTGTGGGGTTGTGTCACGAGATGCGGATTCATGTGAGTCCGACAGGTATCGAACTTCTTGGGGCTCAGGAAGACCACTGCACGCACTGTGGTCTATGTCACATGCGCTGTCCCCACTTGGTTTCCGTTCCTTACACCGCGGACCAGGAATCGCCGTCGCGGCGCCGCGCATTCGTGGATTACGGCATCGGCATTCGGCTCTATGGGAATCATGTCGCCGCCTGGGAACGGTGGCTTACGGCGTTGGAAAAGGACGGTTCGGGCCCGTACCCGTACGCGGTGCAGTCTCTCGCCTTCCGTCGAGGCCCCTTAGGATCCTGGCCGGAAGAGGCCATTGAGCAGATCGTCCTCACACCGGTGCCTCGGGATGAATGGCCAGGGCGCGTTCCAGGAAGGGGATTGACCGTGACCTTCTTTTTCAACGGCAACCCCACCTGCCTGATTCGACCGCGATTTACGGCCGGCCTTCTATGTGTCACCGAAGACGGCCTTGTGGAACAGGACCTTTTGGCGGCGGCTTTACATGCGGGGCTTGAAGTGCGAGCCACGGGGCTTTTTGATAGACCCGTGACGAATTTTCGGTCACCCACCCTGGGATCCTCCTCGGTGACGCGAGTGCATGTGCCGGCCAACGAGGTGACCCGGTGGTTCAAGGAACAGGGCTTGTGGGACGGCCGATCCATCGGCCGGCTGTGGCGTGAAGGGGACATCGACCTCATTCTTGCGCCGCGATACGAAGACGTGCCGGCAAAGGTGCATGCGGAAGTCCTGCGAGATGTGGGAAGGGAAGGGCTCATTCTGAGTCCGCACCTGCCTCAGAAACATCCGGTGACGAAGAGCCCGTTACTGAACGGGCTGACCAGGCACTTGCAAGAGATCTTTTTGCGGCACCCCGAACTGTTGCAGGAGGAAGCGACCATTGCGCAAAAGCTTCTCAACGAGCTTCCTCAATCCGCGGCACAGCTTCATGCCCGCTACGGTCCCATGGCCTTTGCGGGGGGACATTCGGCGTGTCCGTCTTGCGCCGAGGCGCAGGTGCTAGCGATACCTGTGGCCATGGCCATAGCCATGAGTTTAGCCCGCGGCGAGGTGCCTCAGGTCGCCTTCACGTGTGAAACGGGTTGCATGAGCGAAACCCTAAACAAGATGAACGAAGCGGCGCAGAAGGTTCCGGGAGGGCGGACGGTTTTTGGGGGTGGTTTTGCCTTTGGCGAAGCCATGAGCCAGGTGTTGGATCGTGCCGTGCGCATGGGGCTTTTGAAAAAGGGGCGGCGCTACGTGGTGAGCCAAGGTGGTGACGGTGGGGCTGTGATCGGCCTTCCGGCATGGCTTAACGCCCTGCGCCAGCAGGCTTTTCTCATCCGACAACGGTGGCCCAACGTGCTGCATTTCATCACGGTTACCGATACCCAGGTCTATTCCAATACGGGAGGGGAAAGCTCGGCCAGTTCGCTTCTGGGCATGGGAACCTTGACCACACCCATAGGAAAATTCCTCATGGGCAACCAAAGGGTCCAGTGGACACTCATTAATCTGGCAGCGGAATTTCCTGGGGTTCTTGTGGGGATGGGGCACAGTGGGGATCGAGCCGCTGCCCAAGAGTTTTGGCTTCTCGCGGACCGACTGGGACAATCCGCCATGCGATGGGACGTGACCCCGTGTCCGGAGACCGGCAAGTTTTTCGGGCAAGATCCCGACGATTACGCCCGCATTATGGCCCATGCGGGCATGCTTCCCGAAGTGGTGTTTTACGGCCGATACCGCAAGCGCGTGGCCCCGTTTCATCCGGAAGATCGGGGAAAACCTTACGAAGAATGGCGTATGGATCCCAAGCCGGTGCTCTATTGGATCTCCAGGGATCCCCGCTACAAAGCCTTGCTCAAGCGCGATGAGGACACCGGTCAGTGGGTGCCCAGAAACGCTTTGGCCCGATTCCTCATCATGCAACTGGAAACCTACCGCGATCAAATGAACTGGCAGATCGACCTAGAAACTCGCTTGATCCTTCAGGCCGAAAGACGAGTGCGAGCCTTCATGGACGATCTGAGGTCCCAATGGGCATCGGCACGCGTGGACGGCAGGGCCTTTCCCTACGCGGTTCTTTTCGACGACGACGGCCGACTCAAACCGCATTTTGCCGAAACCCTGGAACGGGACATGGTGTTACGGCTTCTCGGACAGGAAACCGGTGCTCGGTATGCGGATCTTCGAGACGGGTTTCATGATGAAGACGAAAAACGGTGGCGTGCCGTGGTTCGCGCCCTAGAAAGCCTGGAAGCCTATGAATCAGGGTTGGAGGCATTTGGCGATGAGGAACAAGCCTTGAACCGATGGCGCAGGGAAGCCCGCGCGGCCTTGGAACAGGTCCACAAAGCTTATGCCAGACTCCGAGATGCCGCCCGGGCTTTGTGGGAAGCCGATCCCATCGGCAAGGAACTGTTTCAAACGGACAACGAGCTCGACTCCTCGGCCCAGAGCCAAGAGGGCCTTACAGGGATTTTGTTTCAGATCTTGGATCGCCTTTTGGAAGAGCGCACGTTGGCGGCATGGACCGAACTGCAACAATATCGTTTGTCCCAACAGTTGCGTAGGGATTTTCTGCAAACCGGGGGGCTGATTCGTGTTCAGCATGTTCAGGCTGCTGGGCATGAGCGGGAAGCGCTTCGACAGGTGCTTTCCCGATTTGGACCGTTTACCATCGCCGTAGCCAGTCTGGCGGGCGATCGTGGCATTGCCATCAACCGTGTCTTTGCCCAGTTTCTCACCGCCAAAGGGTGTTGGGCGGGAATGTCCTGGCAGTTCGGTTCTTCCAAAAGAGGCACGCCGGTCCTTTCCGCAACCTTCGTGGACAGCCGGCCCCTGGAAAGAAAAGACGCCATGTTCTCCTTTGATGCCCTTGTGGTGGTGGTGACCAACTTTGAAGAAATGAAAAGAGATCCGCACATGCTCTTTGGATCCCTGCGAGTGGGCGGAACAGTGATCGTGAATCATTGGGACGAGCCGGAACGGCTCTGGACGGAAGTGGTGCGTTTTTGTCCGGAAAACCTTCGAGTTGCGGTGATGGCTTTAAGGCAACAAGCGTTTCAGGACGGCGGATGGTCCCCTGAGCGTTTAGAGTTGGAACTGGATCGGGCATTGGGCACGCCAGGCGGGGAGGCGGCATTCCCAGAGCGTGATCGACTGCGTACCTTATGCCGCGCCTTGGTCTCCTGCCGCATGATCACCGTGGATATGGACGGCATCATGGAACGGTTGTCCGGACGGTCCGGGATGGTGTCCAACCTGGTGGCGGTTTCGGCCATCTTTGATGCCCTGGTGCATGCCGGCCTTCCCTTCAACTGGGATAGGGACAAGGGGATCCTCACTCGAGGATTTCCCGGCGCCGTGCTCAAAAACCCCGAGCTGCTCGCCCTCTACGAAAAGGCCATGGACAGGGCTCGAAGCGAACGGCACGAATGGCCGTCGCCCATCTTGACGAACGTTGCCACGGGTGAGGAAGTGCCCGTGAAGAGCGTGCGTTTGTCCGGGTCGAGGGCCGAAGCGGATCGGCGTGGTTGTGCGGACGATCCCGGGGATGCCCTGATGATCATGGGCGGGACATTGGCCGGCATGGTTCTTTCGCAGATTGCCCTGCCCGAACATCCTCTCTTTTACGTGGGTTTTCCCATCACACCGGCCGGCAATCCCTTTTATGCCATGGCCGAAGCTTTTGCCAACGGACACCCCTACATCGTCGTGGATGAACTCAACCCATCGGAAAAAGTGGCGGCGGAAAAGCTCTTGGGAGTCGCGCGCACCGGTATGTTTCTACCCGTCACCTTTACCGCTTCCCAAGGCTGGCGGCTCTTTACGGAAATCATTCCCCAGTTCGTTGGAGCGCGGCTGGAAGGGCTGTTTCTTCTGGCCAAGAGAGCCTTGGCGGCGCCCAATTTGAACATTGAAGAGAGCCACACAGATTTCATGAGTTTTCGAGACGATGGCGGCATCATGTTGGCGCCCAAGAGCATACAAGAATACGTGCCCTGTTTGTACTTGGCTCGGCTTTTAACCCACTTTGCCAAGTTGCCGGTCATCTTGTCCATTGGTGGCATTACGGACACGCACAAGATCGGGCTTGTTCGAGTGCCCCCTGATGCCGTGGTGCGCCGGTGGTTGACGGAAACGCTACAAGGGTTTGATTTCTCGGAACACCGCATTGTGAATGCAGATGGGCACCGGGTGGTGCACGGTCCCAGTTGTACGGCCGCAACGTATCAGGAAACGCAAAGCGAGGTGGAAAAGGCCCACGAGATGGTACGCTGGGTGTGGCCCAAAGCCGTGGAGGCCGTGAGGCGTTTGACCGGGGTTCAGCTGCATCCTTTGGAGGTGCGTGTGGCCGGCTCAGCTTTCGAAGAAGCGTCCGTGCCCACCACGGACAGCCTGAAAACCCTCCTCGTTTTGCAAGGATCCTTGTTTCCCAACGCTGTGGAGGCTCTGCAAGAACTGGAAGAGGAGGGCTGGCGGGGCATGGGGTGCGTGTCCGTGCGGCTCATGAATCCCTTTCCGGAAGAAGAACTCCAGCAATGGCTGAAGGGCATGCGAGCCGTGGCCGTTCTGGATCGGTCCAACAGTTTCGGATCTATTCCGCCGTTAGCGTCCCGCGTTTTCAACGCCTGTGCTCGCTTGGATCAGGGGGCCAAGGGCCCACCTCCGGCGGTGCTGCGCAGCTTGGTGGGCGGTTTGGGCGGCCGCGAAATCACGGTGCCGGAAATGAAAGAGCTCTTGCTGTCAACTCATCTGCTTTTCAGTCCCCTGGAACCTTGGGAACGGGAAGCTCTGAAACACTGGATCCAGGAAGATGACACGCTGAAGGACTGGATCGAGGAACTCACGGCGCTCCACATAAGAGCTCTGGCACGGCACACGCGGGTTCCCAAATACTTTCCGGGCCAGGATCATGAAGCGGAAGAGTCCTTTAGAAAGCAGCTGCATCGGCGCATCATCGCGCGCGACTATGTGGGGCTGCTGGCCCACTACAATCAGGTGGAGTTTGTGGGACCGAGGGAAGTGTACGAAGAAACCGAGCTTCGCCGGCGCCTGATTGTGGAACTGGAGAAGCGCTTGGCTCGTCTGGCGGCGAATACGGGCCGCAGTGATGCGCGCCGCGCTCTGGTGTTGCTTCACTACGGAGGATCGGCCGAAGACAGGGAAAAGGCTCGCCATCTTCTTGCCAAATCACCCAGGGAGTCTGTCTCGGCAGCGCTTTTGCGCCGGTTCGGACTGGACGCGGACGCCCTTCCAGGAGCTTTTCAGACGGAGAGCCCGACTGGGCCTTTGGGGGAGCCGCTTTCGGTCCATTCCCATGCCGTCATGGAAGAAGCCGACAAGCCAACCTCCACGCCATGGACGTGCGTTTTGGAAGACATCGAACGGGAAATCGCGGCGCTTGTCGCCGTGCCCTTTGAAGCCGAAGAGGCAGCTCGCATAGAAAAGGTTGTGCGCCGTCTCGTGAACCTTTCCTGCCGCCGAGCAATGTTGCTCAATCCCGAAGACTACGATCGTCTTCTCCTCGAATTCCTGGCTCAGGACGAAACATCTCAGTGGAGCCGCCTGCGCACAAAGATTCCTCAAGAATTGATTGGCCATTTGGAAACGGAATACCTGTGGACCTATCGCGATGTGATTGATCGATGGGTGCAGCGGGAAGTGATCGGCAAACTGTACGCTCCGGAAATCGAAGACTTTTTTGAGGGGCAGGGTCGAGGGAAACTCCAAGCGTTCTTAAACGGGCTTTCGGATTCGTTGAGTCCTAAACAGAAACGGCACATGGTGGAAGAATACGTGCGACGCCACGTGTTGGTCGGCACCACAAAGACTCAGGACTTTTATCTAGAATATTTTCGAACCTGGGTGTGGCCCGACCTCAGTGGCCAGGGCGCCATCTAAGCACAGAACGGGGGAGACCATGGGCATCGAAGGATTCACTCCACAGCGTTCTCTGGAACAATTCTACTCCGGCCTTTTCGCCGAATGGGAAAGCGCCCTGCGAAAGACGGCGAGAGAGATCACGGGGACCCTTGCCGAAAGGTTTGAGTTTGGAGAAAGCCTTCAACACCTTAGCGTCGCAGTGGTTCAAGCCATTGAAACCTTGCACGGCATCGACAAGGTCTGGAACACCGATGCTGAGGATGTGGATCCTGAAAAAGTATGCCTCGGCGCCGTTCGCCATAGTTGGTTCGAAGCGGGGGATCCTTTGGAGCATGCACGGCGTGTGGGGTCTTTTGCGACCCAGCCGTGTGATCTTCTTCCTTGGGTGCGTTGGTTTCTTCTTGTGGAAAACTATCATCGCACGGACCCCGCCTTTCATGAGCGCCGTCTGGACCGCTTGCGCTATCTCAAGTCGGAAAACCCCGAAGCCCCCTGTGTCACCCACGAGGATGTACTTCTGTGGCTGGAACACCAGCTTCTCATCAACGAAAACGAACCGCTTTCCACCATCGCTCACAAGTGCGCCAACCAGTTGCGTTATCGCCTCGATGCAACTCTGAGGCCGGACGTGGCGCTGGAAGCCTTTTTTTACCTTCTGCTGCGATGCCACCAGTTTTGCCTGGCCGAGACCATGACGGATGAAGACACAAAACGGCTTCAATCCGTTTTGGGATGGCGTCGTTTTCTATCCTTGACGGATGTCATGCTCGTCGTGATTCAGCGTGTGGTGGAAAAAGAACCCCTGCCGGATGCGGTTTCGATCCTCGAAGGCCTCATGGCCGACGGTTTTCGTATACGGCATGCAAGCTTCAAGGATCCCTACGAAGCCGATGTGGTGCCCCCTGAAGAGACCGCGCGTTTTGAGGAAGCGAAACTGCGCCTATTGACGCCCATTCAAGAACTGCACGGTTCCCTGGAACAGGATTGCGCCTCTGTGTTTGAGTTCTGGCAGCAGCAGCGCGCCAAAGTGCTGGACCAACTCCTGAGCGAGATTCGGGAACTCAGGGAGATGATTGTCCAACCCTTGCCTCGAAAACACGCAATCGTTCAAAGTCTTCGCTTCTTCACATCGTGGTCTCTGGCCGGTTTGAAAGACATGCCCTATGAAGAGGGCGTCAATGCCTTGAAGGATCGGGTGCGCACTGCGTTTCCGGAATACCTCGTCAAAGCGCTGGTGCGGCAGCGCCGTGGCTACGAAGTGGCGACGCGAAAGGAGCTGGCACATCTTCTGGAACGAGAATGCCGTTTGCAATGGGAAAGCTTCCGGAAAAAGCCGGGTTCTCGAACTTTTGGAGAAGCTGATTTTCATGTGGCCGTTCGCACCGAGGTCCTGGCCCATGGCCCCACTGCTGCGCCGAATGGCGCTGCGGACCCCAAAGAGTTACAACGGGTTCTGGACGCCTTGGGCGAACATGTGGCGCGTTTCAAGACCTCTTCGGCATCATTAGACGCATCTTTTTGCTTGGGGACTCCCACGACCTTTCCCCCCACGGGAACACCCCTTGAATTTGTGGAGCTTGTTCGTGAGATCGTTCCCTGGTCAAAGGCATGCCGCAGTGCACCAGCTTTGCAAAGGCTTGCTCCTAAAAAGGCGTTCAGCTTTTTTGAGCGAACCGTGGCGCGATTTGCCGAAGCCTTTTACAAATTGGTCGTTGCGCAGTGGAAGAAAGCGCAAGGCCACACGTTGCATCTCTCCATGGACCAAGTTCCGGCATTGGCCGCCGTGCTGGTTCCTCCGTGGGCAAAGGTTACCCAAGGCCTGGCGCAAAAAGCTGTGCAAAAGTTTCAAAACAAAGCGACCTCATTGTATCGACGTCTTAACCATCCCGTGTGCCTGAATGAAGAAGAAGTGGGCGTGCATTTAGCCCATTTCATGGTTCAGGAACTGAAAGCCGACGTGTTGCAGGCCGCGGAAAAAGGCACTCTGGACGCGGTGCGCTCAGCCCTAGTGGGAGAATCCCAGCGCCTTGTGCTTCCAGGGCAGGTGCGCCAGAAGATGGTCCCGGAAAAATTCCTGCTGCAATGGGCGGGGATTTTGAACGGTCGATCAGGGGATGAAGGGTTTACAAGAAACCTGATATCGATCTTGCCGGGATTGGATTGCGGCGCCTGCGGCGAAGCTCGATGTGCCGGTTTTGCTCTGGGGTTGGCGCAAGGTCGACGGCGGGTGAACGAGTGCGTTCATCTTGCGGTCGTTGAAAGGGAGAGACTTGCGCAGGTTCTTAAGGCCCATTTAGCGGAAGCCTCTTCACAGGATGCGGTCGGTTCTGCTTACGAACTTTTCAAAAACCCTAGCGCATGGAGGCGCCTGGGAAAAGACCACGCGGTGCGCCGTGCGGTGACCAAGGTGCTGGATGTGTCGCACCAAGAGGTGCGCCGACGGGTCATGGAAAAGGCCATGTCCCGCTGGCGCACGCTGGAATCCAAGCCCGGTGTGTGCAAGAGACCGGATTCCGAAGCCTTTTATCAAGCCCTTGTGGAAACCATCGGGTATGAAGCCACGGAAAAAATTCGGCCTGAAGAGCGGCACTGGTTGACTCAAAACGGTTCCGTGCGGTTGGAAAAGGAATGGGAGCGCCTTAAGGACCAAACCGATTGGCTGGCCTTGGAACGACGTATGGTGTCCGGCGGGCCGTCGGTTCAGGAGGCCCATCCCGAGATTCAGGCTGAGCGATTCTATGCCTCCGTTCCTTACCTCCACTTACTGAGCGCGGAAGATCGGCAACGCTTGCTGGCGCATCGGCTGGAGCGTTTTGAGGAACAGTTTTTTGAGTGGTGGAATCAAGATCTTCTCGCCATGAATCACCCTCGCTACCGAATCGACAACTGGGAAGAATTCTCCAAGGTCGTGAAAAACGCCTACTGGCATCAGGAAAACTTTCCTCCCCCTCGGCGCGTGGCAGAAGAGCTTCTTCAGGAAATGGAACAACGAGGCGACAAGGAGATCTTCTTTCGGGATGTGCTGACCTCATGGGTTCACGATGGAAGAGAGTTCAGGCCAGAAGGCGACGCGACGGGTGCGGGGAGAACAATCCCCAGCGCGGTAATTGACAACCCTGCGGCCTTAAAAGCGCATGTGGAAAGCATCTGCCGCGATATGGTGCGTCGTGGAGACAAGACAGGTTTGGGCCTTGGTTCGCTGAACAGAAATCGCCTTCGGGAAATGGCCTGGCAAGCGTTTCAAGCATCGAAGGTGACCTTGGCCGAAGAATTCTTGCCGGCCGAAGGTGAGGCTTCGGAACACGAGCTCATTCGAAATCTTATCGGTGAAGTGTTGGAGCGGCAGGAACAGGTCAGGCGACTGGCCGTTCTTGTCGAGGAGGCTGTCAGATCGAACCGCGCGGAACAGCTCCCCGCCGAGGCCCTTCGAGCCTGGCTGCTCGAGGCGTTGCATGGTGGCATGGAGCCACCGAAAATTCTGGAAAAAATGTTTGGTTGGTTTCACCGCTATCCTTCATGGAAAGATGCCCTGCTCCTGGACGTTCTTCAGAAAATGGTCGTCTTGGTTCGATGGCGCCTTCTTGTGGAAGCTTTTTCAGGGGTCGTTCTGGAGGGCATTCCGGACACGGCTATTGGGTGGTACGAGACCGCGTTTCCTCGATGGATGAAAGAGGTGGAAATGGCCGTGCGCCGCTACGCCGACTTCGACCGAGAACGGCTTCTGCATTACCTCTTCGTCTTGGCCAAAAGAGAGGGGGATTTGGACGTGATCACGGCTCTGTTGCGAGAAATCCGCGAAACTTCCGATATCATTGAAGCGGCGTGGCTCCAGTTTACCAATGATCGCCTCACGGAAGCCTTGCCGGTTCCCTTGGCCAAGGGCTTGGGGGCTCGCTACAGCCTTTTAGTGAATCGCATGAAGGATCTGGAACCCGTACGTCGATGTTTGCGCCAAGGGGTATCGCGAGGAGAAAAGCCCGATGTGGCGGCTGCCGTGCGTGAACTGCAGCTCTACATGCGGTTTCACATCGTCCAGCAGGCAGCCGAAGCCATGAATGAAGAGGCCTGCTTTGAGGCCTTTTGGGACGAGGGGTACAACCTGGAAGGGTTAAGCAAGGACGAGCTGCGTCACGCCTTTACCCGTGAATGGGAGCAGAGAAACCGATGGCGCAAGGACCGCATCTGGATCATGACCATGGCCGTTGCGCGACGGCTGGCATCCCAAAGCCATGAGCTCTACGAAGCCGACAAGGCCTTTTCCAAAATTCGCCAAGGTTTGCTTAGAGGAGAGGGCTTTGAGCACGCTCGGGATGTCATGCAGCGTCGCGGCATTGCCTTGGGAACCCTCAAGGAAGCCATGTACCGGGAATTGTCGGAACTCCTGGAAAAGGAGCGCATGGAGTCCTTTCGAAAGCGTATCCGTCAGATTGTGCATCAATTGGATCGCAAAAGGCTTCGCATTGTTCAGGCATGGTATGAAGGTGCCATCGATCGATACAGTATCTTTCATGTTCTTCGCCAGTACCAAAAACGACCGAATCCCCCTAGCGATGAGGATTTTCGTGACTTCTTTATGGAGCAATGGTTTCAGCGCATCGAGACTTTGAGGGCATCGCATCGAGAGGACCGCGAGGATCGCATTCGTGAAGTGGATGAAGGATTCCAGGTTCTTCTTGGCGTGTCACCGCTGGCTCTGGAAAAGGAGGCGGAAAGGGAAGCGGCCGAGGCGTGGAGCGGCTGGCTCCAGGCGTCTCAGCAGGAAATGACACGGCGGCTCTGGACCATGGGCGATGCCGTGTCGCCCGTGAGGATCTAAAGACTCGATAAAGGATGGAACGCAAGGCTCTGCGCACATCGGTCCATTTCATGGCGCCTTCCGGCGCCTTTGTAAAACGAAGCAACGAGGTCTGGGAGTCACCGATGTAGGTGAAGGAAGGCTTGGAACACTGCTTGAGAATAAAAACGTCGGCCGTGGAGAAGACACCATGAACGCTTACCAGCCCATAAATCCTCGAATGTCGTGCGATCCCGCCTGGTGGATGGAACGCCTGCAAGCCGCCGTGGTTCATGCGGGACCGATTCGAGATACCCGCTTGCCCAAAGACCTTTGGCCATTGGCCATGGTGCTCCGTGCGCTGCGATCGGGACTGGACGAACTGCGGTTGCTTTTGGGTGATGATCCGGAAAGTCTTGCCACGTTCGTGTCCAAGCTTGAGGCGCAGGGCCCGGAATTGTGGGGGCGTGATCGGGAAGACGCTTTTGTCCGTTTGGTTCGAGAAAGCCTGGGACGAAGGGACTGGCGCGAGAAAGACATGATCGACATGATCCTCGAGTACCTCAGAGCTTCCGGTCCAAGACTTCCCAAAGATCTGAGGAAGTCTTTGGAAGCCTTGGATCTGGCGTTCGCCGATGCTAACGCTCGAGGCCGTGCCATTAGGGATGGGCTGGTCAGTGAGGCTCGAGGTGGACTGGGCGGCCTTCAATGGGTTCGCCACGTTGCGCCCGAGCTAAGGCGGTGCCCAGGGCCGTTGGGACCGGATTCCCTGACATGGCTTTGGGAAACCCTGGCCACTGTGACCGGATGCGCTGAAGAGCTCGCCGTGCCTTCACCGGACGATTGGGTGTCCTTGCCGGGATCGGAGTTGTGGAAGGACTTTGAAGCGGCTCTGAGGAAAGCGTGGGGGAAACAAGGCCGAAGCTTTCCTGTCAAGGATCTGGAAAAGGCCTCTTTGTACCTTATGGAAGATATGGAGGCACGCGATCCCCATCATAGGTATTTCATTCGATTCTTAATCGAAAACGACGCGGCCTACCGCCGTCTTCTCAAGACCTGCTACGCTGATGAGAAGGTGCAGAGGGCGGCCTTAGAGCAGGAGTGCGAACGTTTTAACCGTCTTCCCGAACATGCCGCCCACCGTGTCAGCTACGATGAGGAAGAAAAAAATTGGTGGCTTAAAGCGTTTTTCTTCAGACCCGACGTGGTCCAGTGTTTCGTGGAACGGGAAAAAGTCAAGGACATGTATCGTGCTCTTGGGGGACTGGATGCGCGAGCCTATCTGCCACGAGTGCTCCATGAGGTTCAGGGGCTGTTTGGATACGTAACCCCGGAGGCGTGCCAAAATATCGTGGAACGTCTGGGTCTGGACCCCGAAGACGTTCTCCGAGTCATTGCTTCGTACAAGCAATACAGCGCCGATCCGTCCGGAGAGATCATCATCTATGTGTGCAAGGGAACGGCCTGTTTTCTCCGAGGTCAGCCTGAATTGTCGCGCCGCCTGACCATGGAGATCGGAGCGGAAGTGGATGTTGTGGGGCGCTATGGTGTCCAATACGTGGAAATGGACTGCTTCGGTGTCTGCCATTTGGCTCCCGTGGTGCGAGCCGGCAATCGGTTTTACGGACAACAGAAAGCCGAAGACATTCCTCGGCTCGTGCGTCAACTGATTCAGGGCCCGGACTATACAAATCGGCAGCTTTTCGTGGCACGCCTCGTGGAAAAATTGGTGTCCGAAACGGTGAGCGAACCTATTGAGGCCTTGAAGGTAGAGCGTGTGGACGTTTTTCCCAAAACGGGATCAGGGCTGACCGTGCCGGAGGCTTTTCGGGACGAGACCTTCAGCGGCGGCGCCGTGGTGTTGCATGCCGAGGGGGATGTGGCCGTGGAGCGGCCGGACGGGCGAAGAGAAGATCTTGGGCGGTTGATTCCTCGAGTCCTGCCGTTCAAGATGCGGGATGTGGACGGTTCCGATCGCTTCGGAGCCGTGATTTATGGTAAGAATCGGCGGTTGATTCGAGGGCTTGGCCTACCCGAGATGACCGACGAAAGCATCCTGGCTGCGGTGCTTCCTCCGACTGTTCATTTGGTGGATGGTCTCGTGGCCCTGATAACACCTGAGCGCACGGTGATTCTCGGGCCTTATACGGACCGGCTGCTCGTTGTGGAATCATCCCAGGCCTACCTGGGTGTGGTCCTGACCGGGGAAAGTTCCGGTGTTCCCTATGGAAACGATGCGGCGGTGAAAGGCGAATCCGCAGGTCATCAAGACCCCTCCTTTCGATCCGCTCAGGATCGTGTGGTTTTGGGCTATGCCAGCGCCAAGAACCCCATGCGCATGGATTCCTACCGCGAGGCGGGAGGGTATGAATCCGTGTTTCGAGTGTTGGGATTTCGGGGCGAGCCTCCCTGGAGTCCTGAGCGCCTTATCGCAGAGGTTCGGGACGCGCGACTGCGGGGACGCGGAGGCGCCGGTTTTCCCACGGGTCGAAAGTGGGAAGCCATGCTGCGGGCGGTGTGTCGCATCGAGCCGGAAGACGGCAATCAGGACCCCATCAAGCTGATCGTGGCCAACGGCGACGAAGGCGATCCTGGAGCCTTTATGGATCGCACGCTCATCGAACAAAAACCCCACCAGGTCTTGGAAGGAATGATTCTGGCTGCCATAGCTGTGGGGGCCCGCTATGGTGTGATCTACGTGCGTAAGGAATACGAAGACGCCGTGCGAAGCCTTGAGGATGCCCTTTTTGAGGCGCGACGCTGTGGATTTTTGGGGCACAATATTTTCGGTGTGCCCGGTTTGCATTTCGACATCGAAATACGCTTGGGGGCTGGGGCTTTTGTTGCTGGAGAAAAGCGGGCCATCATGCGCGCCATCGAGGGCAAGCCGGCCGAGCCGACCATCAAGGCACCGTCCAACACGGTGCGGGGGTTGTGGGGCAAGCCCACCCTGCTCAACAACGTGGAAACCTTTGCCAATGTGCCCGTCATCATCCAGCGAGGTAGTGCCTGGTATGCGGGTCTGGGCACGTCCCGAAGCGGTGGAACAAAAATCTTTTCTGTGGCAGGCATTGTGAAAAAAACCGGCCTGGTGGAAGTTCGATTCGGCAAGACCCTTGCCGATATCATTGAAATCTGCGGAGGCGTTCAGGATGGAAAGAAGCTTTCCGGGGTACAAATCGGCGGGCCGTCCGGAGCCATTCTCTCTTTGACGGGAGCTCGAGCCTATCTGCTGCAAACCCCGCTGGACTTCGACACCTTCAGTGATGCTGGGGCCATGTTGGGATCAGGCGGGCTGGTGTTTATCGGAGAAGACGACGACGTGGTGCGTTTGGCCAGGCATTTTACGGATTGGCTCGCAGAAGAGTCCTGCGGGCAGTGCCCGTCGTGTTTTCGGGGGACCCGGGCTTTGGGAAACGTGCTGGATCGGCTTCTAGCCGGGCAGGGTAAGGCGGCTGATATTCATGAACTATGGGCCATGAGCGACGTGGTGCGCTCAGGAAGTCAATGCGGCCTTGGGACCACCGCCGCCAATCCGGTGACCAGTGCCCTTCGGTTCTTTCCTGCGGCCTTTTTTCACTACCTTTTGCAAAATCCCGAAATGGGACGGCGCGACGTTTTTGAAGCCCTGGAAGCTTTGCGTCTGCTCACGCGCCAGGACCTTGTTCGCGTAACCGGCGTGCGGCGCCATATGGAAGGCACGACGTTCACATTGAAACGCCATCTGGTGCGATTTCTCGTGGAAGAGATCGAAAAAATAGACCAATACCGTCCGAGGTCATGTCGAATGACCGATCGATTGCTTCGCCTTTTGGGATTGCCCCGCTACGAAGTGGGCCAAAGGGAAGTCGTCATGGAATGGCGGCATGTGGCCTGATAGCCTCTTCCACGAGACCTGCACAAGTATCTAGGGGCTTTTGGCCGTGTCTCGATGGGCGTTTCCTGAGGAGGCTGAGCGGTAGAGTACTTGCCTGGTCTCGAAATGTGCTTGCTCGGTCTGCGAGGGCACCTTTTTCCCGTTTGTTGAGGCGGTCCCGAGGGCCAATAAGGTCTTACTAAGGACGCCACGCCGACCTCAGGAGGCACGCATGACCACCGGGGACGGCCTGAGGCTTGGATGCAAGAGGCGTCCAAAGGATGGTGGAAAGTTGGAAGAAAAGCCAAAAAAGGGTGGGTGACGATGACCAAGGAGAGAACATACCTTGAAGCCTTTCGAGAAATAGTGCAGGTGGTGAGCGGGTCTCTGGACGTGCAGAACGTGCTGCAGGCCATGGTGAAAACTGTTCCTAAAGTCCTGAAAGCCAAGGCGTGCGCCGTTCGCCTTCTGGATCCCAAAGGAAGAACCCTGGAACTGGTCGCCAGCTATGGCTTGAGCGACGCTTACATTCATAAGGGCCCAGTGGATGCCGACCAAAGCTTGGCGGAATGCCTTCAGGGGCACACGGTGATCATCGACGATGCGGCCACCGATCCTCGCGCCCAGTATGGAGAGGCGGCAAAGAAGGAAGGCATCGTGGGCATCTGTTCTGTGCCGCTCAAAGTCAAGGGGCGTGTCATCGGTGTGTTGCGCATCTACACGGAAGAACCCAAGAGGTTTCAAGAAGAAGACCTGGCTTTCGTGGAGGCCCTGGGGGAATTGGGAGGGATCGCCATCGAGAACGCTCGCCTCTATGAAAGATTGAAAAAAGACTACGAAGAAGTCATGAGCGACGTCTTTCGTTTTGTCGGCTACCGTCGAAGCCTATAAGTTTAGCGGTTCAAAGCCCAGAGGCCTCAAATCTTACAAAAATGGTCGTGTAAGCTCTCAATATGGCTGAAAGAATTTTCAAGAATTTTGACGAAGCTGCCGATCTTTTATAGAACCAGGGCAGGTGTCTGCGCAAGAAGGGTTTTAGGCCTGACGCTTTCTGAAGCGCCATGGGGTGCAACACGGGAGCGAAAAGGTCCAGATGGACGCCATTATGGTGAGGTGGGTGGATATGGCGAGATCGGCGGCGGTGCTCGACACTGGGTTTGGCGCTCTCGATCTTCGAAAGGCTCGGAAACAATCCCTCACAGGACCGGTCACCTTTGAAGAGCTAGGTTACGAGGCTTTTCCCATTAAATTCTTGGTTCCGGACTTCATGGTGCCGTGCAATCTTTATATCCCGGTGATGGCCAAGGGGGAAAAATTGCCCACGTTCGTTAAGGTCTTGGAACGGGGGCAGTCTTATTCTGAAGCGTGGAGAAAGGCTCTCAAGGAGCAACGCGTCCACGAGCTTTATGTTGAAGCGCATGAAGTGGCGGAGTTGGACGGTTATTTTCATGAAATTCTGCGGGCGTATGCCGAAGATGAGGCCACGCCCATCGCGCAGAAGGCTTTGGTCCTACATCATTATGGAGAATTCATTGCACGGCGTCTCTTTGGAGAGGTGAATGACGGAACGTTTGTCAAGAAAGCGGGTCAATGGGCCGACGCCGTCGTTCGGTATCTTCGCTCGAACCGGTTGAGGGCCGGCCACATCTATCGCCGATTCATGAAGAATTATGAGATGTTTACGCACAGCGTTCAGGTGTCCATGTTGGCCATGGCTTTTTGCTGGCATATGAACTGGCGTCATGAAGATGTGGTGCGGCTTGGATCGGCCGGTTTGTATCATGATATCGGCAAGGTATGGGTGGATTCGCGCATCCTCCTGAAGCCCGATTCCCTGACGCGTGAGGAATTTGCCCACATTCGGCGGCATCCGGAAAGTGCTTACGCTCATTTGGCTTCCATGGGATGGATGAATGCGGATCAGTTGGCCACCGTGCGCCAACATCACGAGGCCATGGATGGCACGGGTTATCCTCTAGGCCTCAAGGGCTCCGAGATTCACCCTTTTGCTCGCGTGCTGCATATTTGCGACTGTTTCGATGCCCTCACGACGCATCGCCCCTACAAGAAAGCCGTCACCCCCTTCAAGGCTCTCAGGATTATGCAAAGTGAGATGAGGCTTTCCTTTGACCGGCACCTTCTGTATAAGTTCATTCAATACCTTGGCTCGTGAACCGAGCCGCCCCAAAACCGCTCAAAAGCACGGGAAGGTTGCTGAAAGCATTGGAGTCAACAATGCCACCAAGCCAAGTTTTTCTTTACGATACCACGCTGAGGGACGGAACTCAGGCGGAAGATTTCAATCTATCCCTGACGGACAAGATCCGTGTGGCCTTGAAGCTGGACGATTTGGGCATTCATTACATTGAAGGGGGATGGCCGGGATCTAATCCCAAGGACGAAGAATTCTTTTCGGAAATACGAAATTATGCGCTGAAGCGGGCAAAAATTGCCGCCTTTGGCTCCACGCACCATCCTTCCAAGCGGGCGGAGCACGACCCAAATCTACACGCCTTGGTGGAGGCCAAGACGCCGGTGGTGACCATTTTTGGCAAGAGCTGGACGGTGCACGTCAAGGAGGCTCTACGAACCACACTTGAAAAGAACCTGGAAATTATCCGCGATAGTTTGGCCTTTCTGAGACCGCAGGTGTCCACCTTGTTCTACGATGCCGAGCACTTTTTTGATGGGTTTCGAGAAGACTCGGAATATGCTCTGGCCACTTTGGAAAAGGCCGTGGAAGGCGGTGCCGAGTGCCTGGTGTTGTGTGATACCAACGGAGGCAACCTTCCGTCCTTTATACAGGAGGCTATCAAGGCGGTTCAGGAACGGTTTCCCAACGTGCCTCTGGGTATACATGCGCACAACGATTCGGATCTGGCGGTGGCCAATTCGCTGGCGGCTGTGGAGATGGGAGCGAGCCAGGTGCAGGGGACGTTCAACGGGGTGGGGGAGCGCTGCGGCAACGCCAACCTTTGTTCCATCATTCCCGCTCTGTGCGTGAAGATGAACATCCCATGTCTGGATCCCGAAGATTTGCGAAAGCTTCGGCAAGTTAGTCGATTTATTTTGGAAATCGCCAACGTGCCTCCCAATCGGTACCAACCCTACGTGGGGCGCAGTGCCTTTGCTCATAAGGGTGGTGTGCATATCAGTGCGGTGGAGCGCCATCCATCCACGTATGAGCACATTGACCCGGCTTTGGTGGGGAACAAGCGGCGGTTTCTCATTTCCGACCTGTCCGGGCGGGCAGGTGTTCAGCGCAAGGCCATGGAGTTCGGCATTCCCATTTCTTCCAAGGATCCTGTGGCCTTGGAAGTCCTCAATCAGATCAAGGAATTGGAGCATCAGGGGTACCAGTTTGAAGCCGCCGAAGCCAGTTTTGAACTCCTCATCAACAGGGCCATGGGCCGCTTCAAGAAATACTTTGAACTGATCGGCTATCGCGTGGTGGATCAAAAGTTCAGTGAAGACGGCGATCCGGTTTCGGAAGCGACCATTCGCGTGAGGGTTGGTGGGCAGGAAGAGCACACCGCGGCTTTGGGGCGCGGGCCTGTGAATGCGCTAGACAATGCGCTCCGAAAGGCTCTTGAAAAATTTTATCCAGAGCTCAAGGGCATGGTACTGACCGATTACCGCGTGCGCGTCCTTCCTGGCAAAGAGGGCACGGCATCCAAGGTGCGTGTCTTGATCGAATCCCACGATGGTAAGGAACGTTGGGGCACCGTCGGGGTGTCCCACGACATCTTGGAAGCCAGTTGGCAGGCGCTGGTGGACAGCATCAACTACAAGATGTACATGGCAGAAAAAAATCAGGAAAAGAAGGGCTGTGGCGAAAAGTAAGCTAAGCCTTTTCCACGTCATTATTGGGACTCATGAAGGCCTCGATCGATTTGGCACAATGAGCGCATTAGGGGATGGGCGCACGACCTGGTACCTTGTCGGTTGACCATACTTTTGGGCCGTGGGAAGGCCACGGCCCTCCTTTTTCGAAAACAGCCGGAAGTCCAAGAAGCGATCAACCCCTATGACGGCTTTGCCCAGGGCACTCCTTTTTCAGGATGAAGTCCTTCGAGGTCATGCCCGGAGGGGATTCAGTCAGTTATTGAGGCTTTGTACGGGGGCGGGAATGCGGCCCCCAAGGCAGATGAATTCCGTGGACAATTCCCCGTTAGGCACGGGAATGATGGTCGCTTCTCCCAAAAGGCCTCCAAAGTAGGCCTTTTCTCCTGCCTTTTTTCCGGGCACGGGAATGAGTCGAGCCGCCGTGGTCTTGCGATTGATGACGCCGATGGCCATTTCGTCGGCGATGATGGCGGCCAGGGTTTCTGCCGACGTGTCCCCGGGAAGGGCCACCATGTCCAGGCCCACGGAGCAGACGCTGGTCATGGCTTCTAGCTTTTCCAGGCTGAGGTGCCCTCGGCGGGCCGCCTCCGAAATGTTCAGATCTTCGCTCACGGGAATAAACGCCCCGCTCAAGCCTCCAACGTAACTGCTGGCAAAGGCGCCCCCTTTTTTCACGGCATCGTTGAGCATGGCCAAAACGGCGGTGGAGCCAGGCACACCGATGCTGTGCAGGCCCAGGCTCTGAAAAATCTCACCCACACTGTCCCCCACGTTGGGCGTGGGTGCGAGGCTCAAGTCCACCACGCCAAAGGGAATGTCCAAGCGTCGGGCGACTTCGCGCCCGATGAGTTCCCCCACACGGGTCACCTTGAAAGCGGTGTGTTTGATGACTTCCGCCAACTGGCCCAAATCCAGCCCTGGGTTGGATCGGCGTGCTCGGTCAATGGCTTTGCGCACCACTCCGGGGCCGCTGACGCCCACATTGATGACCGCCTCTGGTTCCCCGACGCCCAGGTAGGCTCCGGCCATAAAGGGAATGTCTGGAGGAATGTTGGCAAACACGCACAGCTTGGCGCACCCGATGCCGTCGGCGTCGGCTGTGGCGTCAGCCGTGCGCTTGATGATTTGGCCCATCATATGGACCGCGTCCATGTTAATGCCGGCCTTGGTGCTTGCCACGTTCACCGAAGCGCACACGCGCTGAGTCTTTGCGAGAGCGTCCGGAATGGCATCCATGAGGCTCACATCCCCGTTGGTGAATCCCTTTTCCACAAGAGCGCTGAACCCTCCGATAAAGTCCACGCGAACGATTTGAGCGGCGTCGTCAAGGGCCTGGGCCGCCTTGACAAGCTCTTCCCGTCCAAAGGCAGCCCCAACGACGGCCAAGGGACTGACGGCCACGCGTTTGTTGACCACGGGAATGCCGTACTTGTCTCCCACTTCGTCGCAGACGGAGACGAGGTCGTGGGCCAGGCGAAGGATTTTTTGCCGGATTTTTTCACAAAATGCGTTCACATCGGAATCGGCACAATCAAAAAGACTGATGCCCAGGGTCACCGTGCGCACGTCCAAATGTTCGCTTCGAAGCATTTCCAAGGTGGAAAGAATCTCACGGTCCGAAAGCATAGCTTACGTCAACTCCTCATGAAGTTTTTGGGGCTTTCCGTCTGAATCAGACACGATGGATCGCCTCAAAGATGTCCCGATGCTGAAGACTGAGGTCCAGCCCCAAGTCTTGCGCCCTTTGGCGAAGGGCTTTGCGAAAAGCCTGCTGGTCAATGTGCAGGGGAATATCCACTTCGTAGATCATGACATTGCGCCGAGGATCGGTTCCGCCTCGAAAGGCCGCCCGCAGGTTCGTGATATTGACGCCAAAGCGGGCCATGACTTCCGTTATTCCGGCCACAAGACCCAAGCGATCAGGCCCGATGGTGGTGACCACAAAGGGTTGGCTTGGCGGGGGCTCGTATCTTATCGATAGCCTGACCGGTTTGATCAGGACCGAGAGATCCATGGGCTTGAGGTGCTCCTGAAGCCGGCTCTCCAGTGCCTCCATGGACAATCCCTTGGGAAGCGACGCCATAAAAACCCCGGCAAACTCCGATTGAAGAATGGTTTGGCTGACATCCTCGATGTTGCACTCATTTTCGGACAGAACTCGAGAAACGGCGGCCACGATGCCGGGTCTGTCCGAGCCGAGAACGGCGATGAGCACCTTTTCAACAGGCATGACTCTACCTCCCGTGACCTGACACGCGATTCCGTGAAGATCTGCACGCTAACGTGCGCGCTTCGCCAAGTCAATGGCTCATGGGCCACCCTGCCCCTGAGCCTCAAGGCCGCTTTCATGGCCTAGCTGGTTCATGGAAAGGGTTTTGTCCCTCAAAAGAGTTGCCTTCCTCTTTGGTGTTGCCTTACCTAGGTTGCGGAGGTGCCTTTGTCATGTTGGGAAGTGTTGTCTTGTCTACAGGAGCGCCGCAAAGCGCCCCAGGGGCTTACGCCTTGCGCCGCGTTCCCCCCTTTGGGGTCTGCTTCTATGCGAGTTATAGGGATCGGACCCGGGTCAAGTGAAGAGGCTTGAAGGCATCGACGGCCACAATAAAGGCACTCGACTTTCTCAGAGGATTCTTGTTAAAAATTTCTAAAAAGCCTCGTGGTCATTTTTGCCGTGCGAGCATGGAAATCTTTCAGTGAGTTTCAAAGCGATTTTTTAAAGGAGACCTTACATGAAAGTTCTTTTGGTTTACCCGGAGGTTGCTGAAACCTTTTGGAGTTTCAAGCACGCTCTGCGCATCGTGCGCCGCAAAGCGGCTTTTCCGCCACTAGGTCTTTTGACGGTTGCGGCTCTTTTGCCGAGCCATTGGGAAAAAAGGGTGGTGGACATGAACACCCGTCCCCTCAAAGACGAAGATATTTTATGGGCGGACTATGTGTTTGTCAGTGCCATGATTGCTCAGCGCCGATCTACTAAAGAAGTGGTGCGCCGATGTTCCAGTCTCGGTGTGCCTGTCGTGGGAGGCGGTCCCCTGTTCTACGGCTATGCGGAGGAATTTCCGGATGTGGACCATGTGGTCATCGGGGAAGGGGAAAGCATTGTTCCGGAACTTGTGGCCGACTTGGAAGCCGGGCGTGCGCGGCCCCTTTACCGCACGGACGAACATCCACAGCTGGATCGCACCCCATTGCCCTTATGGGATCTGATTCGTCTCAAGGACTACGCCAGCATGAGTGTACAGTATTCTCGAGGGTGCCCGTTCAACTGCGAGTTTTGTGACATCATCGTGCTCAACGGCCGAAAGCCGCGCACCAAGCCGCCGGAACAGATGATCGCCGAACTGGAAGCGCTCTACGCCAGAAAATGGCAGGGATCCGTGTTCATTGTGGACGACAATTTCATCGGCAACAAGCATAGCGTCAAGACCGTGCTGGAACACATCATCCGCTGGCAGGAACGGCGAGGCCGAAAGTTCAGCTTTTACACGGAAGCCTCCGTGGACCTGGCCGAAGACAAAGAACTGATGGATCTCATGGTTCGAGCCGGATTCAACAAGGTTTTTTTGGGATTGGAAACGCCTTCCACGGAAAGCCTCAAAGAATGTGGCAAGGGCCAAAATCTGCGCCGCCCATTGGCCGAATCGGTGCGCATCATTCAAGAAAACGGGCTCGCCGTCATGGGCGGTTTCATCATCGGCTTTGACAACGATCCTCCGGACATTTTTCAAAAGCAGGTGCATTTCGTGCAATCCACCGGCGTGGTGACGGCCATGATCGGCCTGCTGACGGCTGTCCCTGAAACGCGGCTTTACAAAAGGCTGGAACGGGAAGGGCGCCTTCTCTTCAAGCCCAACGGGGACAACACCAGCATCGAGGGCACCCTCAATTTTATTCCCAAAATGGATCGACAGAAGATCATGGACGGCTATCGTTGGGTCATGGACACCATCTATTCTCCGCAGATGTACTACGAACGCATCAAAGCGTTCCTGGAAACCTACCGGCCTCGCGCCAAAGCCGTCCTGGAAAAGAACGACATTGTCACTTTTCTGCGTTCCTTGTGGTACCTGGGTGTTCGAGACACAAAGGACTCTCGATCCTGCTTTTGGAAGCTCCTGAAGGAAACGCTCCTTCACTATCGCGCAAGCCTCGCCGACGTGGTGACCGTTCTCGTCTACGGCTATCACTTTCGGAAGCTGTTTCATTCGGGCATGTTCAAAAATTCGGAAGTGGCCGACGGGCACTCGTAAAGCGCCGAGGCGAAACGTGTCCGAAGAAGGCCGCCGAGCTCAAAGGGGTTTATGACGGCGCCGTGAAGGCGGCCTTGTCATGTTCATCTTTCGGTTGAAGGCCTTCTTTAAGGCTAAGGAAAAGATCGGCGAAGCGGCGTTCCAAGTCCTTTATGTGAAAGATCGCGCGCAGCCGGCGGGAGGTGGGTCCGAGGATTTCCAAAAAGACATCCAGGCGCGCTGCGGGCAGCAAGGATCCCAAGCGTTCCGGCCATTCCACCACGGCCACACCGTGGCCAAAAAGGGCTTCCCGCCAGGGAAGGGTTTCCAATTCTTCCGGATCACTGATGCGGTAGCCATCCATGTGATAAAGGCGCAGGCGGCCTTCGTATTCGTTGATCAGGGTAAAGGTGGGGCTGGTGATGGCCGTTTCTGCGGGAATGCCTAGGCCCAGCGCGATGCCTCGGGTGAGCAGGGTCTTTCCCGCTCCCAGTTCCCCCCACAAAGCCACCACATCTCCGGAAACCAAGCGCTCGCCTATGGCACGCCCAAAGGCCAGAGACGATTCCGGAGCATGGGATTCCACGCAGATGACTGTGTTCATGCCGTCTCCAACGCTCCGATGACCAGAGGAATGTGCTCTAGGAGATCCGAAGCCAATAGACCTCGCGTCGTCTTACCCTGGCAAACGTTTTCTGCGGCCTTGCCGTGAATGTATGCGGCCAGGCACGCCGCCTGAAACGGTTCCACCCCTTGGGCAAGAAACCCGGCAATCATTCCCGTGAGCACATCGCCCATGCCGCCGGATGCCATGGCCGGCGTGCCGGACCCGTTGATGGCGACGCGCCCTTCAGGCGACGCAATCACGGTGCGGTGCCCTTTGAGAAGAACGATGACGCCGTGTTGCCGGCTGAATTCCTGGGCTACCTGAAGCCGATCCGCCTGCACGTCGGCGACACGGCATGACATCAGCCGAGCCATTTCTCCGGGATGGGGCGTCACGATCACCGGCACGGGGGCTTCACCAAGGGTGTCCAAAGCGCCGGCCAGAATGGTGAGGGCATCGGCGTCCAACACCAAGGGACAGGGTACGCGGGAAATGAGGCGAAGCAGCAGGCTTTGGGTTTCCGGGTGCAGAGAAATCCCCGGACCTACGGCAAGAGCCTGCTTTCCGTGCAGAAAGTCCAGAATCTCGGTCTCGGCCGCAATGGATGCGCTGTGTTCCGAGGTTTCGGGGATGGGCAAAGTCATGGCTTCGGTGAGTTTGACTTCAAGAATCGGGTTCAGGGAGCGGGGCACGAACAAGGTCACAAGCCCTGCGCCGACCCGGGCAGCGCCAAGGGATGCCAAGGTGGCCGCTCCGGTTTTTCCTGGGGACCCGGCAAGAAGGCATACATGTCCCGCTCGCCCTTTGTGCGTTTCAGCGGGGCGAGGCGACAACCACCGACGGCACAGTTCCTCGTCGAGCCACCAGCGGGTCACCCCTGCGGAGGCCACCACGCACGGCGGAATGCCGATGTCCACCACATGAAGCGCGCCGACGAGGGCATCGCCTTCGCCGATTCTCTGGCCCACCTTCGGCAAGCCAAACGTGGCCGTGGCCGTGGCGCGAATGGCGGCGCCCAGAACCTTTCCTGTGGAGGCGTCCAGGCCGGACGGAAGATCCACGGCCAGAACGGGTTTTTGCAAAGCGTTCACCGCTTCGATGATATCGCGGTAGAGCCCTTGAACGGGGCTGGAAAGGCCGGTTCCCAAAAGGGCGTCGATGATCACATCCGCATCGCGAACCATCGAAAACTGGGACGAAAAGTCCTCGTTTTCATTCCAATGGAAAGGCTGGACCCCGATCTTTTCCAAAATACGATAGTTGAGGAGCGCATCTCCTCGAAGGCGTTCGGCCGGACGCAGGCACACCACGCGCACCCAGACCCCCTTGCCGTGCAACAGTCGCGCGATGACAAATCCATCCCCGGCGTTGTTGCCCGATCCGGCAAGCACCACCACGCGCCGTCGCGCCAGGTCGGGCATGACGCGTTCGAAAAACGCCAAGGCGCCTCGAGCGGCATTTTCCATGAGCACGGCGCCGGGAAGACCAATCTCTTCAATGGTTCGGCGGTCCAGTTCCGCCATTTCTTGGGCGGTTACGAGTATCATTGCGCATGTCTCCCATACGGCCCAGCCCCTCAATGGGGCTTACTTCCGCAGTTTCCAAAACTACCACGGCCGCCCCATAGAGGCCGTCATCGGTGAGGCTCACATGCCACGCATGGATGCCGAGATCGCGAAGGAGCCCTTGAGCCCTTGGGGACAAGCAGATGACGGGCCGTCCTGAAGGGGCGTTGAGGACTTCCATGTCTTTCCAAAAAAGGGGAGCGCGAATGCCGGTGCCCACAGCCTTGGCAAAGGCTTCCTTGGCGGCGAAACGCATGGCCAGACAAGCCGCTTGATTTTTCTTGGCCAAGCAGGCTCGCTGTTCGGTGACGGTGAAAACCTTGTCCAAAAACCGGTTTTTCCAGCGCGCAAGCCCCGCTTCGATGCGGTCGATGCGCACGAGGTCGATGCCGATGCCGTAGACACCCATTACCCTTGCACCAAGGCGACCATTTCTTTCACGGCCCGTTCCATGCCCACCAAAACGGCTCGAGCGATGATGGCGTGGCCGATGCTAAATTCTTCAATTTCCTTGATCAAGCGAAGCCACAGAATGTTTCGGTAATCCACGCCGTGTCCCGCGTGGACCACCAAGCCGATTTTTGCTGCCAGCTTGGCGGCATCCTGAATGCGTTCGAACTCTTCCTGCCGTTTTGCGTAGGTTTTCGCTTCGGCGAACAATCCCGTGTGGATTTCCACGCAATCGGCGTCGATTTTTGCCGCGGTCTTAACGTGCTTGGGGTCCGGATTGACAAACAAGCTGACGGAAATGCCGCCTTGATGCAATCGCGTGATGGCTTCCGCCAGAGCTTCTTCGTAAAGCACCACGTCCAAGCCCCCTTCCGTGGTGAGTTCCTGGCGCTTTTCCGGAACCAAGGTCACCACATCTGGCTTGATGCGCAGCGCCGTCTCGATCATTTCCGCCGTAGCGGCCATCTCCAGGTTGAGTCGCGTCTTGACGGTCCGACGGAGAATTTCCACGTCCCGGTCCTGAATATGACGTCGATCTTCCCGAAGATGGACCACGATGCCCTGAGCGCCGGCTAGTTCTGCCAGGGCCGCAGCCGTTACCGGATCGGGCTCCGTGGCCAACCTTGCCTGCCGCACCGTCGCCACATGGTCCACATTGACGGCCAACCGTGCCACGTCCTACGCCTCCTTTGTCTCATTGCCAAAATCCGTTCGATACCAGGAAAAACGGGCGGGTTCGTGCCCGAGCGTTTTCAGGAGCTGCAAGGTCAGGGCTTCCATGGTTCGCGCCTCCTCGGGCTCGCCATGGTCGTGACCCAGCAGATGAAGGATGCCGTGAATGAGAAGAAGATCCAGGACCTCATCCAACGTGCACCGGGCCGTTTGTGCCATGACTTGGGCCGTGTCCATGCTGATGACCACGTCCCCTAACATGTGAGGCGCAATGTCCCCAAACTCGCCTTCCCTCATGGGAAAGGACAAAACATCGGTGGGTTCACCAACCCCCCGAAACCTTTGGTTCAAATCGGCCATTTCCTCGTCATCGGTCACGACGAGGCTCAGTTCTCCATCACTGCAGTCCAAGGCGTTTAAGATCCGTTCGGCCACTTGCTGCAGCCGTTCCAGGTCGATCTTTATCCGGTCGCACTTCTCGCTGATGTGAATCTGTGCCATTGGGTTTGCCCTTTGTTGAACTTGCCTGTGCGGGATATTCAATGCGTTTGTGATGCACCGTGGCCAGAATTTGATGGAAGTGCTTGGCGATCTGGTGCAGATCCTTGAGGGTCAGTTCGCATTCATCCAGCTGCCCGTCGGTGAAGGCGCTGTTGATCAGGCGGCTGACCATGCCTTGAATGCGCGCCGGTGTCGGTTCACTTAGAGACCGGCAGGCGGCTTCCACCATATCGGCCAGCATCACCAAGCCAGCTTCCTTGGTTTGCGGCTTCGGGCCGGGATATCGATAATCGTCGATGTTGATGGGAGGCAGTTCCGCCCCTTTGGATGTCTTGGTCTTTTCCCGTGCCTCCATGGCTTTCTGATAAAAGTACGAAATGAGACTCTTGCCGTGGTGTTGGCGAATAATGTCAATGATAGGTTTTCCCAGCCGGTGCTTGCGAGCCAATTCCACGCCGTCTTTGACGTGGGAGATGAGAATGAGGCTGCTCATGGACGGGGCCAGTTTTTCATGCCGGTTTTCTGCGTCAAACTGGTTTTCGATGAAATACAAAGGCTTCTTGATCTTGCCAATGTCGTGATAATAGCCCGCTACCTTGGCAAGCAGAGAATTGGCTCCGATGGACTTGGCCGCGGCTTCCGTCATGTTGCCCACAATCAGGCTGTGGTGATAGGTGCCCGGGGCTTGAATCATGAGTTCCTGCAAAAGAGGCTGGTCCATGCTGGCCAGTTCTAGAAGCCGAATGTCCGTGGTGTAGCCGAAGAGAAGTTCGGCCAAGGGGGTGAATCCTGTGGCAAGGACTCCGGAAACAATGCCGCCCATGAACCCCAAAAAGGCATTCACCAAAACGGCCACGGATGATCCGTGTTCTTGAAACAAGGCGAAAAGGGTAAGGCACGCCGCGTTGGTGGCCCCTGTGAGCAGGCCTGCCCGGATGGGAACCAGCCGGTTTCGACACGGGTTGACCCCGTAGCTTCCCACGAGGGACCCCAAAAGGGCAAAGACAAACACCTGAAAATCGTTGCCGCACAGGAGTGCCGCAAAGACACTGACGGCCAGGGAAAAGAAGACGGCCGTGGTGAGCCCAAAAAAGATACTGGCCAGCATGGCTCCCGCCGCAATGGGAACCGCGTAAAGAAAGCTCCGCTGATTAAAATAGCCGGGTTGTGAGCCCACTGAGGCGCTGAGCCAGTCGGCGGTTCGGCACAGCACCAAGACGACGAGGAGCACGCTGGCAAGAAACACATAATCATGAAAATCCAGACGTACCGAAGGAATGCGTAGGGAAAGCATGTGCCACAGCACGGCCAAAAACAAGGCCGAAAACAGCCAGATGGCCCAAAAGGCGGACAGAGCACGTTTCTTGGGTAGAGCTGAGGCGTAGGCTTCGAGCTTGTGCAGATCTTCCTCGGCAAGCTTCTGGCCATCGCGAATGATCATTTCGTTTTTCTTGATCTGCACATACACCGGCTTGACGGCTTCCGCAGCGGCACTCTCTGCCCGTTGGGTTTCCAGCCGATTGAAAAACAGATTGGGTTCCAAAAGCTGGGCGCAAAGATACGCGATGGCCCGTGCCGATTGAATGTCGCCTTCCTGCTGAAGAATGCGCGTTGTGGCCTTTTCTCGAGCCCGATGAATGTCCATGAAATGGCTGAGCGAGACAACCGTTCGTTCTCGAAGCGACGGAATCATGCGCACCTGAACCGATCTTCGGGCCGGTTGCATTGATTGTAGGGCCACCAGGTCCGGATCCCCCGCATCGGGAAGAATGCCTTCTTCAAAAATGATGTGAAGCCAGCCGATGACACGTTCTTCCAAAGACGGTGAAAAGTGTTCGCCGGCCAAGATCAAGTAAATGTTTTCCGGAACGGAAAATCCCAAGGCTTCTTCAAAGGCGGCTCGAAAGGACGGTATGCGAGGCTCGCCCCCTTCTTTTTGCGTGCTGGAAGACCGCGCCGAAAGCCGAACCCGGTGGTCCGGCATGAGGCCATTGGTTTCCTGAAGAAGAGCGTCATGAAGGGCGCCGCGCGTGGTCTTGAATGCCCGTGAGAGTCGAAGGACTGCGATTTGGGCCGCCTTTTCGTGAAGATCGAAAATGAGGGGGGCGTCCTGACGAGCCGATTGCCTTTTTTGTTTGGTCGCCTCCTGGTCCAGCATAAGGAAGTCCCGATCCGCCTTGATATCGTGGGTCGCCACGTCGCCAATGCGATAAGCCGGAGGGCGCTTCAAAAAGGTAGGGGTGATCAACAGGGCGGCCGCCAGAGAAAACACCACCACCAAAAGCACCTTGGCATGTTCAGGGTTTTTCCACCCTTGCGGCATCCTGAACCGCCCGCCCAAGGTCTCCGAATTCAGGCGACGACTGTCGAAACTCTTGTCTCGTTCCATAGGGGCCGCCTATTGAGAGTCGGGGGATTTTCTGGACAGGACCCTGGATTCGGCATTTTCGTAGGCTTCGATGATGTCCTGAACGAGGCGGTGACGGACTACATCCACATGGGAAAAGAAGATGAAATGAAGGCCTCGAATGCCCTGCAGGAGCTCCATGGCTTCGATGAGGCCGGACGGCTTGTTTTCGGGTAAATCGATTTGGGTGACGTCGCCGGTGATCACGGCTTTGGAGCCCAAACCGAGGCGCGTCAGGAACATTTTCATCTGTTCCGTGGTCGTATTTTGAGCTTCATCCAAAATGACGAAGGCCTCGTTCAGGGTACGACCACGCATGAAGGCCAGAGGAGCCACTTCGATGGTGCCGCGCGACAGAAGCCTGGAGGCCTTTTCAAAGTCCATCATGTCGTGCAGCGCATCGTAAAGAGGCCTCAAGTACGGGTTAACCTTTTCGGCCAGATCCCCGGGAAGAAATCCCAGTTTCTCACCCGCTTCCACAGCGGGCCGCACCAAAATGATGCGCCGAACTTGATCTGCCATAAGGGCCGATACCGCCATGGCCATGGCCAGATAGGTCTTGCCCGTGCCGGCAGGACCAATGCCGAAGACAATGTCGTGGGTTCGAATCGCTTCGATGTATTCCTTCTGCTTCAGGCTCTTGGGCGTGATGACGCGTTTGCTGGATGTGACAAAGACTTTGTCGAGAAAAATGTCTTCCAAGTGGCTTTGAGGCTTGTCGCTGAGGATTCTGACGGCGTAGAGCACATCCGAGGCATAGAGCGGGTAGCCTTTGCGCAGCAAGGCCTCCAGTTCATCCAGCACGCGCTCCGCCAGAGCCACATGTGCTTTATCGCCCGTGATGGTCACCTGCGTGCCACGAACGTGAAGTCGCACATCCAACTGTTTTTCAATAACCTTTAGATGACTGTTGCGTTCCCCCGCCAGGTCCCGAAGCACGGACGGATCGGTGAAGACCTTAATCCGAGAGCTGGCAACGGAGTCTTGAACACGGGAGGTCAACAATAACTCGTCCTTTCCTAAAAGATGTTGTGGGCAAGCCCACCACATGTTTCAGATACCATTCGCCGCACATTCTGACAATGAATTCTTCAACGGCGCGCATAGTGAAAACCCGTTGAACCCCCTGGGCGAAATGGACTATGGTTTGCCTTGTCGACAGGGTAGCATGGGTCGGCGATGAGGGAGGGCCCTGGCGGGAGATGAAAACCATGAACATGGTGGACGGCGTGCTGATTGTCGTGGTCATCTTTTCCGTGCTACGAGGCCTATGGCGAGGCGCCGTCTCCCAGCTTTTTGGTATAGCGGGTTTTGTGGCGGGTTTTTTCGTGGCCCACCGTTTTGGGGCGGCTCTGGGCAATCGGCTTGCAACCAGTTTTCCGTCTCTACCGCATTCCACGGCCATGGCTGCCGCCCTTCTGTTTTTCCTCACATGGTTTCTTATCGCCCTGGCCGGGGCTTGGATCTCTCATGGGCTTCGACGTGGAGGGTTAGGCGGCACGGATCGAATGGTCGGCGGAGCCCTGGGGCTGGTCAAGGGCGGTTTGGGCATGCTTCTGATGGTGTGGATTTTGACCCTGCTCATGCCACCCGACCATAAGCTTCTTAAGCATTCCCGACTCATCCCCTATGCGCAGGAAGCCACGCGGCTCCTGGTGGACGCAACGCCCAAGAGTTTCCGCGAGCGGCTGAAGATCCTGCCAAGACGTTCACCTGGAAAAAACATCACGCCGCCGGGCGTGATATTGGAGAAAAAACACGGTGAAGATAACGAGCCCAAATCAAGATCCATGTAAATCGAAGGAACGCTGGAACAAGGTGCAACGCCTTTGGAGCATCATCGGCCGGCTTCGGGGAGAAAACGGGTGTCCGTGGGACCGGCAACAAACCCCGGAAACGGTACAGACCTACCTGGTGGAAGAAGCCCATGAAGCGGCCGCGGCCGTTCGAGCGGGCTCGGTGGATGAGGTTGCCGAGGAACTGGGCGATCTTCTGTTCATGGTGCTTTTTATGATCCACCTCTATGAGGAAGCCGGCCAATGCACTTTGGAATCTGTCTGTGATGGGATTGCCGAAAAGATGATACGGCGGCACCCTCATGTTTTTGGCGACGCCACGGTGAATTCCACCGACGATGTGCGAATGAACTGGGAAAAAATCAAAGAAAAGGAGAAAAAGGCCCGCCCATTTTCGAGCCTTGGCGTTCCCGCATCCCTTCCGGCTCTCGTTCGAGCTTCACGGCTTCTTGCCAGACTCAAGAGTCCTGAGCTCTTTGGCCTGCCTGCGATCAACGAAGAATCCGTGCTATATGAAGCGATGAATCATTTGACGGAGGGGGAGCATCTCAATCGGGCGCAGGTCAGCCAGTGGGTAGCTCAAAGCCTTCTGGCACTGGTGGCCATGGCCCGACGCCACGGTGTGCGTCCAGAAGACTGCTTGCATATGTACCTGAACCAGCTAGAACGCTGCGCCTTGAAGCACGACAGCGGCTCAAGGAATGAAGCCTCGGATCACGCAGAGCCCTCCCACAACAGGGCGTCGATCACCGCATGACAGGAGCAGCTGGTGGCCACACAGTAAGCTCCAGGGGAGGCCTCAATGGCTCCAAGTGCTTCCTTAAGCTGTGCGCCGGTGTATCCGCCGACGCCTGGGGCTAATTGGCGGCTTTGAATGACCACCGTGCCGAAGGTGGGGATGGAGAGGTTTTGAAGGGTTTGATAAAGTTTTTCTGGACGGGGCTTCTTTGTGATGGTGCAATGGTCTTCGGGTTCCGGACAGTCGTCGGGGCATCGGAAGGTGGCATGGCTGGCATACACCGTGCCGGACGGGGTGCGAATGGGATGGGGCACCTGAGCGTCCACGACCGTGGGCACCGCAAGGCGGCGCGCCACTCCCTTCTTGCTCAATTCCATCAGAATCCAGCCATACGCCACGTGGACCGGAACGGCGGGAATGATCCATTGGTGGTCCACCAGGTCCTGGTTGGAAAGAAAGACAAAAATATCTCCGCGAACCCGAATGACGGGACTTTCTTCGGGAATGTCCATCAAACGCTGGCGATCCGCGTCCACGACCACAGCCTGGTTGATGTCGCCCTTGAGCAGGCGTTCCATGGCCAGGCGACCGAAACGGCCGGCCCCCAAAATCCACAGCTGTGCTCCGCCTCTCACCGATTCGGGGAAAGGCTCTTCTGCCGGCCAGACCTGCTTGAGATTCCAATGGGCCACCGCAAAGCACCTCCGTTTTCTGAACACACCATGCCGCCGCAAAGGGGCACACCATGAGCAACCTTTTTACTATTTTTGAAAAAATTGCGGAACAGAGGATTCAGGAAGCCATGGAGCGAGGGGAATTTGACAACCTGCCCGGCGCGGGAAAGCCCCTCACCCTGGAAGACGACAGCCATCTTCCTGCGGATTTGCGCATTGCCTACAAAATTCTCAAGAACGCCGATTGTCTTCCTCCGGAACTGGAGCTGCGCAAAGAAATCCGCACCACCGAAGAACTGCTATCGGGGATTCAAGACACGCAAGAAAAATACCACCAGATGAAGAAGCTCAATTACTTGATCATGAAATTGAACACCATGCGCCGTGTTTCGCCCTTGCTGGAAGAACACCAGGTCTACTACCCCAAGGTCCTGGACCGGTTGGCTCGAAACAAGGACAACAAGGGTCCATGATGGCGTCAGAACCGAAGGCCATGCCGTCTCGATTCGGATGTGACGTGTTCTTGGAAAATCTGCCGCAGTGGGTTTTCGAGAAACGCCTCGGTATCTTGACCAATCACGCGTCGGTCACCGCCGATTTTGTCCACGTGGTCGACGCGCTCATGTCGCGCGGCGCCCGCGTGAGCGCTTTGTTTTCGCCCCAGCACGGATTTTACGCGGAAAAACAAGCCAATATGGTGGAATCCGGACACAGTCGCCACAGGGTTTACCAGGTTCCCATCTTCAGTCTTTACGGAGAGACGCGAGAGCCCACCGAGGCGATGCTGAAGGCTATCGATGTCCTTGTCGTCGACCTGCAGGACGTGGGGACGCGCGTCTACACTTACGGAACCACGGTGGGGCTGTGTGTGGAGGCTTTTTGCCGACGTTCCAAGCCCGTGGTGGTATTGGATCGGCCCAATCCCATCGGTGGGGATCGCGTGGAGGGCAATCTTGTTCGGCCCGCTTATCGGTCCTTTGTCGGCCGTTATTCTTTGCCCATGCGCCACGGGCTGACACTGGGAGAACTGGCCCTATGGGTGGCTCAAAAGAAAGGCCGGTCGGAAATGGTCAGAGTGGTCCCAGTTCAGGGGTGGGCGCGAAGAGATCTATGGCCGGATACGGGACGTTCCTGGATCTTTCCTTCACCCAACATGCCTTCGTGGGAATCCGCGCTGCTCTACCCCGGAATGGTTTTGCTGGAAGGGACCAACGTGAGTGAAGGCCGGGGAACCACCCTACCGTTTCAGGTGGTGGGCGCCCCATACCTGGACCCGGACGCGGTGCACGCAGCCTTGGCTCCTTGGGCCCTTCAGGGAATTGTTCTGCGCCCCGTGGCCTTTGAGCCGACCTTCGACAAGTGGCGCGGGCAGCTGTGCCGAGGCTTTCACCTGCACGTCACGGACGCGCGGGTTTTTTGCCCTTACCGGTTCGGGCTGGCTTTTCTTCAGGCCGTCCTTCGAGTGCACCGAGAGGCTTTTCAATGGCTGGATCCGCCATATGAATACGAGACGCGGCATCGGCCCATTGATATTCTTACGGGGGATCCTCGCATTCGCGAATTTTTGGAAAACGACGGACCCATCATGGCCTTGGAAAAGGGCTGGGCCGAGGAATTGCGCGGCTACGAGGCTGAAAGGCAGGAGGTGTTGCTTTACGGCGAAGAATTTTTCCAAGGACGGTGTACGACGGACTGGTCAACTCTCTAGAGTGAGCAAGACGGCCTCGGCCACTTCTCTCATGGATTTTCGCGTGTCCATACTCTTTTTTTGCAGCCAGCGATAGGCGTCTTCACCGCTCAGGTTCAGTCGAGAGATAAGAATGTCTTTGGCTTTTTCGATGATCTTTCGTTTTTCCAGCTCCTCCTGAATGACTTTCGACTTGACCATAAGTTCGGTATTTTCGATGGCCACGGCAGCCTGATTGGCCACGGCGGTCAGGACATTCATTTCCAACTGCGTAAACCGGTGCGGGTAAGAAGTGTAGCAGTTGATGACGCCGATGACGCGGTCCTTGACGCGCATGGGCATGCTCAGCAGGGACACCAGCCCAAGGTGCCTGGCCAGATCCTTCTCTTTGAAGTAGGGGTCTTCAAGAACATTGAAAGCAATGTGGGGTTTGTTTTCCACCACCACCTTGCCCACAACGCCCTCACCCACCTTGAGCACGCGATCCTTTACGTATTCCGGATTGATGGCCTGAGTGGCTCGAAGCCGCAGGACCCGTTCTTGTTCGTCCAAAAGCCACAGGGAACACACACTGGAATTCATCGCCTGGGCGGTGACCATCACGATCAGGCGAAGAATATCTTCCAGGTATTGGTCTGACGTGATGGCCTTGCTGATGACGGTTAAGGCCTCAACGCTTCTGTCGGCAGGACTGGGTTCCAGGGCTGAGGACCTTTGTTCAGGGTACGGCTCCACGGTTTCCTCAAAAAACCGAAGGGGTGGGCGCCTCTTGTGGGCCGTGAGAGCTCGAAGCTTCTCGATGCGTTTTCGCACCGAGGATGGAACCGAACGGTGTTGCCCGCTCAAAAAGCTGTCCAGCTGCTTGTAGGTGAAGCCCAATTCCTCTTCATCTGTTTGGCCTGGCCACAGGCCGGCGGACGGCGGTTTGGTCAGAATTGGCTTAGGCAGTTTCAGGGCACGAGCCAGCCGTTGCACATCTTTCTTGAGCAAATGCACGATGGGTTGAATGTCTGCCGCTCCGTCCCCATATTTGGTGAAATAGCCCACTTCCCATTCACTGCGGTTGCTGGTCCCCATGACCAAATAGCCAAGTTCGGCAGCCCGGTGATAGAGCACCGCCATGCGCAGTCTTGCCTTGAGGTTTCCCAGCAACTTTGGGTTTTGCGAACCCAAAAGGCGGGCCAGCTGATCGAAGGCGTCGCTCAGATCGATTTCTTCATGGGCCACAGCCAAGTGATGGCAGACGCTGCGGGCGTCCTGAACATCTTCCGGAAGAGTGTGACAGGGAAGAATGAGGCCGAGCACGTTGTCTCCCAAGGCTTTTTTAGCCAGAGCGGCGCAGACGGCGGAATCGATGCCGCCGCTTATGCCAAGGACGACCCCTTGGGCTTGGGCGTCACGAATGCTTTGAGCTATCCAGGCAACGAGCTGGGGTACATGATGGCGTGGTTGCCGCGGTGCCATATCAACAATTCCTGCCTATGCCCGAAAATGTTGCCGATCCAATGACTGACCGTGGGCTTTCTATCGGACAAGATGTCCCAGTCGATTCCAGCGAAGGAAACTTCGGTCAGGATCAAGAGTGAACTGCCCGTTTTTGTTCCAAGACCAATAAATGACAAAGGCTTTTCCCTTGACCACCGATGCGTCCACGAAGCCCCAAAACCGGCTGTCGTAGCTTTCGTCTCGGTTGTCCCCCATGACAAAATAGCTATGTTCGGGAACCACCAGCGGCCCCAAGTTATCTCGAGGACTCACAGATGCGGGCAAGATTCTGGTGTCCGTGAAACGAACGTAGGGTTCCTGCAGAGGTTTTTCGTTGATAAAAACGGTTTTGTCCTTTATGAGAATCACATCCCCTGGGACGGCAATGACCCTTTTGATAAAGTCTTTGGATGGGTCCTGGGGGTACTTAAAGACGATGATATCCCCTCGGCGGGGGTGATCCCAGTCGATGAGGTTCCTATCCACGATGGGCAGTTTGATGCCATAGCGGAATTTGCTCACGAGGATGTGGTCCCCGATGAGCAGTGTGGTCATCATGGATCCCGAGGGAATCTTGAAGGCCTGAACGATGAAAGCCCGAATGAAAAAAGCCAGAAGAACCGCAATTAGAATGGCTTCTGTGTATTCTCGAACGGTGCTCTTTTTTCTCGCTTTTGCGGATTCTGGTCCTGAAAAAGCACTCAATGCCGCCTCCGATTGTGCCGATATACCATGGAGAGATGCTTTCTGTTTGTGTGCCGGAAAGGCTTGATGGTAAATAACAAAAAACGGTGAGTGTCAACGCCAAAGTGTACAGGGGGCCGCGAGGCGCATGTTCCGAAAACAAAAAGCTTTGGTTGGCGTCGACGTGGGATCGTATGCCGTCAAGATGGTCGAGCTCGCCGAGGGAAAAGCCGGGCACAGGTTGGTGAACATAGGCATGGCTCTGATCCCCCGTGAAGCCGTCTCAGAAGGGCGCATTCAGCGGCCGGAAATGGTCGTCGAGACACTGCGCAAATTGGCCACGAATTTGAAAATCAAGCCGGGTCCCATTGCCGCCTCCATTTCAGGTTACGAAGTCATGATCAAGAAAATCGAAATGCCCACCATGACCGAAGAAGATTTGGGTGTTCGATTGCGCCAGGAAATTGCCCAGTATGTGCCGTATCAACTGGACGAAGTCAACGTGGACTACGAGATTCTAGATGTTTCTAAAAGTCGCGCAAAGTTCATGGATGTGCTTCTCGTGGCCGCCAAAAAGGAGGCGGTGTCTGCCTATGTCGCGATGCTGCGCACGGCGGGTTTTGATCCCGTGGTCATCGATGTGGACTATTTTGCCTTGAGCAACGCCTTTGAGGCGACGTACGGAATTTTTGCCGACGAAAACATCGCCTTGATGGATATCGGCGCGTCCAAGACCACAATGACCATCGTACAGGCGGGACGCCCTCTTTTCACAAGAGACGTGACCTTCGGGGGATACAGCATCACCCATCGTATAGCCCAGGAACTTGAGACGCCGGAGGACAACGCCGAGCGCATCAAGCTGGGACTGGGTATCGAAAATGTGGATCGAGCCCGACTGGAAAAGGCTTTTGTGGAGACGCTCACCGAATGGACCACGGACGTCAAGAGAGCTCTGGACTTTTTCTTCAGCCATTTCCCCGAAGCCAAACTGCACAAGATTTACCTAAGCGGTGGGTCGGCTAGAATTTCCGGCCTGGAAAAATTCGTGGAGGCCGAATTGGGGGTTCCCAGCGAGGTGTGCAACCCCTTGCAGCACCTGGAGGTGGATGCGGGTCGGTTTGATGCGTCCTACCTGGAACAGATCGGCCCTCAGATGACCATCGGCCTTGGACTCGCACTCAGGAGAGCAGGGGACAAATGATCCGCATCAACCTTCTGCCTGCGGAAAAAAAGCCGATTCGAACCACTGCCCGCCAGTACCTGATCGGCTACGTGCTGTGTGTGGTGGTGACGGGGTTGGCCATTGCGTTTCTATGGTCCAACCAAACCCGCACCATCGAGACCCTGCAGCGCAGAGAGTCGGAACTCAAGGCAGAGGCCGCCAAGTACGCCAAGTACGAAAAGATTCTTCAGGACCTCACAAAGCAAAAGGAAATTATTGAGAAGAAAAAAGAAATCATTCAAGGCCTTGAAAAGGACAGGGACCGAATGGCTCGAGTCCTGGCTCTTTTGAGCCTGTGGGTTCCGGTGGATAAGGTGTGGTTCGAGACGGTGACGATCACTGGTGATAAGGTCGACGTTGCCGGAATTGCTTTGAGCAATGAGAGTGTGGCGGAGTTCATGAGAAATCTCGAGGAATCCCCCTTTGTGATGCGCGGCAGTGTGGTGTTGGCCCATTCGAGGCAGACGTCCGTGGGGCAGCGCAAGCTCAGGGAATATCGGTTGACGTGGAGGATGGTGCCCTATTCGCGCGTCAAGGAATCCCTGGCGCACAAGGACAAGGGCCAGGGTTCAGAGGAAGCGCAGAAGCCTTCGCCACAGACGACGTTTCAGGCAAAGCCTCAAGGCTGAGCCTTCGGAGTCCGGCATGAAAAAGGTGTCTTTTCCCATAGAAACCATCGAGGCAAAGGTTGACGAACTGCCTGTGGTCCAGCGCGTGCTGGTGCTCGTTATCACGGTGTTGGCCCTGGCCGCGGCCTTCTATTATTTCCAGTATGCCCCTCAAAACAAGCGCATGCAGCAGCTTCGGGCCAGCATTCAAAGTCAAGAAAAGCGCCTGGCCACTCTAAAAAAATACGCTTCGGAATCCGAAAAACTGGCGCAAGAAGTGCGCAAAGCGGAAGAAGAATTTGCCAGCATGCTCAAGGTGCTTCCTGACCAGAGGGAGATTCCGGCACTGTTAGAGACGGTCTCACAGATCGGGGCCCAAGAAGGTCTGGAAAATTTGCTGTTTCAGCCTCTGCCCGAAGTCCCGCACGAATTCCACGCGACGATTCCCGTGCGTTTGGATCTCGTGGGGCGCTACCATCAACTGGGGTTGTTTCTTGACAGAATCAGTCGATTGGGGCGCATCATTCAGGTGGACAATTTGGCTTTGAAGCGGCGTAATGATTCTTCGGTTCAGGTTTCCTGTCAATTTTCCACATACAGGTTCTTGGAAGAGCATGAGAGAAAGAAACCGGCAGCCAAGAAGAAATGATACCGAGGGAAGGTAGGTGGTCCAAGGCCCACGGTGGAGGTGAGGGCGAGCGGATCGGCTGAAGACTCAAAAGATAGGACGGGGGATCATGAAGCTTTGGAATTGCTCGAGTCGTCTCATCAGGACCGTTGCCGCCTTTATGGTCACCACCGTGTTCCTGGTGAGCGGGGCGGTGGCCCAAGCTCCGACGGCGGCGTCCTCCCCAGCGCAAGCTCCCGCCTCGGATGGGGACAGAGTCAGGGTTTTTGGAGTACAGGCCGAAGATTTTCCGGATCGCACAGAGGTCGTGGTGATCACCAATAAGCCTCCTCTTCATCATCGCACCGTGCGGCAGGGAGACGCAGGTTTTTCCATCGTCTTGGAAGGCGTGGAGACCTCCCTGGGATTCGGAACTGTCCCCACGGCATCCAAGCGCGTTGGTTCCATGAAGGTGACAACGGATGGTCGAGGCGGGTTTTTCATTTCCGGCCGAATGGCCTCAGGCCTGGAAAGACTGGAAAGCGCCATCCAGGGGGACCGTTTGGTGGTGCGCCTCTACCCGTTAGAGGCTTTGGGGAAAACGCCCTCGAAAGCGGCTGTGAGCTCGAGGGTAACTCGGCAGCACGCGTCATCATTTGAAGCGGGAACGCATTCCGTAAGTGCCGGCGCTTGGCCTGCAGGGATGGATTCCAGTGGAGCCCTATTTGAAAAAACTTACCGGGGCAAGCCCATCAGTTTGGATCTGCAGGATGCCGATCTCAGCAACGTGCTTCGGCTTCTGGCCGATGTGAGCGGCATGAACATCGTGGTGGAACCGGATGTCAGCGGCAAGGTAACGCTGAAGGTGGAAAATATTCCATGGGACCAGGTCCTGGACATGGTCCTGATGATGAACCGGCTGGGTCATGAAGAAGTCGGCGGCGTCATTCGCATTGCCAAGCAAGAAAAACTCAAGCAGGAAATGAAAGAGCGCGAAGAGCGGCTCAAGATCGAACAGCAGTTGCTGCGAACCCAAAAGGATCTTGGGGAACTGGACACGGCTTACCTGCAGATCAACTACGCCAATCCCGCGGAAATTGCTGCAAAGATTTCCGAAATCAAGAGTGACGATGGGAAGATCAGTGTGGATCAACGCACCGGAATCATTTTGTACACCGATTATCCGGCCCGCATCGCTGCGGCCCGGGGGATCATCGGACGTCTTGACATTCCCACCAAACAAGTGCTTATTGAAGCACGCATCGTACAGCTCAACACCACGGCATCGCGGGACCTGGGCGTGCAATGGGGATTTTCGTTAACTAAAACAACCGACCATCAAGTGGACACGCGCTACGCCGTGAACCACCCCGTGACCGCCACATCCACAGCGAGCCTCACTGTGGGAAAACTTGTGGGCACCACTTTGTGGAACCTGGACTTGCGCCTCCTTGCCGCCGAACAAGCGGGACGGGGAAAAATCATTTCGGCGCCTCGCGTTCTGACCATGAACCACGTGAAGGCCACCATTTCTCAGGGAACTCAGATTCCCTACCAGGCACAAAGCCAAGATGGTATTTCCACGGAGTTCAAGGACGCCACCCTGGAGTTGGCCGTCACACCTCATGTGACCCCCGATGGGCGCATTCGGCTGCAAATACAAGCCAAGAAAGAGGCTCCCAATTTCACGCAGGTCATCCCAGGCCAACCTCCGGCCATCGACAGTCGCAAGGTGGACACGGAATTGCTGGTGGATGACGGAGCCACGGTGGTTATTGGCGGCATCATCGAAGAAAATGAGTCCGATTCGGAGAGTCGAACGCCCGGCGTTCACAAAGTGCCTGTGCTAGGGCATTTGTTCAAGTCCAAGTCTGTACGCATGGAAAAGAACGAACTGCTGATTTTCATCAACCCCCAGATCGTCGATGTGTCCAGCGGCACGGTGCGGGCTGGATCCTGAGGCGCAAGGGAGTTAAAGGGGGACAGGGTCGTCACGATGAAAAGGTCCCTGAGGGTAGGTAGGCTGCGCTGCACCGAAGCAAAGCGTCATGGATCTTGGATGCTTTGGCTGTGGTTGGCTATGGTAGCGGCTGGGTGCACCTTTCAGAGTCCGTCACCTCAGGGACAGTTGGAAAGCACGAGCGCTCAGGAAGTGGATAAGACGGCCCAGGAGCGCTCTCGGCCCTTTGAAGATCTCAAGCCTGTGCGCATCGACTATCTTAGACCCACCGAGGAAGTGCGATCGGCCGAGCTTTACATCTACAAGGACAAACGGCGCTTGTATGTGATGGATGGCGATGTCCTGGTCCGCAATTATCCCATCGGCTTAGGCAAGAACCCAAAAGGGGACAAGAAGTGTGAAGGCGATGGAAGGACACCGGAAGGCAGCTTTTTTATCTGCTTCAAGAATCCGCGAAGCCGATTCTTCAAATCCCTGGCCCTGTCCTATCCCTCGCAGCGACATGCCGAACAAGCCTTTGCGGCGGGTTTGATTTCTCCGACTCAGTATCGTGACATTATCTTGGCCCTGGACCGACTATTGCAACCACCGTGGGACACACCCCTCGGAGGAGGAATTTACATCCACGGGGGAGGGGCTCACGGGGATTGGACGGACGGATGTATCGCCCTCTACAACAGTGACATGAGCGAAATATATCAGATGGCCCGTCTAGGCACACGGGTCGAGGTGCGCCCTTAGCTGACGAAGGGGGTCACATCTTGACTTATTCCACAGGGATCGCATTGAGCCACCCTCCCGCCCAATGTTGGACTTCGCCTCCGTGACACCTTTCAACGGCGGAGCCGCTCATGACCACCATCGACGCCGCTCTTCCCATTCCCGAAAAGCTTTGGCCACCACCATGGAAGCAAAACGGGGACTGGCTAAATAATTTCGGTTCGTCTTCAGAAAATCTTCCTTCAAGGTTTGAAAGACGCGGTCTTTTTCCTTTTCGTCGATGAAATGGCGAGCCTTGTGATGCCGGAAAAGAAAAGGATTTCCCTGTTCCTGAACAAATCGGTCCACCAGGGCCTTGTCGGGGCTAAGCTTTTCACACACCTCCGGAGTCAAAGGCACCGGAATTTCCATCATGGCTTCCACGTACCAGCGATCTCCCGCCAACTTTCTGGACCGATCATAGATACGCAATTCGAGATTGTTGGGAAGGATCAAGGTTTCCATGGGTTCCTGTCTTGTGTCCATCTCCTTCGCCTCCTTGGGCATGCCTGATGCGCGCTTTCATTTACAGTAAGTGTGGGCCTTGTGACAAGAACCAAAGACCTTTTGAACATGGCGAGGGATTGACCTGTGGTGAGAAAGAAAGTAAGAGAACGCGGCGTGCCGAATAGACACCGAGGAAAGGCCGTGAGTCAGAAGAAATGCCGAGGATGAGATCATGAGCAAAAGAAAAAATATTCAAGTCCGGTGGCACGGGCGAGGGGGCCAGGGAGCTGTCACGGCTGCCATGATTCTTGCGGAGGCGGCTTTTGAAGAGGGTTACCGGGGTGTGACGGCAGCGCCTTTTTTCGGGGCCGAAAGGCGAGGCGCTCCGGTCATTGCGACCAATCGCTTTTCGTGGAGGCCAATCCGCACCTATTCTCTGGTTGTGCAGCCGGACATCGTGGTGGTGCTGGATGAAACCCTTCTGGACGTCGTGGATGTGACGGCGGGGCTAGCGTCCGAGGGCCTCGTGTTGATTAATACCGCGAAGAAACCCGAAGATTTTCAATTTCGCCATGCCTTTACGGTGGCCACGACCAACGCCGAAGCCTGTGCTCAAGAAGCGGGGCTCATGGTTTCGGGAGCGGTCATTTCCAACACGGCCATCCTGGGTGGATTTGCCAGGGCTTCGGGCTTGGTGAGCCTGGAGAGTCTGGAGAAAGCGCTGGCGCATCATTTTCACGGAGAAGCTTTGGAACGCAATCGACAGGGGGCTCGGCTGGCCCATGAAAGGACGAACATTCTTGGAGAATGCCGCCTGGAATGCGCATAAAACGCGGCCCTTACGACCCTCTGCGAGATTGAAAGGATAAAAGACACCATGGTGGAGCCTCGAAAAGACCCGTATACTTACGCCCATTCTTCCGCCTGTGAAGGCGAAGGGGGGTGCACCGGAGATTGGCGCTCCGAAAGACCCGTCATTGATCCGGAAAAGTGCACGCCCACAAAAAACCAAAAGCCTTCTTGCTTCTTGTGCTGGCTGTACTGTCCTGAAGGAGTCATATCCAGGAGTATTCCGGTGAAGATCCATTATGAGTACTGCAAGGGATGCGGCATTTGTGCGGAGGAATGCCCGACTCGCGCCATTCGCATGGAGCCTGAGGCGTAAGGAGAGGGTTACGAAATCTTGCGCGCGCGAACAATTGCCCGCCACAAGGGGTCCACTTCGCAGTCCTTGCGCAGGATTTCTGCGCCCGCAAAACCTGTGGTGTGCAGGATGTCGAAGAGCTCTTGTTCTTCCATCGATCCGTTGACACACCACAGCCAGCCTTCCATGGCCGATCCCCACTCCTGTGGAAGAGGGCCCGTTCGAACCAAATCTGCCAGCAAAAGGGTACCTCGGTTTTTCAAGACCCTGAAGACTTCCTTCAACAGAAGGTCCTTGCACTCGAAAAGATTGAAAACTCCGTTCATGAGCACCAGATCGAACACCGCGTCGGAAAACGGTATGGCGTCCGCATCGGCCTGAACCCAAAAGATGTGAGCCCTTGGGCCGTGGGCGGCTAGGGCCGCCTCCATAAGGCTCTTGCCGCACGTCAAGGCTTCGTGGGCGATGTCCACGTTGACCACGGTGCCGTCTCGCATGGCCATTCCCAAAACCACAAAGAAGGCGTCCAGCCCTACTCCGGAGCCCAAGTTCAGGATTTTGGGTGCCCTCTGCCCTTCGAAGGCAATCCAGGGCACCGGGTTACCGCAGGGGAAAAAGCGGGCCCATAAGGCTTCCGGCACGAGCCGGGTGAGGCAGGGGTCATAGCCGAGAGCGCAAGCCAGGTCTTTGCCTTGCACGATGGGCAGGTCGCGGCTGGTCCCATTGCTGTAAAGCCGCCGGTATGCGTCTCGAATATAATTTTTAATGTTTTGTGTGGATTCGACCATGAGTCATTTATTGCCCGTTGTTATTGATTTGTTCCCATGCTAAAAAGAAGTAATAGAAGGCACTGGCGCAGTGTCTCAAGAGCACAGGGGGGAGAAAAGATGGCCGTACGAGTGATTATCGAACGCGTGGTGGACCCGGATAGGGAATTGGTTCTGCAACACAAATTGGTCGAACTTCGCGCCAAGGCGATGCAGAGTAGAGGGTACATTTCAGGAGAAACGCTGCGCTCCGTCAATAATCCGCAAAAATTCCTCGTCATCAGCACCTGGGCCAGTTTGAACGATTGGAAATCCTGGGAAAACAATCCGGAACGGAAGCGCTTGCAAAAAGAAATCGATGTGCTGCTGAAAGCTCCGGCAAACGTGGAAATCTACGCCTACGCCTGACGGTTTTTGGGCTTGGGCAAAAACCGATCCCGTTCACTGTACACGCAGCCGCAGTATTGCTGTCGGTACAGTCCCATGGCAATGGCTTTGTGCTGCCCTTCGGCCCATCCTTTTCGAAAATCCTCGTACACGAACGGGATCGAAAAGGCGGAGGCGGCCTCTTCACCAATTTGGCGCACGAGGTCGTGATTTTGTCGTTTGCTGTACAGAAGTGTCGTCGTAAAGGCATCGAAACCGCTCTTTTTGGCAAGTCGCGCCGCCGTTTCGATCCGTCGGCTATAACAATATAGGCATCGGCGGTTTTCTCGAAAGGCGGTCTGACGAAAAAATTCCTCCAGTTCGTAGTCCTCCCGCACAATCATGGGGACCTCAAAGGTGGTGGCGACCGTGCGGGCCGCTTCGAGCCGCCGTTGCCATTCCTGGTACGGCTGAATGTGCGGGTTGTAAAAAAAGGTGTGCGTTTTCCATCCTGAGGCGATAAGGACCTCCAGTGGAAAAAGAAGGCAGGGGCCACAACATGCGTGGACTAAAATCCTTTTTCTATCTTGTGCTCTCATGAGGCGTGCCTCCCACTTTTCCGCCTGTTTTCAATCCTTTTTTGCATCAGAACCTTTTGTTCCCGTGCCTGCAAGGCTTGACAAAGTTCCATGGGTAGCCCGTCCATGCTGCCGTTGCTCATGAGAAGGACCACATCCTTCGGCTCGATATGTTCCAGCAATGACGGCAGGACGGGTTTGCCTTCCACGAAGAGATGGGCCGGTGCGCTGCGTTCTTGAATGTCCTTGACCAGTTGTTCCGTGTCGAGCCGTTCCTCGACCGCTATGGAGTGAAATCCTTTGGGTTCCTTGATGCCCACCCAAGAGGCCCCGTGAAAAGCGTTGGCGTATTCGTGCTGGAAAAAACGGCGGCGGCTGGAGTTTGTGCGAGGTTCAAAGAGGGCGAGCAGGCGTCGGTGGGGGTAGAATGCTTTCACCGCCTGAATGGTCTCTTTCACCGCGGTGGGATGATGGGCGAAATCGTCCAGCACAACAATTTCGTTGGATTGATAGATGACTTCCTGGCGTCTTTTCATGCCGCCAAAACGGTCCACCGCCTTGAGAAGAGTTTCCGTGGGAACGTTCAAGAGCCGGCAGACCGCCATGGCGGCGATGGTGTTCAAGGCGTTGTGTCGTCCCGGCAGCGGTGAGGTGACCCGATGTGGAGCGCCGTCCGGGGACCGGGCGGTGAAGACCACGGCTCCATTTTGGGTGGCACAGTCCACCAGGCGCCATTGGCATCGAGAAGAGGTGCCGTAGGTGATGACCGTTCCGGGGCACAGGGCCGCGAGTTCGGCACACCGAGGGTCGTCGCCATGGATCACCAGGTACCCGTCCGCGGGAATGAGCCGGCTTAGGGCTCGAAACGCGTCCATGACATGCTCCAGGTCTCGATAAATGTCCGCATGGTCAAATTCGATGCCGGTCACCACGGCGAGCCACGGCTTGTAACGCAGAAATTTGGCGTGCTTGTCAAAAAAGGCCGTGTCGTATTCATCACCTTCCAGCACCATGAAAGGCCCTTCGCCGATCCGATAACTTCGGCGCCAGGTCCGAACAAAGCCGCCCACAAAGACTGTGGGGTCCAGATCGGCTTGTTCCAGAATCCAACCCAGCAGGCCGGCCGTAGTGGTCTTGCCGTGGGTTCCGCACACCACGAGATTTTTTCGACCTGGAAAGAAAAAGTGGTCCAGGGCCTGGGGCATCGACCACAAAGGAAGTCCCAATTCCTTAGCTCGCTGCGCCTCTGGATTATCCCTTCGAATTACATTGCCCACGATGGCGACCTGAGGCTTTGCCTGCTCTAGATTTTGCGGGTTCCAACCGGAGAGGACGGGAATGCCCTTCTCGGCCAGAAAGGTGCTCATGGGCGGATACACCTGGGTGTCTGAGCCCAACACCTCATAGCCTGAGTCTTTCAGCATGGCGGCCAAGGTTCCCATGGCGATGCCGCAGATGCCCATGAAGTACAATCGAGTCCGCCGCTGGAGGTCGGCCGATGTCATGCTCTTCACGCAAACCCTCCTTCATAGAACCATGAAGACGCCCCCTCCACCCCAAGCACAGATTCCATCACGGTATCGTGGAAAAGGGGGCGAAAGCTTCGAATACGGTCGTCGTGGCGGTCAGGGTGAACGCGATTGGTCAAAAGGATGACCGTGATGTGTTGATCCAGGTCGATCCAAAAAGATGTTCCTGTAAAGCCCAGGTGGCCAATGGTTTGTGGAGAAAAGTACCGTCCCGCACTGGAACCATGAGCGTTTGGGACATCAAAACCAAGACGCCATTGCGGCTCGAAAAGGTCCTTAAGCTTTTGACTCCATTGCCAAATATCCCATGCGGTGCCGAAGAGTCCCGCATGGCCTGCCACCCCGTTAAGGCAATAGGCGTTTTCGTCATGCACTTCTCCCTGAAGCAGGCGGCCTCGCCATGGGCAATGTTCCGTGGCCACGCACACGTCGTGGGGCTCCGTATCTCGGGTGGATGCCTCAGGCAGGTGGTCGGTGGCCGAAAAGGCCATGAGCCGTCTGTATCCAAGGCGCCAAGACGTTTCATGGGATCGCAGACGTTGGTCGAATAGGATGTCCAGGGGCGATTCTGAAACCTCTTCCACAATCCATCCCAGCAACATGTAACCCAGATCCGTGTAGAGGCGTTGCGTGCCGGGCCGTGAAACCAGGGGTTCGCGCAAAATCCACTCCATGAGCGTGTCCTTGCGGCGCTCGGGACGCACGGCAATGAGTTCTCGAAAATAGGGCTTGTAGGCGGGAAGCCCGGACGTGTGGCACAGCAGCTGCTCCACGGTCAGCGTTCGTTTGTCTCTGGGAACGAACCGAAAAGGAAAAATGTGCTCCAAGGAATCTTCCAAAAGGATTCGGCCTTCTTTAACCAGCGCCATGACCAGGCTGGCTGTGGCAATGGGTTTGGTGAGAGAAGCCAGATCAAAGAGAGAGGATGGGGTGACCAAAGGAGCCTTCTGCCCAAAGAATGTGGTTCCATAGCACCGGGAAAAGACCACGGTGTCTCGGTGGCCCACGAGCACACTGGCTGCGGAAAAGACTCGCTCGGCTAAAGCCCTTTGCATAAGATCGACAAGGCGCTGTTCCAGGGGTTTCATGGCTCAAGGAAAGGGTTTTCAAGAAAGTAAAAGTTTTGGGCTTTGGTGTCCAAACACGATGAGGCCCCCAGTGGCAGGACGTGATTCCAGCGACCATGCCCAAAAGGCAGATCCATCACCACGGGGATTTGATAGGAAAGCACGTGTTCGCGAAAAAGGGTTCGAATTTCTGCGGGGTCACCGCAATCCACAAAGGAGCCGCAGATGACACCTCGGACCACTTCAAAGACACCGGCTTGCGCCAGATGGACCAGCATACGGTCGATACGGTAGGGTGGCTCGTTCTTGTCTTCAAGAAAAAGCAAGGCTCCTTCAAAGGTGGGGGCAAAGGGTGTTCCCAGAAGATGGGTGAGGCAAGTGAGGTTCCCCCCCACGAGGTGCCCGCAGGTTCGGCCGGGGTAAAGGACCTGGTCTGCTTCAAAGGACCAGGCAAAAGGCGTGCGCCCTTCCAAGAAGGCCAAGCTTTCCGAACAATCGCCGGGACGATCCACCCATTCCACGGCGTTGGGTCCGTGAAAAGTGATCCAACCGGCGCATGATTCCAAGGCGGCATGAAGAAAGGTCGCATCACTGTAGCCGAGGAAAATTTTACTCGCCTCAGGCATTTGAGAAAAGGCGAGGCGTGTGAGCAGCCGGCTGCATCCATAACCCCCTCGTAGGCAAAAGACGGCGTCGATCGAAGGGTCTGTCAGAGCCTGCCACAGGTCGTGGGCTCGATGGGCATCCTCTCCGGCCATGTATCGATAGCGATCACGAACATGGCTTCCGGGTCGAACGATGTATCCCAACGTTTCCAGACACGACTGGACGCGTTGCACCGTTCCTTCCGGAAAGGTGCCCGCCGGAGCCACCAGGGAAACCGTCATGCCCGGATGCAATCGCCGCGGTTTGCGCAAAGGGGCGGTGACGGCACGGCGAAAGCGCAACCCGTGCATGGTCAGCGTCGATTCCTTTCAAAAAGAATTTTCAGTCCCTTGAGCGTGAGGAAATCGTCGACTTTTTCTATGGCGGGGCATTCGCTGGCGATCAGAGGGGCCAAGCCTCCCGTGGCCACCACGGCGAGCGGTTTTTGAATTTCCCGTTTCATTCTGGCAATGATGCCTTCCACCAGACCCGCATACCCGTAGACGATGCCGGCGTTCATGGAGGCTATGGTATTCTTAGCCAGGATGGACTTGGGCTTGGCAAAGATTTCCACTCGAGGCAACTTGGACGCTTTTTGGAACAGAGCTTCACAGGAAATGAGAATACCCGGGCAGATCACCCCGCCCATGTATTCCCCGCGTTCCGACACGTAATCAAAGGTTGTGGCCGTGCCGAAATCCACGACGATTACGGCCGATCGAAAGGTTTCGTAGGCGGCCACTGCGTTGACAATCCGGTCGGCTCCCACTTCCTTGGGATTATCATATAGAATGGGCATGCCGGTGCGAATGCCGGGCCCCACCACGAGGGGTTCTGTCTCAAAGTATTTGTGGCAAAATCCCTCGATGTGGTTCAGCACAGGGGGTACAACACAGGAGACGATCACGTCGGTAATGACACTCAAAGGGAGGTCTTGAGTTTCGAGGAGGTTTTTCAGCAGAATGCCGTATTCGTCTTCGGTCATGTGGACTTCGGTGCGAATGCGCCAATCATGCACCAAAGCGTCTTCTTCAAAGAGGCCGAGCACCGTGTTGGTGTTGCCCACGTCCATGGCGAGAAGCATGGGTCTGTGATCTCCTGCGCACTCAAGGCCGTATCTAGGGGTGATGGAGGTGCTTTTCGATGAGCTGAGCCAAATCTTCCGCCAGTTCTTGAATCCGCTGTTCGTCTCGGCCTTCGATCATGATGCGAATGACGGGTTCGGTGCCGGAAGGACGAATGAGGCAGCGGCCATCGTTGCCCAGCAGCTTTTCTACGCGGGCTACCTGCGCCATGATTTCCGGAATCTCGTGAATATCCTTTTTTTGGGTGACCCTCACGTTCATGAGGGTTTGAGGGAATCGCTCCATAATGGTCTTAAGTTCCGAGAGGGGTTTGTCGGCTTCCATCATGACGGAGAGAACCTGCAGGGCGGAAAGAATGCCATCTCCCGTTGTGCTGTGATCCATAAAGACGATGTGGCCCGACTGTTCTCCGCCCAGATTGAGCTGGTCTTGGGTCATGCGTTCCACCACGTAGCGGTCACCCACGGGGGTTCGAACGAGGGAAATGCCCATGTTGCGCAGGGCCACCTCCAGGCCCATGTTGCTCATGACCGTGGCCACCACCGTTTGTTTACACAGCTTTCCTTTCTTAGCAAGGTGCTTGGCGCAAATGGCCATAACCTGGTCCCCGTCCAGAACTTCGCCCTTTTCATCGGCCAAAATGACGCGGTCCGCATCGCCGTCAAAGGCGATGCCCAGGTGCGCTTGGTGTTCCCGTACCAGGCGGGCCATGTTTTCCGGATGGAGCGAGCCACAGCCGTCGTTGATGTTCTTTCCGTTGGGCCGGTCGCCCGTGAGAATGACCTGAGCTCCCAGCTCCTCAAAAACGGAAGGGGCCACTCTGTAGGCGGCACCGTGGGCGCAGTCCAGGACAATGCGCAAGCCTTCCAAAGTTTGGTTTCGAGGAAAGGTGTTCTTCAGAAAAACGATGTAACGGCCCTGCGCATCGTCAATCCTTCGAGCACGGCCGATGTCGGCCACGTTCGGGCGCGGGAGCGAATCCACTTCGCCGTTCAGCACGAGGCGTTCAATTTCGTCTTCCACATGGTCGGGCAGCTTAAACCCGTTGCTGGCAAAAATCTTGATGCCGTTGTACTCATAAGGGTTGTGCGAAGCGGAAATGACGATGCCGGCATCGGCCCGCATGCTGGCCGTGATAAAGGCGATCCCCGGCGTCGGCAAAGGCCCCAGAAGAAGCACATCCACGCCCATGGCACAGATGCCCGCCGTCATGGCATTTTCGATCATATACCCGGAGAGGCGTGTGTCCTTGCCAATGACGATCTTAGGTCTACGGTGGCGGCTCTTGAAAAGATATGCCGCTCCAATGCCCACCTTCATGGCGATGTCGGTGGTCATGGGAAACTGATTGGCGATGCCTCGAATCCCATCGGTGCCGAAAAGTTTGCCCATGGGAACTCCTTTGCGTCTTGTCAAGCGGTTGCCTCGTTCGTCCACAACCCATTGCGCAGGGCATCGGCCATGAGCGCAGCACGCCGGTGAAACGCCACATCGTGGACCCTCACAATGTGGGCTCCTGCGGCAATGCCAATGGCGTTGACCACGGCTGTGCCCAGTTCACGGTCTTCCACGGGAGCGTCGAGCACGGTGCCGATAAATCGTTTTCGCGAAGCTCCGAGAAGGATTGGGCGTTCCAAAACGGCCAAAGCGTCGAGGTCTCGAATGAGCCGAAGATTGTGGGTGACCGTTTTGCCAAATCCAATCCCCGGATCCACGATCATTTGATTGCGGTCGACGCCCGCTGCCATGGCCACCGCCATGCGCTCTTCAAGAAATCGAATAATTTCCGAAAACAAGGCTTCGTAATGCGGAGACTGCTGCATGGTTTTTGGCGTGCCCAACATGTGCATGAGGATGAGCGGCACGCCAAATTCGGCCGCCACAGCAGGCATTTCCGGGTCAAAACGCAGGGCGCTCACATCGTTGATGATGTCCGCACCGGCCCTCAGGGCCTGATAGGCCACTTCAGCCTTAGTGGTATCGATGGAAATGGGAACGTCCGTGTGACGGCGAAGCTCTTGAATGACGGGCAGGACGCGGCGTAGTTCTTCTTCCAGGGGCACGGGGTCGGAAAAAGGGCGAGTGGATTCTCCGCCAATGTCCAAAATGTCCGCACCGGCTCGCACCAGTTCCAGTCCGTGAGCGACGGCGGCATCGTGCGTCGCCCATTTTCCCCCGTCAGAAAAGGAATCCGGAGTGATGTTGACGATGCCCATGACCAGGGTGCGGTGGCCAAGCACCCAGGGTCGGGATCGGAGCGTCAAGTGAAAAACAGGTCTCGGCCCCACGTTCATTTGGCGTCAGCTCCCGATGCTTTCGATTCCGTTTCGGTGACGCTGAGCTCATCAGATGAGTCAACGTTGGGCGCTGAGGCCGAATGCACAGGCTCCTCAACGTTGGTCTTCAAAGCCGGTTCCTGAAGCTCATGGGGCGAAGACGCAGATGCCTGGGACGAGGTGTCGCCCGTCGGGGTGGATCGGGCCAAATCCGGGCGAATGCTGGCAACGATCATCTCGATATCTTGATTTTCCAAAGTTTCCTTTTCCAGCAAAGCCGCGGCCATCGCATCCAAAATGGTTCGATGGCTTTCCAGAAGATCTTTAGCTTTTTTGTAGTTGTCTTCCACGATCCGGCGCACTTCCTGGTCAATTTGAATGGCGGTCTGTTCGCTGTAATCCCTATGATGCTGGACGATTTCTCGGCCGAGAAAGACCTGATCGTCCATCTTTCCGAAGCTCAAAGGCCCCATTTGTTCGCTCATGCCCCATTCGCACACCATGCGTCGAGCCAACTGGGTGGCCCGTTCAATATCATTGGACGCTCCCGTGGTCTGTTGGCCGAAGACGATTTCTTCCGCCGCTCGCCCCCCCATGAGAATGGCGATGCTGTTCAGGAGGTATTCTTTGGGATACGTGTGTCTCTCGTCCTCAGGCAACTGCTGAGTGAGTCCCAGAGCTCGGCCGCGAGGAATGATGGTCACTTTGTGCACCGGATCGGTTCCGGGAAGAAGCCGCGCGACCAGAGCATGTCCTGCTTCATGATAAGCGGTGGTTCTCTTTTCCTCGTCACTGAGAATCATGCTCTTGCGTTCCAGGCCCATCATGACTTTATCTTTGGCTTCTTCAAAGTCGGCCATCTCGATCCTGTCTTTGTTCCGCCGAGCAGCCAACAGGGCGGCTTCATTGACCAGATTTTCCAAGTCGGCTCCCGAAAAGCCGGGGGTGCCTTTGGCCAGGACTTTCACATTCACATTATCGGCCAACGGCTTGCCTTTAAGGTGCACGGCCAGAATGCCTTCACGGCCACGAATGTCTGGAACCGGGACCACCACTTGCCGGTCGAACCGGCCGGGTCGAAGTAGTGCCGGGTCCAGCACATCCGGACGGTTGGTGGCCGAAATCAAGATGACTCCCTCGTTGGATTCAAACCCATCCATTTCCACCAGCAACTGGTTCAACGTCTGCTCCCGCTCATCGTGGCCTCCCCCCAGACCTGCTCCACGATGCCGGCCCACGGCGTCGATTTCGTCAATAAAAATAATGCATGGGGCAAACTTCTTTCCTTGCGTGAAAAGGTCTCGCACGCGCGATGCGCCAACGCCGACGAACATCTCCACAAAATCCGATCCACTGATGCTGAAAAACGGAACGCCCGCTTCGCCGGCGATGGCTCGAGCCAGAAGCGTCTTGCCGGTGCCGGGAGCGCCCACCAGCAGCACGCCCTTGGGAATGCGTCCTCCAAGGCGCGTAAATTTCTTGGGATCCTTCAGAAATTCTACGATTTCCTGCAGTTGTTCTTTGGCTTCGTCGATGCCCGCCACGTCTTCGAAGGTCACTTTGCGCGCATCTTCGTTCAACAGCCGCGCTCTGCTCTTTCCAAAACTCATGGCTTTCCCGCCGCCCATCTGCATCTGGCGCATGAAGAAAATCCACACGCCGATGAGGAGCAGCATGGGAAACCAACTGATCAAAATGGTCATGTACCAAGGAGACTCTTCCTTAGGTTTCGCTTGAATCTCAATGCCCCGTTCCCTCAGAAAGCGAATGAGGTCGGGGTCCTGCGGGGCATAGGTGCGAAACGAGCTGCCGTTGACATACACGCCGAGAATGTGATCTCCTTGAATGGTTACCTGCGCTACTTCGCCTTTGCGTACGGCATCCAAAAACTGGCTGTAGTTGGTTTCCAGGCGAGATGTCTGAGGCTGATTGAACATGTTGAAGAGCAAAATGACCATGAGGCTGATAACCAGCCACAAGGCGAGATTCTTGTAAAAAGGGCTCAAGGCTTCCTCCTTTAGGGCAACCTTTCTGCGCAACGGTCGCAAGTCTACCGCACGTGGACTCCCTAATCGGGCACGGCGGATTTTTTTCCAACTTTAACACTCTGCGCGTTCCCTGTGAACTGTCTTTATGGGGAGGACTCGCCCAATCTGTGCAGTCCCCTCTTGTACCAGCTCTCGCCCCGGCGTGTTCGAAAAGATTCGGCCATGACCACGTCGTCCACTCCTTTTTCTATGGCTTGGCGAAGGATCCGAATCTTTGCGGCCGGATCCAGAACCGGCACGTCACACACAAACGCCACCCACGCGCGCAGAGCTCCTTCCCTTTGGCCTGACTTCTGGGATGTGCACAGGCTGTGAAGCTTCAGGCAGGCCAGCACCAGGTCCCTCTCCTCATCGTCGGCGAAACCGTGTTGCCCGTAAAGGCGCATGGCTTCCTTGCCCACCTGGTTGATCATGGCGATGGTAAACCAACGCACAAGCCACCGCAGGCTTTCCCTGGACAGTTCTCGGCTGACCCAGTAGAAAGGATTTTTCCAATTCTTGGCATGCCACATCACTTGTGCCGCCTTGTAGAGCATCGGGTGTTTTTTTAGGGACTGCACCAGGGACGATGCGTTCACGCGGCGATACGTCTTGTAAAGGGCTCGGTAATGCCCGATGGGGCGGCTCGAAAGAAGCCGAAAAGGCCCTCGCTGCACCACGGCCTCCAGCCGAGACGTGGTACGCCGACACAGCGCGAGCACGTCTTTCAAAGAAGCCTCGTATTGGGCTTCGGCCTTGTCCGGATGATAGATGGAGGCGATGGTGTGGACGATGTCTTGGGCCTGGGAAAAAAAAGTATCGAGGGAAAGGGAAATGTCTTGGTCGGGCATGGACCAGACTTTTTGGCGCAGAGCTTTAAGATAGCTAAGGGCGGCTCGATCCTTTTCGCTCAGAGAGGATTCCTCAAGAAGCCGAAAAGGCTCCTCCGAAGCCTCTTCCAACAGCGAGTGCCAATGGCGGCGCAAACGGCGTCGCATCCAGTAGACGGCACCAAGAGACGCGGCCGTGAGAAGGGCAAGGGTTAGGCTGACGGGATGCGAGGTCACAACGTCCTGAAAGAGACGAACGGCTTCAGGCCACGTCATGGCTTCCCGATGTGGCGGCGTTCAGCTGGCCGCCTTGAATCCAGTGCCTCATCGCAGGGAGGACGTCCGAAGCCCAGGAGGAACGCAGACGTGCCAACAGGAATTCCCGATAGGCGGCGTTGAGAACCCCCAGGACCTCGTCGATGAAAAACATTTTTTCAAGAAACCGAGCGTCCGGATCCTCTTCTTCCGCATGGGGGATTTGTTTCGGGGTCTTGAGGCCCTTGACGGCCCAGAGGTCTCGGTCCAGTGTGAGGGTGTATTCGTTGTCCGCCGTCATAACAATCCACTGGGCCTCTTCCACCATCTTGCCTTGTCGCAAGGCCGTGCGCGCCTCATCCAAAGCACCGGCCTGCGTCGTGCAAATGACCCGTTCCTTGCCGTCGTCCTGGCGGCTCAAGACCACTTTTTCGCCTAAAGCCAACGTGGCAAAGGCCCCTTGCTCCAAAGGCACGCGCCCTTGGCGGGATTCGGCCAGGTACCAGAGCCATGTGAGGAATTCGTAGCCCAAAAACCGCCCTTCATGCAGGGCGTGGGGGGACTTCACGGAGACGAGTCCGGACAGGGCATCCTTCAGGTTTTCCGGCAAGGAGAGTCCGTAGAGGGCCCATTGCACATGGTAAAGGGGAATTGGATGGAGCTTGAAACTCCGCTCAAAATGTTCCAAAAAGGCTTCCAGCATCTTTAGGCTTGCCGTGCCCACAAGGAGCCGACACTGCGCTGGAGACCACACCACCTCACAGCCGAAAGGTTGCGGCAGAACGCGCTCCAGCAGTTGGTTCTGAATGGCTTCACGGATCTTGAGGCGTTCGTGCCGAGGGGGAAACTTGCCGTCGTGTTCCGCCCGATAGGCCTGAACGGCTTCCCGCTCATACTGTTTCAGAACCAACGGGGGAACCTTGCGCTGATCCCATCGGAACTGAAAGGCCACGTATTCCCCTTTGCGGTAGCTCGCAAAAGGAAAAGAGGCATCGAAGAGGTCCTCCCAGCGGGCGAATCCTTTGGCCGAAGCCTCACCCTGCGCACCCTCGCGATAGGCACCTTCGTGAAGGCTTTCGTCGATGAAAGACCACACGTCGGCCACAGGAGGATCCGGCACATGAAAACACGTCAACGTCACCGTGCTGCTTTGAAGACCCATGAAGATAACCCGATGTTGCTGGGCAGGTTAGGAGCTCGATGAAGCTTCTACAGGGGGAAGCAACCCCTTGGCTCGCAGTTTCTTCCTTTTTTCCCGCCGTCGCCGTCGGCGTTCCAATTCCCTACGACGTTCAATTTTTTTATGTCGGGCCATAGCCGAGCCTCCTTCATGTACGCAACAGAATTGCATTTCCCTGAAAAAACTCAAATCGGCCGTGCCCTTCGACACAGCCGTTCGTCCATTACAGGTGGCTCTATTTACCCAATGGTCCTAAAGGCGTCAATGAGAAAGCGTGTTGTCCGCCGGCTGGGTGATAAAAGTTTCCATAAAAGGGCAGGAGCCAAATACGCTCAAGACGGCCTGCATGCCGGGTATTTTGGAGTCCTGAAGCAGGGCAAGGGTTTGCCCGTGGACGCGGCTTTCTTCCATGTCTCTTTCCTTTTCTGGAGCGTCGAAGCGCTGAAGAAACCTGGCGAAACGCACGACATGGATTAATTCATGCGTCACGATGTACGTGGCTAAGGGAAGCAAGGCCAATTGAGGGTCTCGAAGGAGGGCCTTTCGAATGACGTGATCCTGCAGGCAAATCTTAAAATAGTCGCCGTGACGGCTGGCAAGAGTCTTGTCGTGGGGAGGAAAGGCGTAGCGTCGAATTTGAGCGAACGCATGGTCGGTAATTTCTTCCGGGAGGAGATCTTTAAGCGACCGAATGTCGTAACGGTAGCGTTTCCATTGCGACGTGGAAATCTTGAGGCGATCACTGATGAGCTCCTCGGCGATGCCAATCGCCTCCGCAAGCACAAGAATCTCCTCATCATTAAAGGGGACGCGCTGTTCCAGTTCCCGTCGCATGCTCTTTTATCGCATCCCTTGTGCAGCGGCCTTTGACGGCTCCTCAATCTGCTGCAACCCTTTGTCTTTACGCCTAGCCCCTTTGGGCTTTTTGAAGCTTTGTCCCTTCATTCTAAGGCTATAAAATTACAGCATATGCCAAGGCAAAACAAGCCCGCTTTTTTCTTGACGTGAACGTTAAGTGCATACTAAATTGGTATGGTTTTGGGGCTTGCGCCGTGAAAGGCCCGGCTCTCATGCCTGGGGAACGCGTGCCGCGTGGCATGAAAGAGCAAGCAGGGCACGGAAAGGGGGGATGCAAGGGAAGCGCGGGGCGAAGGTCCAAAAGAGACGACAGGGGGCTTTCCTGAAGGAGCGAAATCGCGCGTGGAAACTCACGAAGAGGGGGAAGTGATGAGTTGGACAGGACGTGCCTTTGTTTTCGGGTTAGCCATTTTTATGGCGGTGACGGTCAGTTCCATCGTTGAAGCACAGCCGGCAAAGGACATTACGGAAGAAGTCATCGTGGGGCCGGGCAGTGTGAGTGTGGCCACTAAAAAAGATATTATGATGAGTTTTGGTGCCTTGGTGCGTTTCATTCCCACATCGGAGTCCAAATGGGATTTCGGCATGAGTGACAATCTCAAGGGCAACAGCTTTTTTGGAGGTAAGTACACCGAACGTCTTTTTGAAACGCATAGCAATGAAAGCGGCACGGTGCGAGGTGGCTACATTCGCAACGAGGACAAGATTTATTTCAACGCCATGCCCACAGACCGCAAATGGTCCTTTTACGCAGCTTTGGAATACGATCGGCCCATTGACACGGACACGGTGGACAATCGTGGTGGCCGTGGGGACAACAGCAACTTCGGGTTGGAGCGCCTCAACGTGAGTGTGGCGCTGCCCTATGGGACGCGGTTTCACGCCGGTTGGGACGTCTGGGGCTTTGATCACTACGAGGGCGCCTCCATGGTCTATGCCGATGACAATGCGGGTTTTTGGCTGGACGGGCAGGCAGGACCTGTCACCTACAGCATTGGCTATTTTAAACTGGCCGAAAACAACTTCCAGACCAGCCTCGCGAAGACCATCGGCAACTATGAATTTGCGGCCAACGACGATGACCGAGACCTCATTGCAGCCTATGCGGACTACAAGATCAACGACAAGCACAAAGTGAAGTTCTTTTACGGCTACGATCGCATTCGTGGCATTCCCGTAAGGGACTTCTACACGGCGGCTTGGGGGGCAGCTCAATCGGCCACGGGCCTTTCCATGGCAAAGATCTACGATCTGTTAGGCTTGGATGGTTCGGCTCCGGATCCCACCGATCCGGATTTTCCCTTTGCTTATGGTGCGACTAAGGTGGTGAGCGCCGGCAGCCCGAAAACCGATTCTCACCATATCGGCTCTTACTATGTGGGGAACTTTGGCCCGGTGGAACTTTTCCTGGAAGGTGTCTACCAGTTCGGGTCCGCCGACAAAGTGCAGAACCTCAAATACAGTAAGTATGATATTTCCGCCTACGCCCTAGCGGCCGATGTGGCTGTGGAACTTAAAGATTGGATCGGATTCAGCCTGAAGCCGCACATCGGCGTCCTCTACACCTCGGGTGACGACGACCCCAACGACGACAAGCTCAAAGGCTACAACGGCATTGAAAACGCTCAGCGCTTTTCCAATCGCTGGGGGGGTGAAAACACCATCATTGGCGACACCAACTTTGTGCTGGGCACCGCCCTTTACGGGTACCTGCCGGAATTTTACGGCAACGGCACCCCCATCTTTACCGGCGGCTTGCAGAACTTTGCAGGCTACGGCAACGGCCGCGGCGACAATCCCGGTTTGACCATGGTGAGTGTGGGACTCACGGCGGCGCCCAAAAAATTCATCATCTATCGAACCAACGTGAACAATTTCTGGTGGAACGAGGACATCAAGGTCAAGAGCTTCGTGTACCCTTATGCCGAAACTTGGGTGAAATCCGGGTTTGTGGGCACCGAATGGGACAACGAGCTGACGGTGGCGCTGCACAAGAACGTCTTTGTTAAAGGCCAGGCCTCGTTCTTCTTCCCGGGTGAAGTGATCGAAGATGTGACTGCGGCGCTGGGTGCCAAGAGTGACGACACGGCGTCCCGCATTGCGGCGGAACTCATCTGGAACTTCTAAAGCTTGGTTTTCGCCTTTCCCTTAACAGAGGGAACCCAATGGGGGTATAGTAGGCCGGCTTAGGCCACTATACCCCATTTCTTTTCTCCCAATCCCATCAGGCGGGAGCAAATTTCATGAAAGTCGTGTCATTTCGCCATCAGCTATCGGTGCTCATCCTCTTGTCTGTTGTGGGTGCTGCCGGATGCGCATCGTCTCCGGACATTGTCAGTCGAGAAAAGGCCCCGGGTCAAAAGTATTCGGCAGCGGAAGTGCGGGAAATTTTGGTGGACCACCCGTTTCTGCTTTCCGGAGACTATTTTCGGGAACGCCAGGATCTTAAACCTTTCGTCCTGAGCGATGTGCTTGCCGGATCTGGAAAAGAATCGGCCCGGGCCGTCAAGGAGTCGCAGGAGGTTCAGGAAAAAAGATTGGCCAAGCTGGAAGCCGCCGTTTTTGAAGGCCGCCGCCTGTTGGCGACTTCCGGCGATGTGCTGCGCTGGAAAGTGGGGTTCTTCATGGACACGCAGGGCGTGCCGTCGTACCTGGCGGATCGGCTTCTTTCGCAAGCCGATCGCCTCTCGGTGACCTATGATGTGTTGTTTGTGCATCACCGAGACCTGGAGCAGGTTCTGTCCCAAACGGACTGCGTGCAGCGCCATGATCTGGGGTGTATTGTGCGCATCACGGCCATTTATCCGGGCGTGCGCTTTATCGCTTTAGTGGAGTCCCTCACGGTTCCCTCCACGTATCCGGGAACGGCCCGGGCACGGTTCGGGTTGGTGGATGCGGGCATTGGGTATCGTTTTCCCTTGCAACAAATGGAAATGCCGTTGATGGAAGAAGCCGATGTGAACACTTTTCTGGAACTGGTGGTGCGGCGAAGCTACGAACAGGCTCTGGATCACAAGGACCTCATGCCATGGTTCACCCACATGTTTTCCAACCAAAACGGGGAGTATTTCGTGAGTGCCGGCCACCGATCCGGTCTCATGGTCGGCGACGTCTTGGACGTCATCGAAGAAGGCCGGTTGGTCAATTCCCCAACGGGCACGCCGGCGGCCTGGATGCCGGCCAAGCCCAAGGGACAGCTTCAAGTGGAGCGGCTCTTTGGAGAAGACCTGGCTGTGTGCCGGCTCATTTCCGGGCAACCGCCCAAGATGGACGATTGGCTCCTTCCCACTCGGGCCGCCAAGTAATCGGCCGGTGCACCGTCTTGCGGCGTAAAGAGGTCACGAGGACATGGTTTCCTTGCGTCAAAGGATTGCGTGGGCTCTGGAAGAAGATCTGGGCCCGGGTGATGTGACCACGCTGGGAACGGTTCCAGAGGGAGCGTGGGGTGTCGCGCACATGGTCACGCGAAAACCCTGTGTGGTGTCCGGCATGGAGGCGGTGCGCCTGGTCTATGAACTCTTGGACCCTACAGTGGAGTGTGCGGTGGCAAAGGGCGACGGCATCCCTGTGAATGCCGGATCCACCCTGTGCACGCTTCGAGGCCCGCTGCGTTCCGTCCTTATGGGGGAGCGAACAGCCTTGAACCTGGTCCAACGCATGAGCGGCATTGCAACCCTAACGCAGCGCATGGTCCAGCAGGTGGAGGGGACGGGTTGTACCATCTTAGACACGCGTAAGACCACCCCGTTGTGGAGGGACCTGGAAAAGGCGGCCGTGCGGCATGGAGGGGGTCGAAACCATCGGTTTGGTTTGTTCGACGGCGTGCTCATCAAGGACAACCACATCGCGGCCGCAGGGGGTTTGCGGCAGGCCGTGGAACGCGTGCGGACCCGCGCGCCGCACACATTGCGCATCGAAGTGGAAGTGGATAGCCTTGAGCAACTGCAGGAGGCGCTCGATGCCGGCGTGGAAGTGGTCCTGCTGGACAACTTTTCCCTTCCTGACATTCGGCAGGCGGTGCGCTTGGCCCAAGGAAAGGCCCTTCTCGAAGTCTCCGGCGGAGTGACTCTGGAAAAGGTTCGCTCCATTGCCGAATGCGGCGTGCATTTCATCAGCGTCGGAGCCCTGACCCACTCGGCTCCTGCCATTGACATCGGCTTGGATCTCTCTTTCTGATTCTTCCCGAGTTCACGGCTGAAACAAAGCCGTGCGAATTTTTCGGGCTAGGGTGCGAGCTTCCCCAAGAACCTGGGAAACATCCAAGTTTTGCACTGTGCCATCGCGAACGATGGGTACCCCATCCACCCAGACATGGCGCACATCTGACGATCGTGCTGCATACACCAGGTGCGAGACGGGATCGTATAGGGGGGTGAGGTGTGCTTGGTCCATATCCACGGCCACCAGATCGGCTCGTTTGCCCACTTCCAAACTGCCGATGATCCCGCCCAAGCCCAGCGCGCGCGCTCCTCCTTGCGTGGCCATGAGCAGCACCTGACGAGCGGAACACACGGTGGGATCGTCGAAGGCCGCCTTGTGGATTTTGGCGGCAAGGCTCATTTCAGAAAAGAGGTCCAAATCATTGTTGCTGGCACATCCGTCCGTGCCCAAACCGATGGGGATGCCCGCCCCGATCATGGCCGGTAGGGGGGCAATGCCCGAAGCCAGCTTCAGGTTGCTTTCCAAACTGTGGGAGACGCCGGCTCGGGTTTGGGCCAGGATCTGAATCTCTTCCTCATCCACCCACACGGCGTGGGCGCATAGAGTCCTTTTGTCGAGGATACCGAGGTCTTTCAAAAGGCGCACGGGACTTCGGCCGTATCGCGACTGGATTTCTTGGACCTCCCATGCCGTTTCCGAGACATGAATCTGAAAGAGCAGGCCGTGGTCTCGGCACAAGTCCTTAGCCCATTGCAGGGTTTCCGGGGTGCACGAGTAGGGGGCGTGGCAGAAAAGAGAAGGGGTCAGCCGAGACGGCCTGCGGGAAAAGCTTTCGAGAAATGCGGCAACGCGATCGGCGATTCGAGCCGGGTCCGGCACATCCGGCGTGGGAAAATTCAAAACCCCTTGGCCCAGCACGGCCCGCATGCCGATACGTTCCGCCGCATCGGCAGCGGATTCCTCAAAAAAATAGCCGTCGCAAAAAGTCGTCGTGCCCCCGAGCACCATTTCCACGCAGGACAAAAGGGTGCCCAGGTGCACGAATTGCGGCCGCACAAACCGGGATTCCGCGGGAAAAATGCGCTCATGCAGCCAGTGATGCAAAGGGAGGTCATCGCCCACGCCGCGAAAGAGACTCATGGCCGCGTGGACATGCGTGTTCACCAGACCGGGAAGCAGAAGATGGCCTTGAAGGGACCAGGTCTCTTTCGCCGCATAGCGCTCCTCCAGCTCGCTGCAAGGGCCCACCGCCACAATGGTTCCCCTGTGGAAGGCGACGGCGCCGGGGCTGAACACTCGAAACGAAGCATCGCAGGTGAGCACATGGTCTGCCCTTGTCAGAAGCCCATCGACAGGTATTTTGCCGTCGGAGCGCATGGCAGCCCTCATGGTTGCAAGAGGCGAGCGATGGCCCGCACTTGGGATAGGACTCGTTCCAGGTCGATGGTGGTCAGTGTTCGATTTTCCATGACCACCTTTCCGTCAATGACCGTATGAAGCACGTCGGATGCTTTGGCGGCGTAGACGAGATGGCTCACCGGATCGTAGACGGGCGTGAGGTGCGGCGCGGAAAAGTCCACCACGATGAGGTCTGCGGCAAATCCCGGCCGAATTTGCCCGATCGTATCTTTCAGGCCCAGAGCCTCCGCGCCGGCTCGAGTGGCCATGCGCAGCACCGTGGCCGCGTTCATGGTGGTGGGATCCGAAGCGACCGCCTTATGCATCTTGGCACAGGTGGCCATTTCGCCGAATAGATCCAGGTTGTTGTTGCTGGCGCAGCCGTCTGTGCCCAGGGCGACGCAGACACCGCGCCGAAGCAGTTGGGGAACGGGGGCGAAGCCGGAGGCTAATTTGAGATTGCTTTCGGGATTATGGGCCATATGCACGCCGTGTTCGGCCAAAAGATCCATGTCCCTCTCATCCAGGTCGACGCAGTGGTCAGCGATCAGGCGGTTATTCAAGACCCCGAGCGCCGCCAGATGGGCCACGGGTCGCCGGCCGTAACGGGCCATGACCTGCTGAACTTCCGAGGCATTTTCCGAAAGATGCGTGACCATGGGCACATCATGTTTTTGGGCAAGATTCATGCACCGGCGGTAGAGTTCTTCGGAGCAGGTGTAAGGGGCATGGGGTTCCACGGCCACGCGAATCAAGGGATCGCCGCGCCAATGCTGAATCAGCTCCTCGGTGAAACGCAACCCGTTTTCTATGGGTCCATAGTGGGGCGAAGGAAAATCGTAGAGCACCTCCCCGACCAGGGCGCGCATGCCCGCCTCTTTGGCCGCCTGTGCCACCTTGTGTTCAAAAAGATACATGTCGCAAAAGGCGGTGGTGCCGGAAAGAATCATTTCCGCACAGGCCAGAAGAGATCCCCAATAAACCCAGGATTCAGTGAGACGACTTTCGGCGGGGAAGATGTGATGATGCAGCCAATCCATGAGGGGAAGGTCATCGGCAAGGCCGCGAAACAAGGTCATGGCCGCATGGGTGTGGGCGTTGACCAGCCCGGGCAGCACGACGCCTTGTCTGGCATCCAAAACATGGGCGGGCGCAAAGCGCCTCTTCATCTCCTCGCTGGGTCCCAGCGCTACGATGCGACCGAGGGTGACGGCAATGGATCCGTCGTCAACAACCGTTCCATGATCGTCCAGCGTCACGATGAGACCATGGATGATGAGCAGATCACAGGGAATCTTTTCCATTGTTTTTAAAGTCCTCAAGGGCGGTCGCCATGCGGGGCAGAGAGCGTTCCAGCAGGTGCATGAGTTTGGGGCCGGCGGCCGAGGCCGTTTCGATGACTTTTTCCAACGGCACGGGTTCGTAACAATCCGGGCGGTTGACATTGGAGATGACGGAGATGCCCACGACCTTCAAACCGGCATGGACGGCAGCGATCACTTCCATCACCGTGGACATGCCCACAGCATCCGCTCCAGCAGCGCGCAAGAACCGAGTTTCCGCCGCCGTTTCCATGCTCGGCCCCAACACGCCTACATACACGCCTTCCCTCAACCGAAGGCCTGCTTTCAAAGCTTCTTCTCGAACGATCTCCTGCAGCCTGCGACAATACGGTTCCGTCATGTCGGGAAATCGAGGACCCAAGGCGTCCACGTTGGGACCCACCAAGGGGTTTTGGCCCGTGAAGTTGATATGGTCCGTAATCAGCATCAAGTCACCAGGCTCAAAGCGTGGGTTCAATCCTCCGGCGGCATTGGACAAAATCAGGACCTTGACGCCAAGGCGCGCCAGAAGTCGAATGGGAAAAGCGATCTGCGCGGGGCTGTACCCTTCGTAGAGGTGAAAGCGCCCTTGGAGCGTTATCACGTCCACGCCCGCCAATGTGCCCCATAGGTAGCGGCCTTGGTGGCTTGCCACCGTGGAGACTGGATGATGGGGCACCGCCGTGTAGGAAAGTTCTCCCTCCACGGCCATGGCGTCGACCACGCCACCCAGGCCCGTGCCCAGAATGAGCCCACAGCGAGGACGCACGCCCATGGTGGACGCTAGAACCTCATAAGCTTTTTCAAGATGAGAGGAAGTCCGCGAAGGTTCTGTCATCGATACCTCCTGGTGCGCACTCCTTGCAGACCGTGGCCCTTGGGGTTCCTTGTTAACTTTTCACAGCAGACTTCAAAGCATCAATTGACAGAAAGTCACCTTTTTGTAAAGATCCGCCGATTTGAGCGCCATGGATCACGATGTCTTTTGTCCGGCGAACCGTGCGTGGAAAGGTGGGCACGTGACTGAGCTGATCTTGGTTCTGGGTCTTTTGACAGGCGCGTACATGGCCTGGAATATCGGGGCCAATGATGTGGCCAATGGCATGGCTTCCGCCGTGGGAGCCAAGGCCATCACGTTGCGCCAAGCGGTCCTTATTGGTGGGATTTTGGATTTTATCGGAGCCACGTTTGTGGGTTCTCACGTGACGGCCACCATTCGGGGAAACATTTTGGTGGCGGAAAACATCACTCAAGATCCCCAAATCATGATGCTGGGCATGTTGGCCGCCCTGCTTTCGGCGGCGTTTTGGGTCTTTGTGGCCACCTGGAGCCAGTTTCCTGTTTCCACAACGCATTCCATCGTGGGGGCACTCATCGGCTTTGGTATCGTTTCCGGGGGATTTCGAGCCATTCAATGGGCGAAAATTACGGCCATCGTGGCCAGCTGGATCATCTCGCCGATTTTTGCCGGGCTTCTTGCTTTTCTCATTTTTCATTTCGTTCGAAAAACCATTTTGGAGTGGCCCAACGCCTTCGTGCGGGCTCTTCGCTGGAGCCCTCTTTTTGCCGGTGCGACGCTCTTCACTATAGTGCTTTCTTTCCTGATGAAGACGCCTCTGGGCAAAAGGTTGCAGATCTCGGGTTGGAGTGCCCTCGGCATTGCTTTGGGCATTTCTGTGGTCCTCGGCCTGATCGCTCAGGAATGGTTGGGCCGTACGATTCGGCGCTTCGATGAGGAGGGTGTGGAGGAAATCTTTCGCCGGTTTCAGGTGTTCACGTCGTGCTATGTGGCGCTGGCCCATGGCGCCAACGATGTGGCCAATGCCGTGGGGCCCGTGGCCGGTATCTATGCCATCTACACGACCCAGTCCGTGGTGACGACAACGCCCGTGCCCACATGGCTCTTGGCCGGTGGCGGCTTTTTCATCGCCCTCGGCGTCTTCACGTGGGGATACCGTGTCATTGAGACCGTGGGGCGCCGCATCACGACCCTGACCAATACTCGGGGGTTTGCCGTGGATTTTGGCACGGCCACCTCCGTGCTCGTGGCTTCCAAGATGGGTCTGCCCGTTTCCACAACCCATGCGGCGGTGGGCGCCGTCATCGGCGTGGGGCTTGGCGGTGGCTTGGCGGCGGTTGATTTTAAGGTGGTTTTCAAGATTATTATCTATTGGGTGATCACCTTGCCCCTGGCGGCCATACCGACCATGATGATTTTCAAGATGTTGATGTGGATCTTTCACTAGACAAGGAGACCGGCAATGCGTTCGGCTTTCTTCAGTATCTTTCGTAAATCTCCCTTTGAGGGCTTGTTGCGTCATGCGGAAATCATTCGGGAGGTGGCGCCGCTTTTTAAAATGGCATTTATTACCTATTTGGACGAAAGTCGGGAGGATTTTGAAAAATACCACAACAAGGTGACGCTTCTGGAAAGCGAAGGGGACGCCGTGAAGCGCAACATTCGAGGTCATCTGCCTCGAGGGATTTTACTTCCCATGGATAAATTCCAGCTGTTGTGGTACTTGCGAGAACAAGACAAGATTCTGGATTCCGCGCAGGATTCTCTGCACTGGCTATCTTATCGCCAAACGCACATACCCGATGAGGTTGTAGATGACTTTTTGTTGATGGTGGACAAGATCACCAGCGTGCTCAAATCGGTGCATCCCATGGTGGCTGCGGCGGAAAGCTACTTTCAGACTTTTTCCGAAAACCATCGGGCCATGGTCAAGAGCGCCATCAAGCAAATCCGTGAGTACGAATTCGAATCGGACCAGGTGGAACGCAAGCTTCTTGCCGATTTTCTTAATTATCCTTTTGACAATGCCACTTCGGCCTTTCATTTGGTGCGCCTCGTGGAATACATGGGAGACATTTCCAACCATGCACAAAACGCCGGAGATATGATGCGGGCCATGATTTCCCGTTAGGTTCGTTTAGGCAATGGCAGAGATAACAGCGCGTGAAAAGCCCTCAAAGCGCCCTTCGCCTTCTGAGGGCTTTTTGCACAAGTGCTCGACCTCATTCAGCATGCCGCTTTGTTGGTCCTATCCCGACGAGTTGCCCATCTCAGAGAAAAAGGATGCCATCGTTGATGCCCTTTGTCGGCATCGCGTCGTGGTGGTCACGGGGGATACCGGTTCGGGTAAAAGCACGCAATTGCCCAAGATGTGCCTGGAAGCCGGCCTCGGTCGACAAAGGCTCATCGGCATCACCCAACCACGGCGCATCGCCGCCGTCACTCTGGCCCGCCGTGTGGCCGAGGAACTCCAAGAGCCTCTCGGCGGTCTCGTGGGGTATAAGATCCGCTTTCAGGAGCGACTGTCTGCACGGACGCGCATCAAGTTTATGACCGACGGGATTCTTTTGGCGGAAGCCCAAGCGGATCGTTATTTCAAGGCTTACGATGTGGTCATTGTCGATGAAGCCCACGAACGTAGCCTCAACATCGATTTCCTTCTCGGCCTGCTTCGCAAGGCCATGGTTCGGCGTATCGACCTGAAGGTGGTCATCACGTCGGCGACCATCGACCCGGAAACTTTTTCTAAAGCCTTTGACAATGCGCCCGTTATCGAAGTTTCGGGACGCACGTACCCCGTGGAAATTCGTTACCTGCCCCCCGACTCGAAGGCGCAGGAAGACAGCACGGCGGTGGATTTGGCAGTGCAAGCCGTGCAAGATCTGCGTAAAGAAAACCTTCGCGGGGATCTGCTCGTGTTCATGCCCACGGAAAACGACATTCGCGAGGCATGCGCCCGTTTGCAGGAGGTGCACGGATCCGAGGCGGTCGTCTTGCCCCTTTACGGACGGCTTGCGGGTGCGGATCAGGAGAGAGTCTTCCAACTGCTGCCTCAGGACAAAATCGTCGTTGCCACCAACGTGGCGGAAACTTCGGTGACCATTCCGGGCATTCGTTGTGTGGTGGATACGGGTCTTGCCCGTTTAAGTATGTACAATCCACGAAGCCGCACCCAGGGCTTGCCGGTGGTACCCATTTCCCAGGCCAGTGCCGATCAAAGGGCGGGGCGATGCGGCCGCACAGGACCTGGCGTGTGCGTGCGGCTCTATGCTGAAGAAGACTACGCAAGCCGACCCAAATACACACCTCCGGAAATCCTTCGATCCAACCTAGCTGAAGTCATTTTGAAAATGTTGGCTTGGCGCTTTGGGGATGTTCGATCCTTTCCCTTTATCACCCCCCCTTCTGAGGCCGCCATCAAGGATGGGTTTGCCGTTCTCAGGGAACTGGGCGCCGTGGACCGCCACCATCGCCTCACGGATCTGGGGCGCCTCATGGCTCGTTTTCCCCTGGATCCGCGCATGGCTCGAATGCTTCTGCAGGCGCAAAGGGAAGGGGCCTTGAAGGAAGTGACCGTTTTGTGCGCGGCCTTGAGCATTCAAGACCCACGGGAAAGGCCTTTTGAGCACCAAGAGCAAGCGGATCAGATCCATGCACGATTTCGGGATCGGCGTTCCGATTTCCTAACACTGCTCAACATCTGGAAAGCCTATCAACAGAAGCGACGGGAAGGAGCGTCCCAGTCTCAGTTGCGCACTTTTTGTCGAGAGTCCTTTTTGTCGTACCGTCGCATGCGCGAATGGACGCAGGTGGTGGAGGAAATTCAGGCCATTCTCGAAGACGTGGGTTTTGGCAAGGGGCCGGGCGATGGCAGAGCGCCGGCTTCCTACGAAGCCATTCACCGTAGTGTGGCCTGCGGTTACTTGAGCCACGTGGCGGTAAAAAAGGAAAAAAACACGTACATAGGAGCCAGAGGCCGCCAGATGATGCTCTTTCCAGGATCAAGCCTTTTCAACAAAGGTGGAGACTGGATCGTGGCGGCGGAAATCGTTCAAACAAGCCGTCTTTTTGCGCGCATGGCCGCCACCATTGAGCCAGCATGGCTGGAGGAGTTGGGGCGTCATTTGATCAAATCGCATGTGTCGTCGCCGCATTGGGAAAAGAAACGCGGCCGCGTGGTCGCCTTTGAGCGGGTAACCCTCTATGGCCTGCCCATTGTGGAGAAAAGGCCTGTGGATTATGCGCGGTATGATGCCGAAGAAGCCCGCCGCATTTTTATTCGCTCCGCCCTCGTGGAAGGCGACGTGCCCAAGTCCTATGGCTTTTACGAACACAATGAAAAGCTTCGTGAAAGCCTGGAAAATGTGGAGGACAAGCTGCGTCGGCGAGGAATGCTCATCGACCAAGACAACATTTTTTCTTTTTACGACCAGAGAGTTCCCCTTTTGTCCGATATCCGCTCATTTGAAAAGTGGCTGAAGACCCAGGGCGGTGATGAGATCCTTCGCATGAAGGAGGAGGATCTCATCCGGAAGGGTTCAAGCCCTGGGGGACTCGCGGATTACCCAGATGCGCTCGATCTGAAAGAGTATTCTTTGCCCCTGCGCTACAGTTTTTGCCCTGGTCAAGAGGCGGACGGCGTCACGGTGACCGTCCCTATTCACATTCTGACCCGTCTTCGGCCGGACGACTTTGAGTGGCTGGTTCCGGGGTTTCTTGAAGAAAAGATTTTCTTTTTACTCAAGAACTTGCCCAAAACCCTTCGACGTCAACTGGCCCCCGTGTCGGAAACGGCCAGAAAAGTCTTACTCCAACTTTCTTGGGGTCAGGGTGATTTCTACGACGCTCTGGGGCAGGCCGTTTTGGATGTCACGGGTTTGCATGTCCCACGGTCTTTGTGGCCGCGGGAAGCTCTTGCCGATCATTTGCGCATGCGTTTTGAGGTGGTGGACGAGGACGGGTCTGTGCTGCGGGCTGGGCGAGATTTGGCGCAATTGCAGCAGAGCTCTCCTCAGGTGCACCACGATGCGGTGTGGGACAAAGCGCGCCGCCGGTGGGAACGCTCCGGCCTCACCTCTTGGGATTTTGGACCCCTTCCCCAAGAAATCGAACTAGGCCGGGATGCCTACGGTGTCATGCGCTGCGCCTATCCCGGGCTTCAAGCCGAAGGGACCACCGTCTCCGTTCGTCTCTTTGCCGATGCGCCGTCGGCTCAAGAAGCCACTCGAGACGGGCTGCTTGTCCTGTATCAGCATGCTTTTGCCCCTCTGCTCAAAAGCCTTCGCAAAGAGTGGGTGCTGGCTCCAGGGAGGACGCACTCCGATTCAACGCAGGCGCCGCTATCTTTGAAAGCCCTCCATTTTCTCGGCCATCTGGGCGAAGCGCAAAAGCAAGCCCATCTTTACATGCTTCGTGAGCTTTTTGACCTTCACGACCCGCAACCCTTGGACGAGGAAAAATACCGTCAGACGATTCAAGATCTTCCGGCCCAGCTGGGGTATCGCTCCAGGCAGCTGTGGTCCGAAATCCTGGCGGTCTTGCATGCCCGCGCAGAGGTCATCGAGACGCTGGACAAATTTCGGTCCAAACAGACTACCACGGCCATGACCTTGGAACGACTGCACGCCGTGGAGAAGGAATTGATTGAGCTGGTTCCAGCGGATTTCTTACGACGGTATCGAAGTGCGGTGATGCGGGAATTGCCGAGATACCTACGAGGTTTAGCCCTGAGGGCGGAAAGAGCTTTCGTGGCTCCGGAAAAGGATCGGCAGAAATGGGCAGAAGTCGCTCCCTTTGTGGCTCGTTACCAGAGCGCGCACCAAAACCTTGCACCGGAGGCGCCGGCTCAGGTTCGAGAGTTCCTTGACGCGATGCGCTGGATGATAGAAGAATACAAGCTCAGTGTTTTTGCGCCGGAAGTGAAAAGACCCTATGTGGTATCGGCCGAGCGTTTGGAAAAGAAATGGGCCGAATACGAGGCGCTGATAGGTTTGAAGCCATGAAGACCCTTGCCGACCACGGCGATGTCGAGGAAATCCTTGCGCACCCGAATCTTTTGCAAGACCACATCATCAAACGATTGGCTCCGAGTTGTCTCAAGGATCCATGCGCCGAGGCCTTTGGGAAGCAACTGAAAAATTCATCCAGCGTCCTTGTGCTTTTGGGCTGCGGCCTGCATGAGGATGGATGTGAGCACGAACCCTGCCTGATCCTCAACCGCCGTTCCCGTCGCGTGCGCCAGAGTGGGGACCTGTGCTGTCCCGGCGGCACCGTGGAACGGCGTCTGGATCCTCTGCTGGCCAAGGCCCTATCATTGCCCGGATTCCCTCTGGCTCGATGGCCTCATTGGTCGGCCATGCGCCGCCATTATCCTCGAGCGGCTCGCCTGCTCGCCCTGCTGCTGGCCACCAGTTTAAGGGAAAGCTGGGAGGAGATGCGACTCAACCCCCTCTTTGTCCGTTTTCTCGGACCATTGCCGGAGGAAAGGCTGCGTTTGTTTGTTCGCATCATTCACCCCTTGGTTGGGTGGATTGGTCGGCCCCAGAAGTTCGTGCCCAATTGGGAAGTGGAGCGGATCGTCAGCATACCTTTGCGCCAACTTTTGAACCCTCGTCACTATTACCGCTACAGGCTCTATGTGGATCCGGAAGTGCAGGCCGTGGTGCAGCCACCGACCCAGGACTTTGCGTGCTTCTTGTATCAGGATGGTGCTCACGTGGAAGTTCTTTGGGGGGCCACGTTTCGGATTGTCACCCTCTTCCTTGCAAAAGTTTTCGACTTCTCGCCCCCGGACGTTTCCACACGACCCATCGTTCCGGGTCTTCTTAACGCCGCGTATCTCAACGGCACGAGAATCTAGAACGCCGAGGCTCGCTTGCGGCCTACATTTAGGCCTGCTTCAGAGCCGCCGTCCAATGACGCACAAAGACGTTGACCAGGGCCCAGATGGTATCCAGAGCAGGAAGATGCTTGGCGATGGTGGCATCAAAGCGAATGGAGAGGGACGGTGGGAATTCGCCGTCACCGTGCCAATAAAGGCATTGCACGGGGACGCGGGGCAACACGACGAACACAAAACCCATATCGGCGGACGGTACGGGAACCCCTCCTAGCGCCTTGGACGTTTCGGCCAATCGATGCGGCGCATCGGCGACGTGGCGCACGAGGGCATCCAGGGGCAAAGCGTGAGGGCCTGTAAAGAACTGATGTCCCGATGGGATGTCTTTTTCACTGATCCACCGGCCCGACAGAGGAAGGTCTTGGGCTTCCAGAAGATAGTGCAGCAGCACCAGTCCGGTTTGAAAATCCACCATGGGCCAGACTAATCCTTGTTCCGGTAAAATGGTCTTTTGCGCAGGAACGCAAGTGAATGCTCCCGCAAGGAAAGGAATGCGGTACGATTGATGCGCAGCATTCCAGGTGACGGCGGCCCGTCGGCACACATTCTGAGGATCCCTGCGTGCGAGCTGATCCCACAAGGAAGGATCCAGTTCTTCCACGGACTCGTACAGCTTGGGTGAGGTCAAGGATTCCAGCACGGACGCCACAAGCTTTCGTGCCGTGCTGAGAAACTCGGCCGGCACGAGAATCTGTCCCCAGCCGCGCTGCGGCACGAACAAGCCGTCATAGGCCGTTTCCACGAAAGATCGCACGAGATACGGCACACCGTTTTTTTCCAGCACGTCCGAAAGCACATCCGCCTCAAAACGGTTGGCCAGAGTGTAGAGAAAAACCCATGGAGACGCGGACGGGGACTCCATCACCGTGAAACCTCCACACAGGCGTCCAGGGAGCTTTCCCCTCGAAAAACCATTGCGGCAAACGCCAGGCATGTGGGCACGCCGCATCGGCCGCAATTGGTCTTGGGAAGCGTTCGGTAAATGTCAAGGACGGTTTTCGCAGGACGAGTTCGCAAAGCCGGCGCGATGTTTTCCCGATTTCGGCGAATATGTTCAATCTTTTCATAATAGAGGTCGCACCATTTCACGGCCTCCTCGGGTCCCGAAACATCCGTGATGGTGATGGTCTTGGCGTAAATGCCGACAATGTGGCCTTGATCCATAACGTTCACGACGCCGCTTCCATGAACATAGGTGGCCCCGGGAAGAACGGCGGCGCAATAGGGCAGAAGATCCTCGATGGATTCTTCTAGGTCCATAATGACGTTGAAGTGGTCGGACTGGGGCATACACTCGATGTTCACCAAACGGTATCGATACGGTCGTTTGCGCCGTTCATGGTGGTGTGCCGTCTCCGTCATGGTCGTGACTCCCCCCGGGCTCGCATCACGGTTTCATAGGCCCACTGAATCTCTTGAAATTTCTCCTTGGCCAGCTGCTGCAATTCTTCTCCCAGATGATTCACCTTGTCGGGATGATATTGAGCTGCCTTTCGATGGTAGGCCTTCTTGATGGTCTCCATGTCGGCTTCCGGGGAAATACCAAGAATGTCATAGGGATTTTTGGCCCCGGACTGGGTTCGAGCCCGGGTGCTTTCGGCTCCTTGCCCGCCCTCGTATTCCGCCCGTCGGTCACGCGGGCTCGCACTTTGGGACGATGTTCTCGAGTCGTTGGCCGTTCCTTGGCGAAGGAAGAAATAGTACACGAGACCCAGCAGCACCAGGTCATCTACCCATCCTGGTCCCAGCACAAAATCGGGAAATAGGTCCGTGGGCAGGATGAAATAGGCCAACCAGGCCAACAAAGGCCAAAACTTCTGCATCGGGACACCTCGGTTGTCCCTTGGCCGAAGACATGTCTCAGCCCCTAAAAGGCACCGACGCACGAGACGGGGTGGCGATGGGCCCAGCGGCACCGGGGCTTAGGCCGGCTTTGCGCAACAGCAGTTCCCAGTCTTCGTCCACCATGCGTTGAATCTCTTCCAAATCCGCATCCGTCAGGTGCTTGAACCGCCCTTGAAGTTTGAAGTATTCGCGCACCAGGTACCCTTTGGGCATGTAGTTGATGGTGTAGCGCACGCCGTTTTCCACTTCGTAGAGAGGAAAAATATTGGTTTGCACGGCCATTCTGGCGATTTTCACCGCCAGTTCTGAGGGCAGGCGCCAACCCGTGGGGCATGACGCATAGATGTGCAAGAAACGGGACCCTCGAATGCCCTTGGCCTTGTGCACCTTGCGCATCAGATCTTCGGGAAAGGCGATGCTGGCCGTGGCCGCATAGGGAATGCGGTGAGCCACCAGGGCTTCCACAATGTTTTTTTTGCGCAGCTTTTTCCACTCCTGTCCGGGCGTGGTGGTGGTCCAGGCGCCGTAGGGCGTGGAAGAACTGCGCTGGACTCCAGTGTTCATGTACGCTTCATTGTCGTAACACACATAGATGAAATCCTCGTTGCGTTCCACCGCCCCGCTCAAGGCCTGAAATCCGATATCAAACGTGCCCCCGTCTCCTGCCCAGGTCACTACCGTGGTTTCTCGGTCCCCTTGAAGATCAAGAGCGGCGCGCACGCCGCTGGCCACGGCGCCTCCGGTTTCAAAGGCCGTGTGCAGCACCGGCACTCTGAGGGTCGACTGAGGGTAAGGTCCGGCGATGATGGACCAACAGCAGGCCGGAATGACCATCACGGTCTTTTCGCCCAAGGCCTTCAGAAGAAACCGCATGGCAATGGCCGCGCCGCATCCCGGGCACCCCACATGCCCCGAGCACATATACTCGCGATCCTGAACATTGGATTCCATGGCACGACTCCTTCACGGTTCGATGTTTCTTTATGCCGCCGGTGCGGGATGCTGCAACCCCATCCATAGGCTTTCCGATTCCGGATGGGCGCTGGTTTTGGTTTTCCAGTAGATTTCTTCCAAAAGTTCGGGTGTCACATCCCGGCCGCCAAGCCCGGCCACGTAGCCAAAGACCAAGGGCCTTTTGGGTTCATTGCACAGGGCAGCGCGGATTTCCTGGGCAAAGATTCCCGAAGCGCCAAAGGAAAAATTTCGATCGATGACCGCGAGCTTTCGAGCCTTCAAGGTCCATTGTTTGACCAAGCTATAGGGAAAGGGTCGAAAAAGGCGCATTTTCAACAGCCCGATCTTTTCGCCGTCCCGGCGAAGCTTTTCCACCACGAGGCGACAGGTGCTGGAGATGGTTCCTGACGTCACAAAAATAATGTCCGCATCGTCACAGTGCACGGCTTCCACAGCGCCGTAGCTTCTGCCAAAGAAAGATCGGTATTCGTCGTCGATGCTCAGAAGCGCATGCAGAGCCGATTCCATGGCATCTTGAAGGTCGCGGCGCATTTCCATGTACACGTTGGGCGGGGACAACTGATTGAACGCGGCCGGTGCTCGAGTGTCCAGTCGAAAGGACGGCCGAAAGGGCGGTAGGAATCGGTCCACATCGCTCTGATCCGGAATGTCTACCGGTTCGTAAGTGTGGGACAGAAAGAAAGCATCCAAAATCACCATCACCGGCAAAAAGACCGTTTCGGCCAGCTTGTACGCCTGAATGGTGGAATCCAGGGCTTCCTGAGCGTCTTCGCAGTAGATCTGAATCCAGCCCGTATCCCTTTGCGCCAAGCTGTCGGTTTGGTCCGTCCAGATGTTCCAGCCCGGCGCCAAAGCGCGATTGACTTCCGCCATGACGATGGGCAGTCGCGCCCCTGAAGCCCAGTGAAGCAGTTCGTGCATCAGGGCCAGCCCCTGGGAGGATGTGGCCGTAAAGGTGCGCACGCCTGCGGAGGCGGCACCGATGAGCGCCGCCATGGCCGAATGTTCACTTTCCACGCGCAAGAATTTGGCCTTCAGGGAGCCATTGGAACAGAATTCCGATAGCCTTTCCACAATGTGGGTCTGAGGCGTGATGGGATACGCCGAGATCACTTGAACACGGCAGAGCCGAACGGCTTCGGACACGGCATGGCTGCCTTCCACCACCTTTTTCATGGGCGGCCTCCCGTTTCGTTTTCCACCAAGGACATGGCGTTTCGAGGGCACTCCACCACGCAGACGCCGCATCCTTTGCAGTAGTCCAGATTGATATGGCGCCCTTGGGCGGAAGTGTCTTTACACACGGCAAGATCCGGGCAGTAGAGCCGGCAATTGTCACATTGATTGCAAAGGCCGCAGTTGAAGCACCGTTCGGCCTCACGAATGGCCAAGGCGGCCGAAACCTTGAGATCGATTTCCCCAAAACCCTGAAGCCGTTCCTCCTTGAGCAGTCTGGGTTGGACGAGGCGAGGGCTGTAAAGAAAATAATCCGTATTGATTTCCTCAAAGGTGACCACGTGAGGGTTTCGGCGGCACCGTTCTCCTTCGAGATACATTTCCATGGACACCGAAGGTCCCGGCCCGACGCGGCAGCGCGCCAAACGGTCGGCGACGGCGTTTCGGCCATTGCGCAAAAACACATCCAAGGCTATGGCCGCCTCTTTGCCCGAACCGATGGCATGGGCCACGGATTTGTTCTGCGCCGCCAGATCGCCCCCGTACGCCACCGCTGTTCCGTCGGCGTGGCACACCAGGACGGTGTTGGCAAGGCGCAGGACCTCAGAAGTGTCCTTCGTGGGAGGATTCAACCACGGCTCTTCGGCCGTGTTGCCCAGAGCCATAAAGATCTTTGCGGCCACTATGGTGGTGGTGCGGCCGCGAAGAGGGCGCACCACGGCGCGCCCTTCTTCTTCAGACACCACTTCCATCTGCTCCAGCGTCAACAGTAGCCCTTGGGGGTGGGGGGAGATTTCCCTCGGTGCCCACAATTCCATGAGCTCCACGCCTTCTTCCAGAGCCATATCCACTTCGTGGCCAAAGGCCGGCATGTCCTGGCGACGCCTTCGGTAGACCATGATAGGCCGAGCGCCGAGCCTCACGGCGCATCGAGACACGTCCACGGCCGTGTTGCCGCCACCGATGACGGCGACGGTTCCCTCAAGAGAGGGCACGGACCCGGAGCGCACCGATTCCAGAAAAGGCAGGCCTTGTTCCACGCCGGGCAGGTCCTCGCCGGGAATTCCCGCCGAGATGTTTCCATAATGGCCACAGCCGAGAAAAACCGCGGCGTAGCGTTTCGGCAGGGCTTTGAGAAAATCCTGGGACAACCTCTGGCCGCAGTGAAAGCGCACACCGAGGGAACGAATCCCATCCACTTCTCGGTCCACCACGGACACAGGGAGCCGATAGGGGGGAATGCCCCATCGCAACAACCCCCCGGGTTCAGAACGCGCTTCAAAAACGTCGCAGGTGTAACCCAATCGAGCGAGAAAATAGGCGGCGGCCAGTCCGCTGGGACCCGCGCCCACCACGGCCACCTTTTCCTTTTGGACGGATTTGGAGTTCCCGAGTTCGGGGTGTAAGCCGTAACGCAGGGCTGTGTCCGCCACAAAGCGTTCCACCGTGTGAATGGCAATGGGTTCGTCAAAGGGACCGCGGTTGCATCGGGTTTCGCAGGGATGAAAACACACGCGCCCACACACCCCGGGTAACGGATTTTCCTGAAGAATCGTTTCCCACGCTTCTTTAAAGAGTCCTTGAGCCACAAGCATTTGTACTCGAGCGATGTCTTCCCCGGCCGGGCAGGCCGCGCTGCATGGGGCCGTCTTTTCATCGTAGCGCGGTTGCAAAAAGCGCCAGGATCCGGTCTTGTTGCTTTCCGTGGTGGTGTTGGAGCGAGGAATAAAAGGGACGGATGTTGAGGATATGGACGGATGTTCCATAAAAAACCTCTCTTCGCTTGGCCGTCACACAGAGGTGGATGGACGGATGGTCAAGGACACGCCATGAGCCGCTCGACCCGCACGTGCCCCCTCAAGGATCACGGCTTCAAAAGCTTCGCGGGCTGCAGCGATATTGTTTTCAAGCTTCACGGGAATTTCTTCCCGTATGGCATGGATGACCGCTTCCAGGGGTGGCTCGCCGAGAACCCGCGCGAAAGCCCCCATCATGGCCGTATTCACGATGGGATGCGTACGCGTGCCTAAGGCATGCTTCTGCGCAATGCGTGTGGCATCCACCGTGGCCACGCGAAAGGGCGCAAAGGAAGGCGGCAGGTCCATGCCTTGCGGCACATTGATCAGAATCCACCCCCCAGGCTTCAAGCCGCGCGTCACATCCACCGCCGTGACCAAAGAGGGGTCCAGAACCACCACATGATCCGGCGCATAGAGGTTGGTTCGTATCAAAATCTTGGTCTTATCCAGGCGCAGATAGGCTTCTACGGGTGCACCCCGCCTTTCCACACCGAACAAAGGAAAACTCTGCACAAAATAGCCTGCCCGAAAGAAAGCCTTGGCCATGAGGATAGAAGCTACCACCGTTCCCTGACCGCCACGCCCATGAAATCGCACTTCCATCATTGTCGCCATCCTTGTTTGCGCCTAAGGGCGGCTCCACACCACCACTACGGCCTTGGCCGTGCCTTCCCCCACACACCGAAAACTGTGACTGACATCGGAATCGAAATAGATGCTATCTCCGGGTTCCAAAATCTCCACGCGATCCGGCGTCCGAAATTCCAGGCGCCCTTCCATGAGGTATACAAACTCCTCACCCTCATGGCTCACAAAGACCATGTCCTCTGTGGGCATGGCCGGAAACTCCACCAGGAACGGCTCCATGTGTTTGTCTGGCTTTCTGTTCTCCAGCGTTTCGTAAATATAAGTCACTTCCCCGGACATGTGGTGCGGCCGTCTTTCCAAGCGCTTACGATCCGCTTTGCGCATCAGGGAGATCTTGACGCCACCGGGCTGGTCTTCAAAGAAATAGGCCAGACCCACCTGAAAGGTCTTGGCCAGTTTAAGGAGCGTGGCCACAGGGGGAACGAGGGCGCCGCTTTCGATGTGGGTGAGCGTTTCGGCGTCAAGACCCGTGCGTGCTGCCAGGTCCTGGATGGTCAGGCGAAATTTATCTCGTAAATCTTTAAGCTTGTGCCCCAGCTTGAGATCCTTCAGTTCATGGCTTTCGTCGTGGTGGGTCGGCATACGCAGCCCTCCTTCTCCATGGCGTTATGTCACCGTCCGTGGCCTAGCGAAACGCGGCTTCCCTTGAAGCCGGGCTTTCAAGGTATCCTTCAGAGACAAATGTAACTGGGCGGAGGCGGAACATCAACGCCGGCTCTAGGCCTTGGCGCCCTTGCACCCGACCATAAAGACATGGGAACGGAAAAGGAAACGTGAAGGACCCGCGGAAAGGCCTTCACCTCGTCTTGCCTCACGCCAGGCCCTTTCGCCTCATATGAAGCACGGCTAAAACTTGCGGTGTATGATGGCTTTTTTCAATTGCGCGATGGCTTCCGTGGGGTTCAGCTGCTTGGGGCATGCCTCCACACAGTTCAAAATAGTGTGGCACCGCCAGGCTCCGTCGCGGTCGTTGATGATTTCCAACCGTTCGTCGGCACCCTCATCGCGAGAGTCGGCGATGAAACGCCAGGCCTTCAGCAGCGCCGCAGGTCCCAAGTACTGAGGGTCCGCCCAGAAACTGGGGCAGGAAGTGCTGCAACAGGCACACAAAATGCACTCGTACAACCCGTCCAGTTTCTTGCGATCCACGGGACTTTGCAATCGTTCTCGGTCCGATGGGGGTGGCGTCTTGGTAATCAGATAGGGCTTCACGAGAAAGTACTTGGCATAGAAGTCCGTGAAATCCACCACCAAGTCTTTGATGACTGGCATGGAGGGTAGGGGCTGCACCACGATGGGTTCTTTTAAGTCCTCGATGTGCGTGATGCAGGCCAACATGTTAACCCCGTTAATATTTAATCCGTCGGAACCGCACACGCCTTCTCGGCACGAGCGGCGATAGGCCAGCGTGCCGTCTTGTTCCCAGCGAATTTGGTTGAGGCCGTCCAGGACCATCATGCCGGGCCGGCGCAGTTCCACGCGATAATCCTGGTAACGTGGCCGGCTGTCCTTTTCCGGATCATATCGAAAGATAGAGAATGTCACGGTCTTCGCCATCTCTAGCACCTCTTTTGGGAGAGAATCCTTTCCACGGCTCAGGACTGCAGTTCACTCATTAGGGGCCTATCCTCACGGCCTTTGTGCTTTCCCGCTACCGGCGCGTCGTACGGCACGATGCGGTCTCGCACCTGGCAGCGCTTCCACAGCGTTATTTCTCGAATACCCCCTAGTAGACCCGTTCTTTAGGTTCAAAGGTCGGCACGCTTAAGGGCTTCATCCGCACCGGCTTGTAGTCCAAAGTGATGGTGCCGTCTTCGTCCATAGTAGCCAGGGTGTGTTTGAGCCACTTCGCATCGTCCCGTTTCGGGTAATCGTCGCGGTAATGTGCGCCACGGCTTTCCTGGCGGGCCAGAGCCCCCTCCACGATGGCTTTGGAAAAATCCAGCATGTGCCCCAGTTCCAGCGTTTCAATGAGGTCAAGGTTAAAGGTCAATCCCTTGTCGGCGATGCCGACGTTTTTGAAGCGTTCACACAGCTTCTTGAGAATCCCGCGCTGGGTGGCCAGCGTTTCCTCGGTGCGAAAAACGCCGCAATTGAGCTCCATGGTCTCCTTGAGTTCGTTCCAAATAGGTCCCATACGCTCGGAGCCGGTGCCGTTGAGAAGATTCGTCACTTCTTCGATGCCTTTCCGACCGGCGTTTTCCGGAAGAGGAACATGCTCTGGCAAGGATTGGGCAAATTCCGCCATGCGCTGACCGCCCACCTTACCGAAGACCATAATATCCAAAAGGGAGTTGGATCCCAGCCGATTGGCTCCGTGTACCGAAGCACACGCGGCTTCGCCGGCGGCGTAGAATCCCTTGACCGGCTCTTCGGGTTTTTCCATGTTGCCGACGACCACTTCCGCAAAGCGGTTCGTGGGAATGCCGCCCATGGAATAATGCGCGGTGGGTGTCACAGGAATGGGTTCCTTGGTGCAGTCCACGTGAGCAAAAACGTAGGCCAACTCCCAAATGCCGGGAAGCCGCTCGTGGATGAGTTCCGCGCCGAGGTGATCTAGTTTAAGCAAGATATAGTCGCCTTTAGGGCCGCAGCCTCGTCCTTGCCGCATTTCTTCGGCCATGGCTCGAGACACCACATCCCGAGAAGCCAGATCCCACACTGTGGGCGCGTAGCGCTTCATGAATCGCTCGCCGTCCTTATTCAGCAGATAGCCGCCTTCGCCGCGGACCCCTTCCGTAATGAGATTGCCGACCCCGTAAATGCCCGTGGGATGAAATTGCACAAATTCCAGGTCTTCTACGGGCAGCCCTGCCCGTAGCGCCAGGGAAAGGCCGTCCCCGGTGTTGATGTGGGCGTTGGAGTTTGTCTTGTAGACGCGAATGTAACCTCCCGTGGCAAATAGCGTGGCTTTGGCATGAAAGATATGAAAGCCGCCGTTGGCGATGTCCCAGGCCAAAACGCCCACCACATGCCCTTCGTTCATGAGCAGTTCCAGGGCAAAAAACTCACTGTAAAAGATGACCTGGTTTTTCACGCACTGTTCATAAAGCGTGTGCAACATGGCATGGCCCGTGCGGTCTGCGGCGGCACAGGTGCGGCAGATGGCTTCCTTGCCGAAGTTCTTGGTATGGCCTCCGAAGCGGCGCTGAAAAATCTTACCGTCCTGCAGGCGGCTATAGGGCATGCCCATGTGCTCTAATTCAATGACCACCTCCGGGGCCATGCGGCACATGAGCTCAATGGCGTCTTGGTCGCCCAGGTAATCGCTTCCCTTGATGGTATCAAACATGTGCCACACCCAGTCGTCGGGTTCCACGTTGCTCAGGGAAGCCGCCACGCCTCCTTGTGCCGCCACGGTGTGGGATCGCGTGGGAAACACCTGAGTGATCACCGCCGTATTGACGCTTTTGGAAGCTTCCAGGGCCGCTCGAAGCCCCGCACCCCCGGCGCCCACGATCAAAGCATCATGTTTATGGACTGTGACGGGAATATCTCTCATAATGGTATTCGCTCCTTTGTCGCTAGGCTTGCACTTTGAGCGTGACGATGGTGAGGAGGCCCAGCCCGAAGAATCCGATGGCCACAACCCACAAAGCCCCCACGAGCACCGCTCGAAGGCCCGGTGCGTGCACGTAATCATCAAGGATCATCTTGAACCCGTTCATGGCGTGATAAACGGCGAAAACCAAAAAGGCGATGTCCAGGGCTTTCCAGGCCGGAGAGACCAAGCGGGCCATGACCTTTTGGTACGTCACAGGCCCTTGCGTGGCATAATGCAGAACCCAGAAGTGGAGGAACAAGGTGATCAGTAAAGCTACTCCGGATACCCGCTGAAAGAACCAATCAAAGGCTCCGGACCGACCGGATCCGAAAGACTTTCCCAACATGTTGCCCTCCTTCCCTTAGAGGCCCAAGGCCAGCCGAAGCATTGGAACGGCTCCGGCGGCGACCAACACGGCAGACACCGCCAAGACGGCATAAACCGCCTTGCGCATGATCTGTCGATGAGCCAGATTGCCGTAGTCGATGAAAACCACGCGCATTCCGTTCAACCCGTGATAAACCACCGTTGCCAACAAGCCGATTTCGAGCAGATGAAACAGAGGTGACTGCACGACGGCCATCACCTCGTTAAAGGCTTCCTCGCCTTGAGCCAGATGGTGGATCACCCAAATGTGAAGAAAGAGATAGAGGCCCAAAAGGATGCCCGTGGCACGGTGAAGGATCCAGGCCAAGTAACCCGGATGCATCTTGTAACGAACCTTGGGTTGAAACACGACCTTTTTCATGAAAAAACCTCCTCGTCTGAACGGAAGACTTAACCTTTCCCGCACGCAAAGCCCGGAACAGCGGTGAAGCTGCGCCGAAAACCAATGGCCGGGAAGGTCACCGATGGATTCCATCAGGCATCTTGGGCATAGAGACGCACCCCTTCTTCATAGAGGTCGCCACCGTGCACGTCGTTGGCCACAATCACCGGAAAGTTCTTGACTTCCAGCCTGCGCACCGCCTCTGGACCCAGTTCCGGGTAGGCGATGATTTCCGCCGATACAATGCTTCGAGCCATGAGGGCCCCGGCGCCGCCAATAGCCGCAAAATAGACGGCTTTGCTTCGGCGCAGGGCTTCCTTGACGGCTTCGTTGCGAGCCCCCTTGCCGATCATGCCTCGCAGGCCATGGCCAATGAGGACGGGGGCATACGCGTCCATGCGGTAGCTGGTGGTCGGCCCCGCCGCCCCAACAGGTCGACCGGGCGCCGCCGGGGACGGTCCCACGTAATAAATCACCTGGCCTTCCAGGGGAAGAGGCAACGGCTCTCCCCGTTCCAAGAGCTCCACCAGCCGTTTGTGGGCGGCGTCTCGAGCGGTGTAGACCACACCGTTGAGGAGCACACGATCCCCGATTCTAAGGGCCGTCACGTCGCTTTCACTTAAAGGCGTTTTCAAAAGGATGGCATTGGGCATCATGAAAAATCTCCTCGGTGCGCCAGGCTTCGGCGCGCGGGTTCCACATATCGAAACCACGAGGCTGGCCTACAGCGAGGCTTCCTTGTGACGCGCGGCATGGCACTGAATATTCACCGCTACGGGAAGACTGGCAATATGGCATGGCATCATCTGAATGTGCACGGCAAGGGAAGTGATGCGTCCTCCCAGTCCCTGCGGGCCGATGCCAAGGCGGTTGATGGCCTCCAGCCAGTCCTTTTCCAGGGCCTGCAGTTCAGGGTCCGGATTAAGGCTGCCCAGAGGGCGCAGCAAGGCCTTTTTGGCCAAAAGCGCCGCCTGTTCAAAGGTGCCCCCGATGCCGACCCCCACGATGGTCGGGGGGCACGGATTGGGACCTGATTCCTTGACCCGCTGGACCACGAAGTCCTTAACTCCTTGGACGCCCACGGCGGGGGTGAGCATGGTCACGCGGCTCATGTTTTCGCTGCCGCCTCCCTTGGGCGCCAGGGTGAGGCGAAAGTGGTCCCCGGGCTGAAGATCGATGTGAACAATGGCAGGGGTGTTGTCGCCCGTGTTCTGCCGCGTGAAGGGATGGCAGATGCTCTTTCGCAGATACCCGTCCCGGTATCCCTGGCGCACCCCTTCTTCGATGGCGTCTCGCAAAGCCCCCCCGACAATGTGCACGTCCTGACCCAGTTCCACAAAAACCACGGCAAAGCCCGTGTCCTGGCACATGGGGATCTTTTCCTCGCGGGCAATCTGAGCGTTTTCGATTAATCGCTTGAGGATGTCCTGGCCCGTGGGGGATTCTTCCCTCTCCAGAGCGGCCTCAAAGGCCCGCACTACGTCTTCTCCTAATTCCGTGTTAGCGCGCATGGCCAGGTCCCGGACGGTTCGCACGATGTCATCCACATGGATGGAACGCATGGATGCTCCTTTGGAATGGGCGGAATGCCTTGAATTGGAGGTTCTGACGAAGGATCCCAAAGACCACTCGGAGGGAACGTACTGAAGCGGGACGCTCTTGCAAGCCCTCCGCAGGCTGATGCCGGCACGGATCGTTCATGGAAGAAGGTCTCCCAGAAAAACATTTTTCGCTATGCACGCGCTGTCACAACCGTCACCGATGTGAACTCTCGCGGGAGATCCTTGACCGTCCCATGGGCTTGTAATCCAAAGCAGTTACGGTGTCAATTGTTTCTCCGCTCTGGAGTGAATGAAATTCATCCAATCATTTTCTGTGGAAGAAACAGGGCGATTTGAGGGAATACCGTGACCAGAACAACCGTGACAACCATGATCACAAAAAAGGGGAAAGTGGCCTTGAGAATGAACCCCACGTCTTTGTGGCTCATGGACTGCAACACAAAGATGCTGAATCCAACGGGTGGCGTGATTTGAGACAGTTCTACCATGAAAACTAAGAAAATACCGAACCACAAGGGTGAAAAACCCGCATGAAGGATCATGGGCAGAACAATGGGCAGGGTCATGACCACCAGGGAAATGCCGTCAAGAAGCATACCGAGAAAGATGTACATAAGACCTAAAATGAAAATGAGCATGTAAGGGGAGAGATGCAAATCGGCAATAAAGCGGCTGAGCGTCGTGGTGATGCCCAAAAAGCCGACCACCTGGCTTAAGAAGGCGGCCCCCACAATGATGAAAGTGATCATGGTGGATGTGCGCACGGCGCTCCAAAGTGCGTCTTTAAAGATCGACCAGCTCATGGTGCGGAAAAGAACACCGAGAACAAAAGCCCCCAGCACGCCTATAGCCGCGGCTTCAGTCGGTGTGGTGTAGCCCAGGTAAATGCCGCCCAGGACGACGGCGATGAGGAACAGGACCGGCGCCAAATCCCGCAGGGATCGAAAGCGTTGCGCCCAGGTGAAGGATTCTTCCTGAGAGGGCACAATGTCCGGGGTCACGATGGCTCGCAAGGCAATGTAGAAGCTGTAACCACCGGCCAGGAGCAATCCGGGGAATATGCCGCCGATGAAAAGCTGCCCAATGGATGTGTCGGACAGAATACCGTAGATGATCATGATGAGGCTGGGCGGAATCATGAAGCCCAAAGTTCCGGCCCCGGCCAGGGATCCTAAAGCCATGGATTCGCTGTAGCCGCGCTTGGAAAGTTCGTCCAGCGTGATTTTGCCGACGGTGGCCGTGGTGGCGGCACTGGATCCCGAGACCGCGGCAAACAAGGAACACGCAAAGACATTGATATGCAAAAGCTTGCCGGGAATGCGATTCAGCCAGGGCACCAGACCGTTGAACAATTTATCCGAAACGGCGGTTCGGTGAAGCAGTTCGCCCATGAATACGAAAAGAGGCAGGGCCGTAAGGGACCAAGAATTGACACTGTTCCACATAGAATTGACGAGGAGGTTTCCGATCTTAGTCCAAACAGAAAAGCCGGGTGGCAGGTTCAGATCGGCGAGAAGCATGCCCGCGACGCCGGCGGCCATCAAAGAAAATCCGATCCATAAGCCGGATAGCAAGAACAGAAACATAATGGAAAAAACGGTGATGGAAAGCACAAAAGGATCTGCGATCATGTGCTCGGTTCTCCAGACTTTCTGTCAAGCAGGGCATGAAACATCACGGACGGAATCGCGATGCCTTCCAGCGCGACGCAGCAGCGAGACCGTGGGCCAAGAGTTGTACCATGAAGAGGAGAAGGCCCAAGGGGATGGCCACTTGAGGAATCCACATGGGGGTTTGGGCAGGGGTCTCGGAGACCATGCGCAGGCTGTAGGCCTCCCAGACGAGAGCAACGGAAAACTTTAGGGCAAATCCTGCCAACCCCAAAGCCACCACGGTGGCGCAAAGATCCAAAAGGGCTTGGCCTCGTTCGTTGAGGCGAGATGAGATGACTTTTACGCGAATGTGCCCGTCGGTGGCCAGCGTGTAGCCCAGGCCGAAGAAGACCAGGACCACGTACATGTAGGCGCTGTATTCGTCGGCGATCATGGTGGAGGTGTTTAAAAAAGATCGCACGAACACTTCCAGAAGGATGAGAAGGACAATGCACAACATGGCCGCTGAGGAAATGAGAGCCGCCCAGTCAGAAACTTTTTTGGACCATCGAAAAATTTTTTCCATACCGTGCCGTCTCGTTGCAAGAGAAGTTCAAGGGTCTGTAGCCACTGCCACGCAACGCCCATGGCGCCATCCTTGATCAAGTCGTCCGAGCTTGAGACGCGTGGTGGGAGCGGTACCAGCCGCGACAGGGGATCGCGCCGTGCGGCGCTCCTGCTCCGTCAAGCCCCATGGGCTTGATTAGACAAACTGTGTGGCAGAGCGCACAGCCCCGCGTGCTCGCCGACGTGCGATTCCCCGCACGCATCGCACGTCGGCCGCACAACATGTTCTACTTTTGACTTTTCCGATAGCCTTCCACCACGGCGGCCACATCCGCTCCGGCACTCGCCACGAAATCCTTGATGATGGCATCTGCGGCGGCATCCAATTCCGCGGCCAAAGCGGCGTCCGTCTCAGAAATCGCGATGCCGTTTTCTTCTATGGCTTTCAGAGATTCTGCGTTGTCGGCGGCAGATTTTTTCCACTGCATTTCCTGTACCTCAATGGCCGCTTTTTCCATGGCCGCTTTTTGGTCAGCCGTGAGCGCCTTCCAGTAGTCCAGATTGATGACGACCATGTTGAGCGGGTAGGCGTAGTCGATTTTCTTGAAGTATTTCAAAACCTCCCAAAGCTTGGCGTCTCGTCCGGAAACGGCGGAAGTGAGCACGGAATCGATCATGCCCGTGCGCAAAGCCGCGTAGACTTCACCCCAGGGAAGGGACACGGGGCTGCCGCCCAGGTTGGCGAGAAAGTCGGCGCCGTTTTTGTCGTAAGTCCTCGTCTTCAGCCCTTTGATGTCGGCGGCCGTTTTGATTTCCTTGGTGGTGAAAAGACCGCTGGGCGGCCACGGCGCGACGTAAAGAATTTTTTGATTCCACTTGGCTGCCGCCTTATCGTAGAGATCCTTGCAGCTCTGGTACAGCTTGAAGGCCTCGTCGTAGGACGTGACCATACGGGGCAGAGAACTGATGCCGAAAGTTTTTTCACTGCCCTGAACCACCCCCATGAGAATGTCCGACATGGGCACCGTGCCGTCCTTCACTGCTTTCAGCAGTTCCGGGCCCTTAAATCCCAGGGCGCCTCCCGGATGCACCGCAATCTCAACGGTTCCTCCGGTGTATTCTTTGACGCGTTTGGCGAATTCTTCAGCGCCCTGAGAATGAAAATTGGTGGCCGGGTAAATGGCGTTTAAGTTCATTTTGACCACGTCGGCGGCCCCTGCAGAACCGCACACAAGCAAACCCAAAATGAAAACCGGAATCCACACTTTTCGAGCCATGCTTTTCCCTCCTCCTGTCATGTTTGCTGCACTTCGTGGGCCCTCAGGCATGCACCTACCCACCTCGCCTTTCGCACAGGCCCATGGGCAAGGGCAAGAAAAAGGTTCGCCACCGTGTCGAGGATGGTCCGTCTTCAGATCCGCTCCTTTGAGCTTTCAGCCCACAAACCGGTGCATCGGAACCACCTCGATGCCGGCACCTTCCAAAGCCTGTCGAATGGTCGCCGCCAACTGCCACGCGCCCGGGGTATCGCCGTGAACACATAGCGTGTCCGCTTCCATGGTAAGTTCCTGGCCGGTGATGGTGCGAACTTTCTTTTCTCGAACCAGTCGCAGCACCCGCTCGCGCACCTCCTGAGGGTCATGAAGAACGGCCCCGGGCATGGAACGAGGTGCCAAAGCCCCGGAATCCGTGTAGGCACGGTCCGGAAAGAATTCCCGAGCCACCACAAGGCCTTCCTGTGCGGCCATTCGAGCCAGCACGCTTTCGGGCTGTGTGACCAAGATCAGCCGAGGATCAAAAGCCGTGACGGCCTCGCAGACCTCCCGCGCCAGCCGCTCATTGAATGCGGCCATGTTGTACAGGGCCCCGTGGAGCTTCACGTGCTGCACCGTCGCTCCGTGAGCTCGAGCTACCCCCCAAAGGGCTCCCAATTGGTAGAGCACATAATGCTTCACTTCTCCGGGATAGGTTTCCAGAGCACGGCGCCCGAAACCCATGAGGTCGGGAAAACCGGGGTGGGCCCCCACCGCAACCCCATGGTCCATGGCGAGCCGAATGGTGGATCCCATAACCAAGGGGTCTCCGGCATGATAGCCGCAAGCGATGTTGGCCGAGGTGATGGAACGAATGACCGCTGCATCATCACCTAAGGTGTAGGAACCAAAACCCTCGCCCATGTCGCAATTGATGTCGATCCTCATGAATACGCGTCCCCCCCTCGTTCATGGCGTTCCAAAAAACGCCGAAAAGCAAAGAGGTGCTTCAGATAAAGTTCTCGAGCTTCCAAGAGGCTAAGGCTCTGAAATCGCACCAATCGGCCCGGCGCCGTTTGCACCAGAAGCGGCAGGTCCAGGGAAAAGACGGTGGCGATTTTGGCATAGCCCCCTGTGGTGGGCCGATCCGCCAAAAGGACGAAAGGTAGTCCTTGGCCGGGCACCTGAATCGCTCCGAAGGCCAGCCCTTCGGAGATGATGTCCGCGGAACGTCGATGCCTGAGTCGAGGCCCGTCCAGCATCATGCCCATGCGATCACTGCGCGGGGTCACGTGATAGGGCGCCGACAGAAAGGCATGGATGGATTCCGGAACAAACGCATCTTCTTGAGGGCCCAGAATCACGCGGATGGTGGGATGGTCACGGTATGGAGGTCGCAGAGCTTCGGGAAGGCGCTTTGGAGCCACGCGCTGCCGTGAACCCGTCGCCAAGACATCGCCTCGGCGCAAGGCTCGACCATCTAAGCCTCCAAAACGCCCGCGTAGATACGTGGACCGGCTTCCCAGCACCAAAGGCACGTCCAGACCTCCGGCAAGGCACACGTAATGCCAGATGCCTGAACTGCCGGCTCTCAGCTCGAGCACATCCCCGGGTTCGGCTGCCCACGCGGTCCAGGAAGGCACGGGGTGGTCATTGAGATAAGCCTGAGGATCGAAGCCCGTGACGGCAAAGGAGGCGTGAGCAAGAAACCGCGCTCGAAATCCCCCCATGGAAATTTCCAGAGCCGCCGCATCGGGGGGGTTGCCCAAGAGCGCATTGCCCAGCTTAAGGGCCGCGGTGTCCATGGCTCCGGATACAGGAACCCCCTTGTCCTGGTAGCCGTAGCGACCCCCATCTTGCACGGTGGTGAGGAGGCCGGCTTCCTCAATATGCAAGGTCTTCATACTCTTCTCGAGAGATGGCGTAAAAGCGCACCTGCATGCCCGCCTCCACCAAAAAAGGCGGGTCTCGATGAACGTCAAAGAGCTTGAGCGGCGTTCGGCCGATAATCTGCCATCCACCGGGGCTTTCGATAGGGTAGATACCCGTTTGCTTTTCCGCAATACCCACACTACCCGCGGGGACCTTGGGCCGAGGTGTCTTCTTGCGGGGTGTGGCAATACGGCCATCCAGACCTCCCAGATAGGGAAAGCCCGGAGTGAACCCAATCATGTAGACATGATAGGTGGCCGCCGTGTGGCGCCGCACCACCTCGTCCTCGGTCAGTCCATGAAAAGCGGCCACGTCGGGCAGGTCCGGTCCCAATTCCCCACCATAGCAGACGGGAATGTCCACGCACGACGCCAAATCGTTGCCGGCATCCCCGCCCTCTTCCAGGAGCTCTTGGACCGTGAGCATGAGGCGCTCAAAGGAGCATAAGGCCGGATCGTAGTGAATGAAAAGAGAACGATACGTGGGGTTCATGGAAAGGATTCCGGCCAGCGGCCTACGTTTTAAGGCTCCATGCAGTGCATGGACGCGCCGATTGACGTCCATGTCGATGCCTTCGCCGAGCTCCACCGAAAGGGCTGTCTCCCCACAATGGCGAAATCGAGGAAAAAGGCTCACGGTGCATCCCCCTTGAACAAGACCCCACATGCCTTGAGGCTCTGAGACGATGGGCTCGAATGTTTCATCCCCGAGGTTTTTTCTTCGCGGGGGTTCCCCTGCCGCCGCTCATCGTGGTTATTTGGCATAAATGAGATTCGATATCCAGAGCTAAAATGGGTGGCCCCCGGGAGTGCACATCCTGATCTTTTTCGGCTTGACTTGCCTCAAGCTCTTTGGGATAAACTTTCTGCGAAAAGTCCTGCGCTCTTCATGCATGCCATATTCACGCGGTGTAACGTTCCGCACCTTTCTCCTGCGCGCCTCTAACGTGACTAAGCGGTTCGGTGAGGTTGCCAGTGGATTCCTCCCATGCTTTGAGCAGGGCGAACCATGTTGTCATCGAAGAAGGGAGGTGAGAAGCTTGCCGGCATGGGAACCCTCACGAGTCGGTGACAACGAGGGTTCATCATTTTTCGCTGTTTTCAAAATCATCTTACTTCGTTGTGCGACAATGCACGGTCGGCGAACTTCGAGGCAGTCAAGAATGCGGCGACGGCAAAGCCCATGACGACAATGGGAATTCCCTGACGGAACGTCTCCTGGCCTCATTCCCATGGAACAGCGCACACATGCCCTTTGGTGCTCCTTTCCCTGTCATATCCTCACGAACGCTCAGTTCTCTTTCCATTCAGAAGCTTTTTGTCGAGGACCGGTTTCTTTGACGACCGGTGAGTCGAAGGAAACGGTCAAGGAAGGCCGAAAAGGTCTCAGGAGTGAACTCCCTATGCGAAAGGGAAGGAGGGAGCAAAATGGCGGATAAAGTTCCAGGAAGAGCGTGGGTGGTCACGTTTGCGGGAACCGCCATCAACTTGTGCTTGGGTATTCTGTATGCCTGGAGTGTTTGGGCAAAAGAACTGATCAACGAGAAAATGGTCGGGCAGGCGATGACCGGCCTTAACGAGGGCTGGACCTATTTGAACAACGCCCAGGCCTCCGTGCCTTTTTCTCTGTGCGTCATTATTTTTGCGCTGTTGATGATTCCCGGCGGGCGCATTCAAGATAGATTCGGCCCCAAAGTGGGTGCCACGACGGGTGGTTTGTTCCTTGCGGCCGGTTGTCTTCTGTCCGGGTTCATGAAGAGCTACACCGGTCTCATTCTCGGTTTCGGGGTCCTAGGGGGTATTGGCATGGGCATTGGGTATGCTGCCCCGACCCCGGCGGCCCTCAAGTGGTTCGGCCCGCATAAGCGGGGTCTCGTCGCGGGCCTTGTGGTGGGTGGCTACGGCGGCGCGGCTTTGTACGTGTCGCCCCTGGCGGCTTATCTGATCAAGTCGGGTGGGTTGTCCTACAGCTTTTACTTCTTGGGGATACTGTTTGCGGCGGTGACCATTATTGCGGGGCAATTGCTGGCATGGCCACCGGAAGGTTATGTGCCTCCGGCACCTCCGGTCAAGGCGGGCCCGACCCCCAGCATCACCAAAGTGGATTGGGTGGCCGGCGACATGGTGAAGACGTGGCAATTCTATGCATTGGTCTTCATGTTCATCGGCACGACGCAGTCGGGTCTGCTGATCATCGCCAATGCGGCCAAGATTCTTGCCGAAGCGGCCAAGGGCAATCCGTTCTTTGCGGCCAACGCGTGGATTCTGGCTTCCTACGGTGGGCTTGTGAACGCCTTGGGACGTGTGGGCACCGGGTTGTATTCGGATAAAATCGGCCGGGCCAATGCTTACACGCTCAACTGCTTGGTGTCCGCCCTGTGCCTCTTTGCGCTTCCGGCCATCATCGCTTCAAGGAACCTGTTCTTCCTGTTTCTTGCCGTAGGCATTGCGTACTGGCAATACGGCGGCGGGCTTGCCTTGATGCCCTCCTTCACGGCGGACTTCTATGGTCCCAAGAACCTTGGGTTCAACTACGGCTTGGTGTTCCTCGGCTGGGGTCTCGGGTTCTTCATGGCTCGCCTCGGTGGGACCATCAAGGACGTTACGGGAAGCCTGAACTGGGCCTTTTATCTCTCCGGTATTGTCTTGATCATCGCCGTGATTGTGTGCCGGCTCACGAAACGGCCCACGGCCGTCGGCGAGACAAGATAGTTGGGCCGAAAACGCCTCGCACGGCACCCGCACGAGGCGTTCTTCCGTGAACCGTTGTTGAACAAGGTCAATGTTGAAGGCCGTGGGCTATGCCCCGTGGCCGGAAGGAAGGCAGGAAGCGGGCTTCCTGCCTTCCTGTTTGAGAGCCCCACAGGAGGTGAAAAGGTCCCATGGAAGCGCGCCCGCTTTTTCCTATTCCCTATGTGCTGCACCCTGCCCATTTGGCTGTGGACGATGCGGTCTCCTTTTGTGTGGCCGTTTTGGTGGCCGTGTTGGTCAACGCGGAAGGACAGGCGTTTGCGGCAACGCTTCTTGGCGACAAGCGGCCTGGAGCCAAGGACCGTCTGCACTTCAACGCATTTCTGCACTTGGATGTGCTGGGCACGCTGTCCTTTTTAGCCACAGGCATGGGGTGGTCCAAGAGGATCGGCGTGGATACAACCAAATTCAAGTATCCCGACCTTTACCTTGTGCTGACTCGAGCGGCCGGCCCCTTTGCCAATTTTCTCATGGCCAACATTTTTGGCAGTCTGGCCTGGCTTCTCAGGAGTCTGTCCCTGGATCCTCGCGTGTTTCTCATGGTCGTGGCGGTCAACTTGACCGTGGCGGTGTATCACCTGGTGCCCATATTGCCCATGGCGACGGGCACCTTGGTTTCCGTCATGCTCATTCCCAAAGGCAGTCGCCTGGAACAATCCTACCACCAACTGGGCCCGTACCTTCTGCTGGCGGTTCTGCTCCTAGACCGGCTGTCAGAGGGGGAAATCGTGGGGCGGTTCCTTGCGCCTTTCGTGCGCGATCTCTTCACCTTATTGACCACCTAATCCTATTGTCGAAACGAGCCCACAAAGCCTCACGGGCACGGAGGGCCTGCCTTGGCGCCGCCTAAAGAGCGGGCGAGAAGCCCGCGTTCCTAGGGCTGTTCATGTTTTCCAAGACGCGGCAAGGCGCATGACCGAAAGCTTTTCTTGAATCAGCACGCTTGTGGCGGCCCAAGGGACTGCGCCGTCGTGGTTCGACAAGGCAGGGGCGGCCACAGATGCCGCCCATACCTTCACCGGTTTGTCGTGTGGTGGACAGGTGGAAGGGCCCCCCTTTCAAAAAAGGGCGAGACCACAGATCTTTGAATGCTCAAAAGGCTCTGGCTTGCAGCCGCACTGTGGTGGAAGTCCGAAGTGCACTTGACTCTTGCGTCACGAAAGCGATGCCGTTATGGTCCAGCGCCGTGAATCCCGCTGAGGCGCTTGCGTGGCAACGTGCCTAGGACGGTTCATCCATTCCTTTTTGGCTCATCCTGCAGTATTTTGTCTGCCAAAGGGGTGTATGGCGATTCGGAATTTTCTGCACGTTATGGACGTGCACTTCGAGCTCTTGTGAGAACTTGCGTGCGCGAAACTGACGCCCTTGAGTCACAAAGACGTCGGGTCCTTGGGCGAAATGTGCGTGCGGAATGCTTTTAGGAAAACGGGGCGGCTGCATGTTGGGGACGGTGTTGAATGTGAGCACGGTAGTTGTCGGCGCGGCGCTGGGGAGTCTGCTTGGAGCGCGCCTTTCGGAAAAGACGCAGCACACCGTCATGAGCGGCCTCGGGCTGGTCACTTTGGTTGTGGGCATGCAAATGGCCCTGCAGACCCGGAACATTTTGTTGGTGCTGGGAGGGATTCTGCTGGGCGGTCTTTTGGGTGAGGGGTTTCGTCTTCAAGACGGCTTGGAAAGGTTGGGGGCAATCCTTCAAAATCTCTTTCGGTCCAGATCCGGCTCGTCCTTGAGTGAAGGGTTTGTGACGGCGAGTCTTGTTTTTTGCGTCGGGCCCATGGCTGTCCTGGGGTCCATTCAAGACGGCCTCGGCGGCGATTTCCGCCTTTTGGCCGTCAAGTCCACGTTGGATGGATTTGCAGCTGTGGCTTTTGCGGCCACCTTAGGCTGGGGGGTGCTTCTATCGGCTGCAAGCGTACTCGTCTTTCAGGGCTCGATCACGTTCATGGCCTCGGCTTTGGATCGGTTGCTCTCCGCGGAGATGATCACAGAAATGTCGGCCACCGGCGGGTTGCTCATTATGGCCATTGGATTGAAGCTTCTGAACATCAAGGATGTTCGCGTGGCCAATTTTCTTCCGGCTTTGGCTGTCGCTCCGGCCATCGTTTTTCTTATGCCGTGGATTCGATCGTGGTGGCCGTTTTGAGGCTTGCAAAAAAGGAGCTTGCAGGGACAAGGAGAAAACATGAAGATTCTGGATTTTCCCGATAGTGTTCGAGACCGCATCGTGCCAAAGGTGTCCGGAACCTACGTGTACCGATGCCTTGCGTGCCAGGCGAGCTTTGACGTAGGCAAGCTGCTCTACACCTGTCCACAGTGCCGCAGTGTTCTCATGATTGAAGACCGGGACTGGGATCGCCTCAAAAAAACCCCCGGCCCACAGTGGCGCCAGATCTTTGATTATCGGGCCATGATTCACGAGCCGGCCCTCAAGGGCATCTACCGATTTCATGAACTCCTCGGCGCCATTTTGCCTCTCGAGGCCGTGATCTACTTGGGCGAAGGCCACACACCCGTGGTGCAGGCCAACGGACGCCTCAAGGACTGGGCGGGTCGGCCTTTCTTTTTTAAAAACGACGGGCAAAATCCCAGCGCGTCCTTCAAAGACCGGGGTATGGCCAGTGCCTTTAGTTACCTCAATGACCTCATCACAAACCAGGGACTGGGCCATGTCTTAGCCGTGTGCGCGTCCACGGGGGATACCTCCGCCGCCGCGGCCCTTTACGCCTCATACTTTATCCAAGGTGTCACCTCCGCCGTCCTCTTGCCCCACGGCAAGGTGACGCCCCAGCAACTGAGCCAGCCATTGGGCAGCGGGGCTCGTGTGATTGAAATTCCAGGTGTCTTTGACGACTGCATGAAAATCGTGGAGTACTTGGCGGAACAGTATCCTGTGGCACTCATGAATTCCAAAAATGCCTGGCGCATTCTGGGGCAGGAATCGTATAGCTACGAAATCGCGCAGGTTTTCGACTACAATGTGACCGATCTGGTGGTAACGGTTCCCATCGGCAATGCGGGGAACATCACCGCGGTCATGGCGGGATTCCTCAAACTGTATGACCTGGGCATCATCACCCAGCTTCCATGGATTTTGGGGGTGCAATCACACCATGCCGATCCGGTGTATCGTTATTACTTGGAACCAAATCCAGAGAAGCGGGTTTTTCGGCCGGTGACGGTCCGGCCCAGTGTGGCCCAGGCGGCCATGATCGGCAACCCGGTGAGCATGCCTCGAGTGGTGCAGCTGGTGGAGCAATACCGATCCATCGGCGGAGAAAAGGCAGTGCAGGTGGTCCAGGTGACGGAACAGGAAATCATGGACGCTATGCTTATGGCCAACCGAAACGGGCACATTGCGTGCACCCAAGGCGGTGAATGTCTGGCTGGATTCCGCCGCGCCGTTTCGCAAGGGCTCCTACCCGAAGGCAAGGTGGGCGTCCTGGACGCCACGGCCCACGCGCTGAAGTTTGCCGTCTTCCAAGAAAAGTACTTTGAAGATCGCTTTGAGCCCGAATTCGGCATAGAGCCTAAAATGGAGCTTCAGAACCGCCCGGTGCTGGTGCGACCTCCAGAAGGAGTGCCGTGCCCGAGGCCGGGAACGGCCATGGATTCGGAATCCTTCCGCGCCTTTGTGACGGCGACCGGCGACGCCATTGCCTCCATTTTGGGGTTGCGGCCCTAAAGACCACGCCGTTCAAAGAGAGGCCGACCAGAGGAGAAAAGCTGCGATGGCGGAATCAGCGCAGCACGAGCACTGAAGTTCTGCACCTGCTGACAAAATGCCCAATGGAGTCGGTTTTTTTCTGAAATAGCCGCGACAAGAGGGATTTCTTTCCTAGCCACAGAGCCAACAGACCTTCGGTGACCTGAGACGAGATGAACTCTTGGAATGCGTCGATCTCACGGAATCGAATGTGGCACGGCACGCCCTTGCTGTTGTAGTAGTCAGACACGACCTTTAACCAGGGATAGACCTGTGTCTTGATGCCCCCACCCTTGGTGAGGCCCACCACGTCCAATTCGGCTTCAGTAATGGAAACCATTTGGTTAACCATTTCCAGAGCGTCCTGAGTGATGCCGCTGTCGTCCAGGCACATATAAAGTTTGCGGATAGGGGCAGCCTCCTTGACCAGCAGCACGGACACCGTGGCACCGTCCACGACCTTTTGAGGCACCGACGGATCATCCTGCCAGAGGCAGGCGTCACCGCCCGTGCAGCCCATCACGATCAAACTGCTGGCTTCTTCTTCGGCGGTGGCCAAAATTTCGGAAGCGGTCTGTCCAAAACGCAGGCGAACCTTCAATTGTTTCATGGACCCTCGCGCCACCTGGAAATATTCCCAGACCCCCTGACGCAACTGGATCCATTCGTGCTGCTGTTGAGTGGGGGCGTAGGGCGAATCGCCTTTGGGCCAGCGTGCAAGAAAATCGTCCCGATAACGTGCCAAGGCTCCAGGCAGGGCATGGGTGCCGACCTCGGCAGAGCCAGGTGCAAGGGAACGGTCCACTGATTTGTTGATAACGCCCACAAACGTCAAATCCGCCCAGGTATTCTGGGCCAGTTTAACCAGGGCTTCAAGCGCATGAGCGCTGTAGCGATACTGGTCTGCTGCAAAGAGAATTCTCATAAAGTCACCTCCTGCCCGGAGAGATTGGCGTTGTGTTGCTCTACCTTCGACCGCCAGGGCTGCCACCGACGTCCCTTTGTGTTTAGAGCCTGGCAGCGCGCCTTTTCTCTTCCACTCGGCGCACTGCATCCAGTATCTCACTCATCTTGAAAGGCTTGGCGACGAAGTCGAACACACCCTTTTGAAAGGATTCCTTGGCCGTTTCCATGGTGGCAAATCCCGTGATCACGATGACCTCCGTCGTCGGAGTGCGCTTTTTGACCTCCGACAGGAAGCGCATTCCATCAATCTTCTCCATCTTGAGGTCCGTGATGACCACGTCGAAGTCTTGTTCCCGGATCCGTTCCAGGGCGAGAGTGCTGTCGGTAAAGGTTTCCACCTCGTAGCCTGCCTTTTCAAAGGAGGGTTTCATGCGTTTGCAAACGATGGGCTCATCGTCCAGAATTAAAACTCTCATCTTAGGTTGCTTGTCCATGGGAACCTCCTTGAGGCTCGGCTGCTTGGGGCCGAGGCCAAAGGGACCGGAACAATTCCATGAATCGCTCCACGTGCCGCACCACTTCCTCGTCGCTAATCATCTGGACGTCCAACTGCCGGGTATAGGCCACCAACGCACCCAGCATTCCGAGATTGTGTTCCATGGTGGAACGGGGGCGCTTCTTCATGCGCCCCACCACCAGATCGCCTCGTATCTCAACTCGAAACCCTGTGCGGTCCAAGATTTCACCAATAAGTCGAGCACGCCGGGATCGTCGCGTCAAGTCGGTGACCCCTCCTATAAACCGAAAGTAGATGTAGTTGTCATCAATGCGGTCATCGACATAGGCATCGATGATGTTGAAGTGATACCCGATCCGAAGGTTAATGTTCATGTAGTTGGAAGAAACGACCGCCAGGTTAAGGCCCACCTCTTCGAGGGGGACCCGGTGTGTGTCGAAAGTCCGGCTCATGCTGGCCAGGAAACTTTTGAAGTCCATTGCCACAGGTGTTCTTTCCCACAGATTGGATTCCACCACGCCGGCAAGAAAAGCTCGCATGGGAATGGAGGTGACGTCCTGCAGGCGAAGAGTGCGGGCGTCTGGGCTGGCGACGGTGCCGCCATCTGCATCGATCACCCTGAGGTCGAGAGGCACGGGGATCTCGAGAAGCCGGATTTGGCATCCTGAGGTGTGAAAGCTGGCCAGATTCATGCCCACCAATTCAGCCACAGCCCGCTCGTGCACGAAACGCACAATGTCGTGCAGGGTTCGGCAGCCTGCCGGCGTGAAATCGGTTCCCTTAGGATCCACAAGATGAAGCGGTGTGATCAGGCGAAGGAGGCGGCGCAACAAGCGATACTCATAAGTTTCTTCAAAGACTTCCTCGTAGGTGAGTTCATGGTAAGATAACTCCTTGATGTATCCTCGATACAAAACGTTTTGGGTTGCGTCCAAGGTTAAGGGATCGCCGGTGTGAATAAGCTGCGTCGCAATTTCTGTGTTCACCACGGTGGGTACGCGAAATTCCCTCGCCACCGTGGCCATGTGTCCCAGAGGAGATCCCACGTCGGTGATGACGCCGCGCACATGCCGAAAGAGAGCGGCAAGGCGAGGGGAGCTTTCCCGGGCCACCACAATGGCATCGGCAGGCACGCGTTTTAGATCCTCATCACTTTGCACCACGAAGGCCTTGCCCACCGCGATGCCCCGCTGCACCACGTCACCTCGCCCTGACCACAGGACAGGGGCGGAGGCGGTAATGTCGCTGATGCGACAGATGTCGGAATCCGAAAGGTTAATTTGCAGCGGACGGGTTTGTAGAATGATGAGCTGGCCAGAGGTGTCAAAGGCCCATTCGATGTCCTGAGGGCGCTTGAAGTAGCGTTCTAAAAGAAGCCCGGTGGACGCGAGGAGGTTGAGCTGCTGAGAATTGAGGCATGATCTGGATTGGTCCACCTCCGAGACATCGACCCACTGCGTTCCCCCATCACGTTGAGAGATCAAAGACGCCGTTTTGGGTACCACGTGCATCTGCAGAAGAGCGTGGGGTGGGTCCCGGCTGACGCGGAAACGATCCACCTTTCGGTTGCCTTCTACCACGGGTGGGCCGAGCCCCCATGTGGCTGACACGGTGAGGGCATCTGAGTGGGGGGGCGCTGTCGGGTCCACGGTGTAGAGCACGCCGCTGACCACGGCATCGACCATGAGCTGACAGCCCACCGCCATGGCGGCCTCATGCTCGCCGAACCCCTTATCCCTTCGGTACCTCCATGCCTGCAGAGTAAAAAGGCTGGCCACGACCTGCCGATAGGCTTGAAGCACCTCCGTCTCCGGAACGTTGAGCAGCGATCGATGCAACCCCGCAAAACTGTGCTCGGTATCCTCACCGGAAGCACTGCTGCGCACGGCGAAAAACAGGGTTTCGCGACGGTACTTGCGTCCCAGGGTCTCAATGCGGTGATAAATTTCCCGAGCTAATTTCTCGGGGATCGAAGAGGCTTCAATGCGTCGTTGTAGATCGCGAAGGCGCTGCTCCAACGCCTGGGTATCTTGTGTTTCCCAGGGATTCAGCTGTTGGGTGAGAAAATCGGAAAGTCCGGCCGACGCCATGAATTCATGGTAGGCTCGAGTGGTGATGACAAAGCCATCTGGCGTGGGTAAGGCCAAGACGTTGCGCACCTCTCCAAGATTGGCGTTTTTGCCGCCGACTTCATCGATCCAGTCACGGTTGCAATCTTCGTAAAAGAGGGTGTAGGGAATGTCACCTATGGACGGCTGTCCCGCCAGAATGGCGTCCAGACGCCGCCGAATCCCTTCCAAGCTGGCGTAAAGATCCACGTATTTTTGCCCGCTCAAGATGTTCAGATCATGGATCAGGCTTTGCGTCAGATCGATCAACCTTTGACATGAGGAGTGTACAAAGTGGCTGTCGAAAACGTAATCGCCGCTAAGGGCTTTCCCCATGGTGGCCATCAGATCCAGGATCTCGCTGTTCCTGGCCAAGATGGACCGAAAGCACTTCAGTATTCTCGCCAACGGAACACGGGGCTCGCGCCGTCTCCATCGGCTGAATGTTCCGCAAATCCTGGCCCACAACCCGTTCATGACTGACTTCCACTCAGTGGGACCCTTTGGAGGTGCCGAAAAGGTATCCCACAATCAGGCCGCCGACCACGGCCACCAGCGTGGCCAAAACCCCGTGCCAAAAGGGATGCTGAAAAGCCAGGTTCTTTATGAAAGCCGGCGCTGCAACGAGGCGTGCCTGAACAGGGACGATGGCCGAATCAAGGATGCGCCCGTCCGCAACAGCGTACACTTCCACGCGATACTGCCCTTCGGTGAGTCGAGCCGGAATGGCCAAAGAGGCTTGAAAGGTTCGTTGCCCTTGCCCTTTTTGAGTGTAGTGCACCCGACCCACATGCTCCTGATACAGTTTTTGCTTGGTTTTAAGCTTTAGAAGCTCGTGGAAAAGGAGGTGCTTGTCTTCGCCTTCCGGTTCCATGAAGACGAGAGACTCCAAATTTTCCAGGCTTAGCTTTCGAATGCCTTCAGCATCTCGTGCGGGCGCTTCCCCCTCCAGGGCTTCCCAAGGTTTGGGCAGATAGACCACAAAGACGTTGGGAACCCCGTGAAAGTCCACGGAGCCTCGGTTCATCCACAGCAAATTCAACACCTTGGCCTTTTTCTTAAGATGCAGATCCCCCGGCACGCCCACAAAGCGCACCACAACCTCTTGATCCGCCCCCACTTGGCCTTCCACGTTCAGAGTGGTGCCGTTGAAAAAGGTGCCGATTTCAAAGGCCTGAGGGCGCACGATCACATTCAAAGCTCGTGCCTCAGGACAACCCAGCAAGGCCAACCATCCCAGGGTCGTAATAAAAAGCCATGTGCGCCTCATCAGTGCCCTCCAGCTTCCGCAATAAGAACATCAGGGGTGAGCAACAAACCCAACAACATCTTAACCATCACCAACAGAACCAGCACGGCCAGAATGATCTTGAGCTGATCTCCACGAAGCCGCTTGCTGATACGAGCTCCCACCTGAGCTCCTACGGTGGATCCGAGAAGCAGCAGAAATGCCAGAACGAAATCCACCGTCTGGTTGATGTAGGACTGCATGATAGTGACATTAACGCAGGTAAACAAAATCTGAAACAAACTCGTTCCCACGACCACGTGCATAGGCATGCGAAGCAAATACACCATCACGGGCACCATAATGAAACCACCTCCCACGCCCATAATGGCCGCCAAAATGCCCACCAGAGTCCCCAGCAGAACGGGCATCAGGACCGACATGCGAACACCGGATCGGGGAAAATCCGCCTCCAGGGGCAGCGACGCAACAAAGCGGGCATAGACCGATGGGCGCCCTGGATTGGCCGAGGCGGGAACCTTTTCAGGTTCACGGCTGGTTTTTTTTAGCGACCGATAGCTTTCTTGAAACATGTAGGTGCCGATGATGCCGAGCATAAGCACGTACGTAAGACTGATCAAGAAATCGGCATTGCCCAGACGTCGCAGGATTTTGATGATGTGAACGCCCAGAGTGCCCCCCAAAACGCCCCCTAGAAGTAACAACAGGCCCATTTTGAAATCCACGTTGCCCAAGCGAAAATGGGCCACCGTTCCCGACGTAGACGCTCCCACGATCTGGTTGGAATCGGAAGCGGCCGCCACCGTGGGGGGAATGCCGATCATGATGAGCAAGGGCGTCATGAGAAAGCCGCCCCCCACGCCGAAAATGCCGGACAGCAATCCCACGATGCCCCCCAACCCCAGGATGTGTAGGATGTTCACACTGTTCCCTGCAATGGGAAGATAAAGATGAATTGGAAGATCCATGCCATCACCTACTTTCTTTCCTAAAAATCTCTGATTTAGGTCTTACCATCTCCACCGAGCACCCCAGCTTGTGGCGAAGGCTATGAACCCACATCATCGCCTGATGGTGCTTCCGCCTCTGCCTTCCAGGGACCCCAACAATCCACAGCGTGACGCGATGTTCCCTACAGAAGGCCAAAATGCCCTCTTCGGGGTTTCCTCTCAGGATGTAAGTGCTCACCGAGACCCCATCCCCTCGCGCCCCCTCAATCAGCATGTGCATCCGCTCTCCGACCTCTGACGCCGGCACGAGACGGTAGGGCTCTTCCCCTCGATGCTCCGTCGGCCTCTCCAGGCCCACTACGTAAAGATGGGCGCCAATTCGACGCGCCAGGCAGATGCCTCGGGCCAAAGCCCCCAAGTCTTCCGTGGTCCCTCCCGTCACCGTCACCAAGATCCGCTCCATGAGCCGCCTCCAGCCTCAACGAGAGCAAAAAAAATGCCCATTGTGTAACTCCCTTAAAACACGTCATAATGTGCTTTAACCGTGTTGGGGATTGGGGGTGTAGGCTTTGGAGAGTTTCATTCTGAAATAAAACTTCATCGAGATGTCGGCGAGTGTTTCATAATGGAATGAACGAATGGTGGGTCGAGCGGGGTTCAGTGGGACGGCTTCGAGGGGGAGGACTGTAGAATGCCGTACTTTTTTATCTTCCTCCACAGGGTGGTGCGAGGCAGACCAAGAATCTGAGACGCCAGATTCTTGTTGTAGTTCGTCTTGGCCAGGACTCTGCTGATGTGGCGCTTTTCCACTTCCTCGAGGGACAGCAGTTCTTCTGCCGGGTAGGCATCCACTTCCAGCTGGCGCACATCTTCGGGAAGGTCGTCCACGCCGATGAGAGGTTTTTCGGTGAGGGCCACAGCCCGTTCGATAATGTTTTCCAACTCGCGAACGTTTCCAGGAAAGCTGTGCTTTTTGAGGATTTCCAAAGCGTGTGGGTGAATGCCTTCCACAGGTTTGCCGAAAAGGGTTTGGTACTTCTCGATAAAGTGGGCTACCAGGAGAGGAATATCATCACGGCGCTCGGCCAGCGTGGGCAGGGGAATGCGCACGACGTTCAGCCTGTAGTAGAGGTCCTCCCGAAACCGGCCGGCGAGGACTTCCTGCTTAAGGTCCTTGTTGGTGGCGGCGAGAATGCGAATATCGAGGGCAATGGGCCGGGTGCCACCCACCCGAAAAACGCGTTTTTCCTGAAGTACATGAAGCAGCTTGACCTGCATGGTTAGAGGCATCTCCCCGATTTCATCGAGAAAAACGGTGCCCCCCATGGCAGATTCCATGAGACCCAGCTTGGTCGTTGTGGCACCCGTGAAGGCGCCTTTTTCGTAGCCAAACAGCTCGCTCGTGATCAGCGCCTCGGTGAACCCTCCACAATTGAAAGCAACAAACGGGCGAGAGGCTCGAGGACTCAAGCCGTGAATGGCTCGAGCCACAAGCTCTTTTCCCGTTCCGCTCTGCCCTTCAATGAGAACGGTGCAGTCCAAGGGAGCCACCTTGCGGATCAGCGCGAAGACATGCTGGATGGTTTGGCTTTTGCCCACGATGCGGCCCAGGGGATCCCGGCCCCGCAGGGCTTCGCGAAGGCGTTCGTTTTCACGACGCAGGGCCACTTTCTCGACGGCCCCTCGAATCAGGTGCCGAAGTTCACTGAGTCGAAGGGGTTTGGGTACATAATGGTAGGCGCCGGCCTTCATGGCCGCCACTGCACTGTCGATGGATCCGTAGCCAGTGATCACGATAACTTCCACCCAGGGCCATCGTTCTTTGACCCGTGTGAGAACATTCAAACCGTTCATGTCGGGAAGTCGAAGGTCGGTGAGAACCACATCAAAAGGGTTTGCCTGCATCGCCTGAAAAAAGGGACTCGCTGCAAGAAAGGATTCCACTTGGTAGCCTTCCTTACTCAGGGCGTGCGTGATCCTCTTGCAAACCATGGACTCATCGTCAATGATGGCCAGGCGCCACGCCTTCTCCATGCAGGGAAACCTCGTTGTCCTGCGTTTCGGGATCCAGGGCTGGCAAAAAGACGGAAAAGGTCGTGCCGACCCCCACTTCGCTCTGGACCTCTATATACCCCCCGTGCTTTTGAATCAAGGAATAGGTAACGGAAAGGCCCAGGCCTGTGCCACGGCCGACCCCCTTGGTGGTGTAAAAGGGTTCGAAGATGTGTTCCAGGTTTTCTGGACAAATGCCTACGCCAGTATCGGTTACGTCGATGCGCACTAGCGTGCCTGAGGTTGACAACCGAATCCTGATTTCCCCGCCGTTGGGCATGGCCTGAATTGCATTGAGAAAAAGGTTCAGAAACACTTGCTCCAGGTTTCGTCGATGACCTTGAATAAGCGGAATGGAATTCTCGGTCTTCACCTCCGCATGGATTCCCGCCAAGAGCAGTTGGTTCTTCACAAGTTTCAGGGTTTGATGAATGACGGATGTAATGTCCAGTTTTTCCAATTTAGGCCGGTCTGTGCGCGAAAAATCGAGCAAGTTCTTGACAATCTCGGCAGCTCGTTCGGCCTGGTTGAGAATGTCAAGCACCAATTCGCGCGCTTCCGGTTCCAAGGAAGACCCATGGTCTTCAAGCAGGGCCTCGGCGGTCAGGTAGACATTGTTCAGAGGATTGTTTAATTCATGGGCAATGCCCGCCGTGAAGGTGCCCAAGGCAGCAATTTTGCGAGAATGCAGAAGAGCTTCCTGGTTGGCTTCCAGTTCCTGAGCCATGCTGTTAAACGCGTTGATGAGAAGAGAGATTTCATCCTCGGCCTTGCTTTCATATTCAATGGGACGAAAATCCCCCTGGGCGACGCGCGCCGTCGTCTCTCTCAGAATCGCCAGAGGCTTCAACAGCTGCGTGTTCACGAACCGAAAGACACCGACCAGAACCAGGGTGATCAGAACCAGCGTGGCCAGTGGAAAGCGATAGGCCTGTTTGAGGGCCTTATGAATGCTCTCACGTTTTTTGGTTAGCAACCGTTCGGTGAAGTCCACCAACAGCTTCCCATGGTTTCTGACTTCCTCGAGACCTTCTTTGTCAGCGGACGAGGGCGCGGCACTGTAGCGAGCGATCAGATCTTTGTAAGCCATAAATTCGCTCAGAAACCTACGGGAGGCCTCCTGTCCCATGACCTTTTGAATGGTCGGCCAAAGCGTTTTCATGGTCTGCTCGGCACGTTGCAGGTAAACGTGACCCTCCTCAAGGCTTGTGGGGTTCGAGTAGAGCAGAAAGTTTTTTTCGAAACGGCGAATCTCCAACATGTCATTAAAAAGATCTTCGAACTGCTCGCTTAAGATAAGTTTGTTACCGATTGTATTCATCCAATACCAGTAGTGCACGCCGAGACTGGCCACGAGAATCAGGCTGATGGCGGATATGGCCAGAATCCGAGCCTGGATGGTTTTCAACATGGTCGCATCCTCCCTGTTGCGGCACCGAGTGGCGTTCTGTTTGTTCAGGAATTACCGTTTCTTCATATGCAAGAGATGGGCCAGTTTGTTGGGCGTGGTTGATCAAAGCCTGCACCGTCGGAATGCGAAAACACAGGGGGATTTGTTCGAGAGACCATGTGCCGCAATGTTTTCCCGCGTCTTCTCACCCTGGGTTGATAACTGGACCAAGGTGAGGCACAATCGATGCGTTAGATCAACCCATTCGGTGCAGCGGCATTCGGCAGGTTTTGTGAGAGCCAACGGTTTTTTTGGAAAAGTTTTCACACGGAGAGAGAATGCAATGAGGGACACGTTTTATCCACCCAGAGGTGGGCACGGTGGGTGCGGACGCATGCACGACGGGGTTGCCGAAGGGCGCGGTGCCGTGAGCCTGAGGCCGGGCCTGGTTGCCTACAAAGGAATCGTTCCCACATTGGGCCAAGACGTTTATATCGCACCCGGAGCTTGGGTTGTGGGGGATGTGCACATCGGAGATCGGACAAGTATTTGGTTTAATACGGTCGTGCGCGGCGATGTGCACTTCATTCGCATCGGCAGCGACACCAACATTCAGGATAACGTCACCCTGCACGTGACCGGGAAAAGGTTTCCCCTACTCATTGGAAATGGCGTGACCGTGGGGCATCAGGCTGTGGTCCATGGCTGTGTTGTGGAAGACGACTGCCTTATTGGCATGGGAGCCATCGTCCTGGATGGGGCTCGGATCGGCAAAGGATCCCTTGTGGCGGCTGGCGCGGTGGTGAGTCCTGGGACCGAAGTGCCGCCGGGAAGCGTGGTCATGGGTATTCCGGCCGAGGTCAAGAAGACGCTCACCGAAGAGGAAAAGGAAAGAATTCGGGAAACGGCCGAACACTATGTCAAGCTGGCTCGGCGCTATCGGCACGACGAGGCCATGTCAAGGGATCGTCCCATTCGAGGATTTTTGAGATGACGCGTTCCTCAGGGCCTGCACTGCGTGATGCAATCCTAAGTCGATGATTCGTTCCGCGTCTCTCAACTCTTCCAAGGATTGAAAAGCGGAGCCGAGAGCCAGAAGTATGCGGTGATAAAACGATGGTTGCACTCCCCAGCGCTCGTAGGGAATCTGCAATTCTTCGTAATGATCCCCTATGAAAAGGTACTTTCCGAACCCGTCGCATCCCGGCCTGCAATAGGGCCAGCGAAGCTTCCATTGCCAGAGCCGTCGCAGCGCCCTTTGCACGGGCGGATGCGTGAGCATTCTGGGCTGCACGGCCTCGCCCAATCGGTCCGAAAGGGCTTGGTACACGCCTTTAACCAGATCGATGTCCGTGATGACAAGGCCGTAAAGATACCAGTCGTCCAGGGTTTTCACCACCAACGCCTGTTCGTTCATGGTCAGCTCATAGTAACTAGGGCAGAAATGCCCATCGCAGAGTTCCTGTCCGTAAAAGGAGCTGTGCCGGAGGTCTTTGCCCTTATGCCGCAGGGGATGGAGAAGGCAGCCGACACGCCGATGAGCCTCATCTAGAAACCCTACGAACTCACAGTTAAAGACCGCTTCAAACCTCTTGGCAAACCCGTTGTATCGGCTTCGCCACTTCTGACTGTGCAACGCGAGTGCGTCCGGCGTTACCTTGCGGCCTTCGTTGCCAAGAAGAACACGGTTGCGATGAAGCCTCAAGCTGACGGCTCGGCGCGAATTGTCTTTGAAGTTGTAAATGCCGCAGCAGGCCGCACAGGATTTGTGGTAATCCGGCTGGCACAAATGAATAGGAAAACGAGGCGACGGGGCCATCGAGCCATTGCTCACTTCAAATCCATTCGTGGGAAGGCTGCACCCAAAAGCGGCCTGATGATTCGCTTTCCATCTCGATGCGAAGAACTTTATGTCGCTCCAATTCCTTGGCAGCCGTCCACAGGGCGTCTTCCGAAGCGGTCCACTGGCCACGCACGGCCTCAAGGGTGGAATCCCGCCCTTCGTCCGCCAACGCACAAATCAAGATGTACAATGACACGGCATGTACGCTCATTCCAAGATCAAACACGGCACGGTCCATCTGCATCATCGCGTATCCTTTGCCTTATTAGGGCATGTGTCGATGATTTTCACGATTCTCCCTAAAGCTAACAGCCCTTGCCATGGGCGTCAATGAGCGGCTTTTCTCGGTCCTTCGTGTGGAGGCGTCCGCGAGCTTCGTGTGCAAGAGAAGGCTGTTTAGGACAAGTTGCTGAAGAGGCGGCTGGGAAGGGTGTATTGCAACAGCCTTGACATGGCTCGATCGTCCATTGCGTCACAGTTCCTGAACATGATAGGAACATGGGCGGCCATCGTCACTTCACGAAAAGGACCGAACTATGGACAAGAAAATCACCCTAGACGTGGAAGACTGGAAGGCTTTCTTGGAAAGGTCCTGGCGCGCTGTGCCCAAGGCGTTTCAATCGAACAAGGCTCTTCGCCGCACCCTTCAGTGCGCCCTTTACGCCAAACTCACTGCGGAAGGCTTGCTGGTCGTTGCCGATTACCAGCCTCCTCGAGCCGAGCGGCCCGTGGATTTGATTGTTGTGAGCGGCACACCACCGACCATTGCCTGCGCCATCTGCTTCGACGAGGTGGTGACCCTCTACGCCGTGAAGAGCCTCAGTTCCTTGGATGCCGGCGAAAAGCTGATTTTCACCACGGGACTGCTCAAGAAAAAGGTGGAGGAAAGCCGGTTCTTTTTGAAACCGGACATTCGCCACGTCCACCTGGAATGGTGATGGGAACCCACACCACCTTCAATGAGTGAGCCCAGAAAAATCGTCGGGAATGCTTTGTGCATTTCTTAACAATTTAAAAATAAAAACTTTTTTCTTGACCGCGCCCCAGGGGGTGTGGATAAAAAGACATAGAATTTGTGGAAGGTTTTTTGTGGGTCTTCAAAAGGAGGTGCAGGCAAATACCTTGACGAAAGGGGGTGAGGCACGAGAACGTAGTTTATTTCTGTTCATGCGCGTGGACCACGAATGTTCCCTCAGCCGTCCAGTGTCGTCGAAAATCGGTTGCCACGTCGTGGAGTGAGTCCTTTCCCCATTCGATGGTTTTTCTGCAGCAGTCTTCTCAGCGCCAGTATCGTGCTGCAAAGACATCCTCTCGTTAGAAGCGCGTTTCGCTAATTTCTCGGTCTTTTTTGTCATTTTTCTCGCGCATCCCGCGTCAGCTCCCTCTTTTTCGGCAGGAGCACGGGGGAGGGGTGAAGGGTCCGTTCTCAAACGGCGGCAATGCTCTTTGAGAACGGACGAAGGTCATGGCGTTGAACGACGAGAAGGAGATTAACCATGACAGCGCCGCAAGCAACCGTGGACAAGGTTCCAGGCAAGGCCTGGCAGGTGGTGGTGGCTGGGATCGTGGTGAATTTGTGTCTCGGCTGTCTTTATGCTTGGAGTGTCTGGGTAAAATATCTGACCGACAAGAATTTGATGGAATCGCAAGGTTGGGTGCCCCTTACGGCGGAACAAGCTTCCAACCCGGCGTCTTTGTGTATTCTGATCTTTGCATTGCTCATGATTCCCGGCGGGCGCATTCAGGACCGTTATGGCCCGACCATCGCCGCTTCCATCGGCGGCCTGGCCATTGGCTTGGGGCTTCTTGTGGCGGGCCTGATGAAAAGCTACACGGGAATCCTTTTGGGTTTCGGCATTGGCGGCGGCATTGGCATGGGTGTAGGTTACGCGGCCCCGACGCCAGCGGCACTCAAGTGGTTCGGCCCGCATAAACGAGGTCTCATAGCCGGTCTGGTGGTTAGCGGGTATGGGCTGGCCGCCTTTTATGTGGCGCCTTTGGCCAACTGGCTCATCACCACCTACAGTATGAGTGCTTCCTTTTATGTTCTTGGAGTAGCCTACTTGGTGGTGATCTTAGTTGCGGCTCAGTTCCTGGCGTGGCCGGAACCCGGCTATGTCCCTCCGCAGCCTTCTGTGGCGGCGGTAGCCGCCAAGGCCCCGACCCAGACGCGGGCAGATTGGACCGCTGCAGAAATGCTCAAGACCTGGCAGTTTTATGCCCTGGTCATTATGTTCTGCATCAACACGCAAGCGGGTCTTCTGCTCATCGGCCATGTGAACAAGATGATCGCAGGCATCATGAAAGCCGGATATCTTTTGGTGTCCTGGGGAGCCATCTTCAATTCCATCGGCCGAATCGGTACGGGGATCATTTCCGACAAGATCGGGCGCACCAATGGCCTCATCGTCAACTACATCGCTGCGGCTGTGATCATGTTCCTGCTACCCTATTTGTTTGGGATTAAAAACATCCCGCTTCTTTTTATCGCCTGTGCCGTGGGGTTCTGGTGCTACGGCGGCGGGTTGTCTTTGTTCCCATCCTTTACGGCGGACTTTTACGGTCCCAAGAACCTGGGGTTCAATTACGGCCTGGTGTTCATCGGCTGGGGCTTGGGCGCCTTTATGCCCAAATTGGCCGGGCGCATTTATGACAAGTACCAGTCCTACGATTATGCCTTCTACATTGCCGGAGTTTTGCTCATTGCGGGCATCATTCTGGCTCTTGTGACCAGGCGGCCGAGATATGCGACGGATTGAGGCAAACCACATGCCATGAGGCTTTCTATGGCCCATTGAGGATCTGAGAGGAGCAGGCCGCGACGCCTGCTCCTTTCTTATGTGCGCCGGCTCCCCTCCCGGCTGTGTGGCAGACCAAGGAGCGAGGTGCGGGGCCCACAAGGAAGAGGCGTGGTGTTGCGATCGGGAACAGTCTTGATTGTAGGCTGTCGAGAAGACGAGTTCGGGCTTCTCAAGGACATGATCGTTCAAGCGGACCCGACCCTGCTTGTTCAGCATCTCGGCGGGGCGAATGAGCAGGCCGTGCGCGGCAGTCCCGATCTGCGTCTGGTGATCGTGCGCGTGGGCCGACGCGACAGCCGACCGGATGTGGAGGTACAAAAATTGCGCAACCTGTTGGGCCGATCCGTGCCCCTCATGGTCCTGGTGCCTCAGGGCCGAGGGCAAAGAGTGCGGGACATTCTTCGTGCGGGTGCCGATGATTATTGGATTCTGCCTGTGGACGAGAGCGCCTTGCCCATTCGATTGCAGGTGTTGCTGGAATGGGGGCATCGCATTCGGGAAACCATGCGCACAACGAGTCCCGGGCACGACGGTGTGTGGCATCGCTTTGTCACGCGCCTTCGAGCCGCGTGGCATCGCCTTGTGGGGCGTGGGCGTGCTGCCGAAGAGTGGCAGCAAAAGGAATCGGTGGATACCGCACGTTTTCTCGACCGCTGGGAGAAGATACGGAGACTGGGTTTCGGCAGTTTTGGAGAGGTGTGGTTGCTTCGGGAAAAAAGTGGTCACCATCTGGCCGTGGCCAAAATCCCTCACGAAGAAAAACTCAACCGCAAATTCCTTGTGGAAGCGGCCATTCTCGGACGCCTCAAGGACCACCCCAACGCCGTGAAACTGCTGGATGTGGTCAAATCCGGCGGCAAGGTGGTTCTGATTCAAGAATATGTTTCGGGCAAATCTTTGCAAGAACTCCTGGACGAGGGCCTGGATGCCCTACGCAAGGAAAAATATTATTTGCAACTTTTGGATGTGGTGGCCTATGCTCATCGCCACCACATCATGCATCGCGACATCAAACCGGATAATATTGTGATTACCCCGGAAGGGGTCTTGAAGCTATTGGATTTCGGCACAGCAAAAGATGTGATGCGGCGGAGTATCAGCAGCACGGTCATCGGGTCCCGTCCTTATATGGCTCCCGAACAGATCATGGGACGCAGCCGCCTGGCCAGCGACGTTTGGGCTCTCGGTGTGATCCTCTACGCCTTAACCACCGAATTCTTGCCCTTTTACTCGGAAAACGAAAAGGAACTCATGGACCTCATTTTGGAATCCCCTCCACAGCCCCTTCGAGAACTGGTTTCCGAGGTTCCTGAGGCCTTGGAACACATCATCGGGCGCTGCTTGGAAAAGGACTGGAAAAATCGCTACCACAACGCCGGCGTGCTGCAACAGGCTTTACTGGAGGCCTTTCCGGAATTTGGAAGCGGCCACATTCTGCCCTGACGGAAGAATTCACAGGGGTTCCAGGGACTTGATGGTCCCCCATCGAGGGTCGTAGTAGGCGGTCACGTCGCAGACCATGATGAGAATGTCCACATTGCGTTGGTGAATGTCCTTGACCAACCCTTCGATGACCGCCTTGCAGCCGAATCCGGCGTTTCGAAAAGCGCGAATGGCTGCTGGGGAATCCAGAGGAATCTCGGCCCAGAGTTTTTCCAAGCCAATTTCGGATGCCAGGGCAACGAGTTCGTTGAGCATGAGGGTGGCAAGCCCTTTGTTCTGGTATTTGGGTGAGACGACGGTGCGCACTTCGCCGATGTGCCGTTTCCAGCCATGGGGAATCAGATGCAGTGTCACGTCGGCCACAATTTCGTTTTTAACCCAAGCTAGCAAAGGTAAAACGCGGCGGTAATCCAGATTGTTGACCCACTGTTGCACCACGTGAGGGTCCCGAACGTTATGGCGAACGTAGAGAAGCTCATCGTCGGTCAGATTGTGAAAGAACCGGTAGAGGGCGTCGCCGTCCTCTCGGGTCATCAAGCGGACGTTGACCGGCGTGCCGTCTTTGAGCAAAACCTCTTTCTTTCCAAACATCGTCTTTCCCCTCGCTCCATTGGGTCCTTCTTACCGGTTCCCTCTCTTTTTCACACACCGTCTTGCAGACGCAAGGCCAGGTACTCGGGAAGACCTGCTCGAAGAATTTTTTCCTGAGCTCGCTGCACATCGTAAGGTACGGCGCGGAAGTCGATGGCTTGAAGGTCGGTGTCAAAAATCAGGAATCGGGCTCGACTGTCGCGCTGTCTCGGTTGGCCCACACTTCCCGGGTTGATGAGGTAGAGGTTCTCGGTGCTGAGCCTAAAGGACGTGCTATTAGGGGTGTCCACGGTCATCACTTTGCCGCGTGGATCTTGTACCCAAATTTTCTGGTGGTGTGTGTGGCCGAAGAAGCACACGGAAATGTCGGGGAATCTTTTCCGCATGAGGTTAAAGATGCGCCGAGCCTGGTACAGGTTCAGGATGTAGGAATGGGGGGTCTCCGGGGTTCCGTGGCACAGCAGCGCCCCTTCCAGGGTGCGGCACAGAGGCAGAGCATGCAACTGGGCCAGGTGGCCGCTGTTGAGTTGTTGTATGGTGTAATGAATGGCTTCATAGGCAAGGATGTTAAAGGATTCGGCGATTTGAGGGTCCAGGGCCGCGAGATCGTGGTTGCCTTGCACGCCGCGCGCGCCGCATTCCCTCAGCATTTCCAGGCAAGCCGTGGGATCGGCATTGTAGCCCACCACGTCGCCAAGATGCCAGAAACCATCCACGCCTTCGGCCCGGGCGGCACGCACCACGCTTTTCAGAGCTTCCAGGTTGCCGTGAATGTCCGAAACAATGGCGACTCGAGCCATAAAGAGGCCTCGTGAACCCTTTCGCCCTGCCTACTCGCGCGGGTTATGGCACCAGAACAGGTTCCCGCAAAATGCTTTCGATGGCGTCGCGTGCCGAGGCGGCAAGACGCGGATGGGTTTCCGTCAACGATTCCACCTGTCGCAGGTGGTCCGCAGTTCTCAAGATCACCATGGTCAAGTCTCCCTCATCGATGGTCGTGAGGTTCTTGACCACGTTCCAGCTTTCGCCTCTGGCCCAGTGGTAAACCGTGACCACGGTCCAAAAAGGCAAAGGCGGCGTCTCAAAGCCCTCCGCATGCAGCCTTTGCCTCAAGGGGTGTAGCGTTTGCAGGACGTCAAAATACGGCCGGGCCAAATCGGGATATTTCCAGATGAGCGACGACAGCTGAGATTCTCCCGGCCGATCGCGATCTACCACAAAAGGCGCCATAAGCGCGGCCAGCATGGGCGGATCCGATTCCGGAAGGACCCTTTTGCGAATCACTTCGGAAACCAGGAGCGGTTGGTCCAGGCGCAGCTTGGACGCCCACAGGCCGTCTTCAGTGAGATGTCCCTGAGGGGTCACGTAACCCTCGTGCTGCAGAATTTTTAGATGCTGTACAAAAGATCGCCAAAGGGCTTCCTGCACGGTGAGAATGTGGGAACGATGGGTGAAGTACGTGTGCAAAAGCTTTGAAAAAGGGTGTTTGGAGCCTTTATGGCACGGCCCGTACAGTTGGCAGCGAGCGCACGGCAGGGCGTTTTTGGCAAGCGCACGCTGTGCCATGTCGTGGGCGATGGAGGTGAGGGTGTGCGGTTGATCGCCGTCATATTGAGGGCCGAACAGGGAAGGAAAAGGAGCTTCGCCCATGCGGCGTGCCAGCTTTTCCCAGGCCTGCCGATCGGACAGGGGTGGCAGCGGATCCAGCCTCTTGCCCAATTCTCGAATCTGGCGAACGCGCACCCAATGCGGCTTCAACCTTTGGTCGCTCCAGGCCAAGGGGAGTCGTAGCCGCGCTGCCAGAACCCGTTCGTCCCTTTTGTCAACCCGTTCCAGCACCACGTAGGGTGTGCCTCGACGGTTCAAAAACAATCGACCGCGCACCAAAAGGCCCTGCGTCACCCAGGCCAGGGCTTGATTTCGCGCGGCCCGATGCGCTCTTCTTTGTTCTTCTTCCATGCGCATGAACAAGGGCCGAATCTCGGCCACAGCATCCATGGAACCGCAGGCCATGAGGGGTTTCCATGGGGCCAGATCCTTTTGAAAGGCTTCCACCAAAGCCGCCACGGAGGCTTCCTTGCCCAGGTGCTGATAGGTGGCCAGACTGCGGGCAAAAAGGTCTCGAATTTCTTCGGGTTCATGGGACAAAAGCAGGTTCAGGACCATGGAAAAATTGACGCGAATCTGGCTCTCTATGGAATCCGGTGGCGACTTTAAAAGATCGTAAATCAATGGCACGTTCTGGTATCGGCCCGGTATGACGAGCACGAACCCAATTTTGTCCATGCCGCGCCGTCCTGCCCGGCCCGTCATTTGCAAAAGGTCCGTAGCGGTCAGGTCCACGAATTCTCGGCCGTTGAACCGATCGCTTTGAGGAATGACCACGGTGCGTGCGGGAAAATTAACTCCGGCGGCTACGGTGGATGTGGAAAAGATCGCTTCCAGCCAGCCATCCTGCATGAGGGTTTCCAGCAACAGCTTCCAGTGGGGTAGCTGCCCGGCATGGTGGGCGCCGACCCGGGAACGTTTCAGAATAGATAGATGCTTGTGGTCCCGAAGAAAAGGCCACTTGGTCAAGAGTTGTTCCAGGCGCGCCGCAAAGGCTTTGGCATCAAACCCCGGTGTTCGAGGAGCCTGCGGGCACAGGGTGATGGCCCGCTCACAGTCGGCTCGGGATTTGAGGAAAAAAATCGCCGGCAGAAGGTTTGCCGCTCGAAGCGCTTCCAAGATGTGGGCGACGTCGGGAAAGTCCTTGCGCGCAAACTGGCGGGGATCCAAATTTTTGATGGGACCGTACAAACCGCGGCGCCCTGCAAGAGGCGTGAGTTCTCCGGTTGGGAAGAGAAACAGGGGATAGAGCGGCACCGGGCGTTCCACGGCATTGACCCACAGGCAAGGGGCCTTACGCAGCCACTCGAGCCATTGGCACAGTTGCTGGGCGTTGCGAATGGTGGCGGAAAGCAGAAGCAGCCGCACGCGAGCGGGCAGATAAATGAGCACCTCTTCCCAGACCACACCCCGGTCCTGATCTCCCAAGTAATGCGCTTCATCCATGACCACCAGATTCACGGGAAGATCTTGGCCGCGGTGCATGGCGTCGTAAAGCTGATTTCGAAGAATTTCCGTGGTACCGACGAGGATCGGCGCATCGGGGTTTTCCTTGCGATCCCCGGTGAGAATCCCCACATTGCTCGGGCCAAAAGCCGTAGAAAACTCCTCCAGCTTGGCGTTGGACAAGGCCTTGAGAGGGGAGGCGTACCAGCTTCGGCCCCCTTTCAAAAACACTTCGCGAATGGCTTCGATGGCGATATAGGTCTTGCCGGACCCGGTGGGCGCCGTGACCAGCACATCGGTGGTGCGCACCTTTTCGATGGCCTCCCGCTGAAAAGGATCCGGCACAAATGGCTGAGGCTCGGGCACGCCGATCTGCCTAAGAACCTTGCGCACCGCCGGCGCCACCCGCAGGCGAAATTCCGGCCCTTGAGCTGTGACGACGTCACGGGGACTTTTGTCTAGAGTTTTTCTTCTTCGTGCAAAGGGTCTGGATTCGAGTCTCAATGAAGGGTCCGCCTTTGGAAAGCCGTCGTTATGGGATTTGACGATAGCGCTGCATTCCGATTATGGCTAACATGGCTCTGGAGGAACATCAAGGGAATGGATGAGCTTTTGAAGGAAAACCGTGGTGTTTGGAAAAAGGGCGGCACAAAGCGGAAACACCTCAATACCTTCTCGCGCCGAGGGCCTTGGTATGCCCATGGCCTGCGCGTGCCCTTGTTTGCCGTCGATCTGGGCCAGGGCGTGTACCATGGCAGCTATTTTCATCTTTTTGAATTGGGGCGAGAAGCCTTTTTTCGAGCCTTGGACTATCCCTATGCCCGCCTCACGGCTCAAGGTCTGCACTTGACTGTGGCGGCTCTGGAGTGCCAATATGCCAAATCCTTGCACTACGACGATCTGATCGAAGTGCAGACAGGCGTATGCCGTCTGGGACGGCGCAGTCTTTCCCTGCTGCATCGCGTTCAAAGGATCACTCAGGAACACTCGCCGGAAACCACCACCGAGGCCTTGATGCACTTCGTCTGCGTTAGAGATGGCGTGCCGATGCCCCTGCCAGAACCTCTCAGGGACAGCATCCTCTGGTGGATGGAGGGATTCGACCAAAAGCCGTGAAGGTTCTCGTGCCTTGACGATACGTCCCTATCGCCACGTGGCCAGTTCGTAGCGACGAATGTCGGGATCCGGTTTGATCTTGGAAACCACGGCGTACAAACGACCGCGGAGGCCAAGCTTTTCCGCAAGCTTTGCGGGAACCTCCACAGGCTGAACCGAGCAGGGTTGCCTTTGGACGATGCGGTCGTGTCCATCGTAGAGAATCAGCTCAAATCGCTTCTCGGGCACGTCTTCCGGAATGTTGACGAGGTATTTGACCAAAAGCACCGCCCCGTCTTTTTGCCCGCGCATCCATTGGGCCACATCCCCTTTGGGATAAAAGCTCGTGCGGTACAGCCGCACGGCGTGCCGAGGTTCCTGGGAAGGGGTGGTCGAGGTCAAAAGCTGGGCGAGCTCCTCAGGGGAAAGGGTCTCGGTGGATGTTTCCGGCGGTGTTCCTCTCAGGAGAGCGGCCCATGCTTTTTGCTGGTCGGGGTCCGTTGCGCCCGCCGTGCGCACGCGAGACCCGACGGTGTCGTAAGCGATTTCCGATCCCGCCACGATTTCCTGAATGCTTCGCACTTGGCCTTTGGGAAGACCCGCGACACCCCCAGGAACTTCAAAAAAGATGGTGTTCTTGGCTTCCCAACAATAAGGAACTTCAACCCGATTGCCATCGTTGAGGGTGATGCGAATTTTGGCCGCGGCGGCGCCTTGGATGCTCAAGAGCCAAAGGGTTGCGGTAACCGCCAGGATCGTCAGCCATCCGGTGATTTTCACCTCTTTTCGTGCCATGTGGGCCGCCTCCTTTCTCGGCTTTTTCAAAACATTTTCCATGGAATCGAAAAAAAATTCCCCAAACGCCTTCAAAATGTTGTTCTGTCATTTGCCGTGGCTTCGGCCTTTTGGTATAGACTCGAGGCGCCAAGGTCCCATTGAGTGTGCCAAGTTTTAACCCGAGGGCCAATAAGAATGTGGTGTGCTTGGCCTTTGCGTTGTGGAGGCATTTTTTATCGTGATCGAGGTTCTTAAGGATCTGTTCCAACGAATCCTTTGGTGGCGGCGCCGTGATCTGGAAAGGGTGCCTCACGAGGTTTCGCGCCTTGAACCGGACACGCCCGAACCGAGAAAAGCGCGCGAGGATTTGGCCGCCGGCATGGCCTTTGTCGATCTGGATCTTTCGCCTTTGGTGCTTCGGGGGCTGCATGAGGCCGGCTTTGTGCGGTGCACGCCGATTCAGGAGAAATCCCTGCCGATGACGCTCCAAGGCCAAGACATTGCGGCACAGGCCCAAACGGGATCGGGCAAGACCGCCGTATTTCTCATCACCATTTTTGAAAACCTGCTCAAAAAGCAGCCCTTGTCTTCCCAATGCCATGCTCTGGTCCTGGCCCCGACTCGAGAACTGGCTTTGCAAATTCAGGCCGACGGGCGAATGCTTGGACGGTATTGTCCTTTTCGTTTCGCGGCCATCTATGGCGGTGTCGGCTACGAAAAACAGATTCAGGCCCTTCGGCAGGGAGCTCATATTGTCATCGCCACTCCCGGCCGCCTCATCGACCTCATGAAGCAAGGCCACATCAATACCGACCACGTGTCTTTGCTGGTCATTGACGAAGCGGACCGCATGTTGGACATGGGCTTCGTCAAGGACCTTCAGTACATCCTCAAGCGTCTTCCCCCTTATCATTATCGGCAAAGTATGCTTTTTTCCGCAACACTTTCTCCGCGCGTTCTGGAAATTACCTACCCGTATATGAACGCTCCGGTCGAAACGGCCGTGGAGCCGGAAAGACTAGTGGTAAAGACGGTGAAGCAAGAACTGTTCCACGTGGCTGAAGCCGAAAAATTTTCACTGCTTCTCGGACTCTTGGAAAGAGAAAAGCCGAACCGCGTCCTCCTTTTTTGCAACACCAAAGTGCGAACATTGCGGCTTGCCGAAAGACTTACGGCCAATGGCTATGTCGCGCGAGGCATCACCGGGGATCTGCCTCAGAGTCGGCGTTTGCAATTGCTGGAGCGGTTCAAGGGAGGGAAAATCGCCATTTTGGTGGCCACCGATGTGGCGTCTCGAGGGCTTCACGTGGAGGATGTGACGCATGTCATCAATTACGACGTGCCGCAAGACCCCGAAGAATATGTCCACCGCATCGGCCGAACGGCCCGCGCCGGCAAGGAAGGCAAGGCCATCACCCTGTGCGGCGAAGACGATGTGTATGCGTTGGAAAACGTCGAAAAATTTCTGGGACAAAAGATTCCCGTCATCTGGCCCGAGGAAGACTGGTTTGTGCCGGATCGAGCCGACAAGGGCGCCCCGCGCCGGCCCTCTCGAGGACGAAGAGCGGAGGCGGCCAAAAGGGAAACTGTGAGGGCAAGGAACAGAGGGCCTCGAACCAAGAAGCGCGGCGGGCGTGGCAAGAAAAAAGCACCCTTCGCCGCCATGGGGACGAGCCCCAAAGAACGCTAACAAAGAATCGGCGGTAGAGGTCACCGTCTATCTCATTGCAGAGGAGAAACAACCGTGAACATCTACATTAGCGGATCGTTGGCCTACGATCGCATCATGACATTTCCAGGATATTTTGCGGACCACATACTGCCCAGCAAAATCCACGTGCTCAACGTGTGTTTCAACATCAACGGGCTAGTGGAAAAGTTTGGAGGGACGGCAGGCAACATAGCCTACACCTTGAGTTTGCTGCAGGAAAGCCCCTGGATTGTCGCAACGGCGGGGGACGATTTTGAACGTTACGAGCGGTGGCTGCGCCATCACGGGCTGCGCACGCAATGGATCAAGCGCATCGCCGGCGTGCTCACGGCCGGAGCCTACATCACCACGGATCAAAACGACAATCAGATCACCGCATTCAATCCCGGTGCCATGGCTTTTCCCGCGGATCTGCCGCCTCTGAACGATGGCGCGCACTCAACCCTGGTCCACATAGGCCCTGGCAATAAAACCGATATGTCGGAGTTGGCTCGGCGCTGCAGAAGTGGTGGTGTGCCCTTCGTATTCGATCCCGGACAAAGCCTGAACATTTGGAGTGGGGAAGAGATCGCCGAAGCCGTGGACGGCGCCCTGTGCTTCATCTCGAACGATTATGAGCTGAGCCATTTTCTCAAGCTCACCAACTGGCAGCTTTCGGACCTGGCGTCTCGAGTGGAGATGATCATCACCACCCAAGGGCCTGAGGGCAGCCTGCTTCAGGTACGTGAAGACAAGATTTTCATTCCGGCCGTCACGCCCACCGAGGTCGTGGATCCTACGGGAGCCGGAGATGCCTATCGCGCAGGGTTGCTCAAGGGACTGGCCATGAAGCAAGAGCCGACCGTTTGCTGCCATATGGGCAGTGTGGCCGCATCCTTTGCCGTGGAACACCACGGCACGCAGGAACATCATTTTCATTGGAAGGCCTTTTGCGATCGGTTCGAAAAGCACTTCGGCTACAAGGTTCCCGAAGGAGCGTAGCTGCCGGGGGTCAAATTTTGATTTGTGCCGCAGGAGTCATTCGTCAGTTTTCGGAGAAGCGGCCTCGAAGGAGTTTACGGGCTCGCGGGCTGTTGGCGTGTTTTCCAGGGCGGCACGGAGCGATAAGATCTCGAGGCTGACGCCGCTCCTAGAAAGGGTTTCTTAGAGAAAGCCAGAGCTTGAATAAAAGTTCGATTCGGCTGCTTTGGGACGCGCACGTGTAGGAAGGTGAAAGCAAAAAGGCCCAGATCCGCCTTTTCGGACAGCCTCCTACGTCATTAGAAGCTGTTCTTGACGCAAGCGCTTGATTTCGTCCCGAAAGGCGGCGGCCTTTTCAAATTCCAAGCGAGCCGCCGCTTCTTTCATCTTTTTTTCCAGATGATCAATGGTTTGATCCAAATCCGCCTTGGGAGCGGCCGTGTAGAAGGCGCGTACTTCCTGAACCACTTCCTCGGGAACAAAGCTTTCTTCCGAGGACCGGTAGGGAGCCAGAATGTCGGCGACGGATTTTTCTACGCTTTGTGGTGTGATGCCGTGGGTTGCATTGTAGGCTTGCTGCAGGGCCCGGCGCCGTTCGGTTTCTGCCACAGCTCGGCGAATGGAATCCGTCAGTTTGTCAGCATAGAGGATGACCGTGCCGTCCACGTTTCGGGCCGCACGCCCCGCCGTTTGAATGAGGGAACGCTCTGAACGCAAGAAGCCTTCATTGTCCGCATCCAGCACGGCCACCAAAGAAACCTCGGGAATATCCAATCCTTCTCGTAACAAGTTGATTCCCACAAGCACGTCGTATTCGCCCAGGCGCAGATCGCGCACCAACTCGATGCGCTCCAAGGTGTCCACGTCCGAATGCATGTAACGCACGCGAATCTTGAGTTCCGAAAGGTATTCGGTCAAATCCTCCGCCATGCGCTTGGTCAAGGTGGTCACCAGGACCCTTTGCCCGGCAGCGACCCTCTTACGAATTTCCCCGATCAGGTCATCCACCTGATGCTCGGCGGGTCGCACTTCCACCTTGGGATCCACCAGCCCCGTCGGGCGAATAATTTGTTCTACCACGTAGCCTCGAGTCCGCTCCAGCTCGTAAGGGCCCGGTGTGGCGGACACATAAATGACTTGGTGCACCTTGGCCTCAAATTCTTCAAAACACAAAGGTCGATTGTCCAGAGCCGAAGGCAGCCGAAACCCGTAGCGGACCAAAGTCTCCTTTCGCGATCGATCCCCTCGATACATGCCGCGAAGTTGTGGAATCGTGATGTGGCTTTCATCGATAAAGAGCAAAAAATCGTCGGGATAGTAGTCCAAGAGTGTCGGAGGCGGCTCGCCGGGACGACGGCCCGTGAGGTGGCGGGAGTAATTTTCAATGCCGGGACAATATCCCAGTTCCTGAAGCATTTCCAGATCCAGACGCGTGCGTTCCTCAAGGCGCTGGGCCTCCAGCAAAAGGCCCGCTCCCCGCAGTTCTTGCAGCCTTAACGTCAGTTCTTCCTTGATGCCTTCAATGGCTCGTTGCAGGGTGGCTTTGTCCGTGACGTAATGACTTCCGGGATAAATGGCCACGTCCGCGAGAGTGCGCAGTGTGCGGCCGGTCAAAGGGTCGAACTCTCGAATGGCGTCGATTTCATCCCCAAAAAATTCCAGACGAACCGCCCGGTCCTCCTCATGGGCCGGAAAGATTTCCACCACGTCCCCGCGGACACGAAAGGTGCCCCGATGAAAGTCCACATCGTTGCGCGTGTACTGAATTTCCACCAGTTTGCGCAAGACCACGTCCCGGTCCACTGCCATGCCGGTCTTGACCCACAAAAGCATGTCCCGGTAGGTTTCGGGAGCCCCAAGGCCGTAGATGCACGAAACGCTGGCCACAATGAGCACGTCGCGGCGCTCCAGCAAAGCCCTTGTGGCCGCGTGGCGCATCTTGTCGATGGTCTCGTTGATGGAGGCGTCCTTAGCAATGTAGGTATCCGTCTGCGGCACGTAGGCTTCCGGCTGATAGTAGTCGTAATAGGACACAAAATACTCGACGGCGTTTTCCGGAAAGAGGGCCTTGAATTCCCCATAGAGCTGGGCTGCCAGGGTCTTGTTGGGGGCGATGACCAATGTGGGCTTTTGGATTTGGGCAATCACATGGGCCATGGTGAAAGTCTTTCCAGACCCAGTGACCCCCAAAAGGGTTTGCTCCCGCACGCCCGCCCGAAGATTGGCAGTGAGCTTTGCAATGGCTTGAGGTTGGTCCCCTTGAGGATCCCATGGCGCATGAATCGTGAAACCATCCATCTTTGAACTTCTCCTCAGTGCAATACGGACATGCAGCTCATAACAGACTCCCGCCCGCCTCTGTCAAGGGGCCACAGCATGGCGCGAAACAAATGAGAGGGATCGTTTGTTTGTGAAAAAACAGATTTTGTCATGTGGATTAATGTGCGTTATGAATCGATAATATGGGAAAGGTGGCCGTGTGCAGAAGCCAATGGGCGACAAAGGAGGCGTTATGAAAGCCGCCATTCAACCGAGAGCGTGGCATCGTCGTTGGATTAATCAAGCGGTTCGAGCTGAAATCAATCTGTGTTTTACCTGCGGGTCCTGCGCGGTGGAATGCCCTGTGAATCGAGCCACCCGTGGGCTGGACCCCAGGCGGCTCGTGTGGATGGCCAATCTGGGTTTGATGGAGGATCTATTGCGGTTGCCTGATCTTTGGCAGTGTCTGGAATGCCGCAGGTGTACCCACGTGTGTCCCATGACGGTGAAGCCTTCGGTCCTCATCGCCTTCCTGCGCTGGGAAGCCGTGCGCGAAGGGGTGGTTTCTGGAGAATTGTTCGAAAAAAGGCGCCATCTCCAGGCGCGCTTTTATCGCGAGCGGGCCACTGTGGTGCGCAACATGCTTGATGAGACCACGCAGAGGATTGCGGGGAAACAGAGGGAAAAAACCGCCTCCGCCTCTCTTTCGTGGAAAAGCTTTACGCAATTTCACGGCCATGACACGCACCTGGCTTCCTGCTTTGCCTGTGGGGAATGCAGCAACGCCTGTCCCGTATGCGTTGACCGATCCGTGCTGGATCCTTTGGTGCTGGTTCGTTCTGCGCTTCTGGGCTATGGTGGAGAGGCCATGATGTCGCCAGCCCCATGGGTATGCCTTCAGTGCCAGAGTTGTTCTCGGGCTTGCAGCCATCGGGTGCAAGGGCACCTGGTGGCTCTGGCCTTGCGCGAGGAGGCCGAAACGCAGGGGTGTGTCGATGCGGAATTTCTCAAAGCGTGGCCCGAAAAAGACAAAGTCCTTTTTCAGGACCATGCGCACCGCGTAGCCGAGGCTCATCGCCTCTTGCTCAAAGAACCCTCGTCTTCTCAAGGCTTGTGACGTTCCTTTCCAAAAGCCGGCACGCCCAACCACGAGGCTCGATGCAGGGCGCGAGCCTGAGAAATTCCCCAGAGGTTACTTGAAGCGCCCTCCTTTTGAGTGTCTTTTTTGCCAAAGACGCCGGGGGGCCGATGACGCCCGCGCCATGCATGCTTAATTATAAGAGCAAGATAACGTCAGGTCCGAATGCGCTTTTTGGGGCCCAGGTACAGGGGTACAGGGTCGAAGCCGGGCCATTTGGGCATCGCGGTTTATGCGGTGCATTGAGGAGGGTGTCATGGAAAGGGAAGTCAAAAAATTTCTGCACACAGTGGACGAAAATGGATGCCCGACTCCCGTTGATAGTTCGGGCAGGCCCTACACGTGTCGAGAGCGGTCCTCGGTGCTGACCCATCGGGAACAGGCCGTGATGCAAAAAATTCTCGAGGTCAAAAAGGAAGCGGACGCGGTGAAGAGCCGCCTGCAGGCGCTTCGTGAAGGCGAGTCAAAGGACTCAGAGGCCGAAGAGGCTCTGACGCAGCGTCTTCATGAACTGAGAGAGCTACGGTACCGGCTGGAAAGGGAACGCGAAGAGGCCGCTCACGAACGGATGCGTTTGTTGGGGCACGTGGAGGCATGAAGCCTCTGCGCTTAAAGGCTTGCGTGGCTTTGTTCTGTCAGAAGCTTTGCACGCCAAAGGCTTTTTCCATTTCCACCATCAGCCGGAGAATCCAGGCCGCTTGGCGCGCCACCTAAGCCGAAGGCTATGCGGCAGAAATCCTTTTGAGGTAGGGGGGCATGGCCGCGTGCGAGGCGACAGTTTTCTGATCGATCTGAGGGGTTGTTTGAAAATGAGACGCGGGCCGAAGCGCCAACGTTAAAGAGGCAAGGTCCATCTGCGCCGTATTGACATAGATCTCCAAAATCCTTTTTTTCGGCCAGAGCGTTTCGATGCCGACGGTCAAAACGGCCTCAAAGAATTTTCGCACCCCACTTCGCCCCGGCCAGAGAAAAAGGTTCTTGGCGGTTTGTTCCGAGATCGTGCTGGCACCAGGCAAAGGCCTGCCCTTTTGATGGTCTTCCCAAGCCCTCTCGATGGATTCAATATCAAAGCCCCGGTGCTTAAGAAATCGTCGATCTTCCGCCGCCATGATCCCAAGAGCCACGTGAGCGCTCATATGCTGCCGCGAAACCCGCGCGTCATGGATGATACCACCTTCGTCCTTTTCCTAGAGGGCTTTCATCCTTTCGAGCATCATGAACAGGGTTGTGGGCGGAGGCAGCCATCGAAAAAAAAAGCCGCCAACCTACAGAACCCGTCGCATCAAGTGGTCTGGAAACCGGCCCTGCTTTCTGGCGGTAACATTTCTTTCGACGCGATCTATGGCCACGTCAGCCACCTCGAACAAGCTCGGGCGCAAATGAAGTGTTCACACCCATCTTTAACCACCTTTTGAGGGCGCCACAAATATAGCATTTATGGAAGAGTAGCCAAGAAAACTCTTGTTGTGTTCATGCAATTTATGTATCTATTTAATGAACAGCGAAGCTTTTAACTTTAAAAAAACGTGGAGGTGAGGCGCATGAGTAAAAGGCTCTGGGAAATGTGTGGACAGATCGTGGCAGCTCAAGCTTCGGCCGGCGTGATGTCCACAGAGGAAATCGAGGAATCTTTGAGAAGAATTTACAAAGTGCTTCAAGAGCTTGCTGCGGTGGAGGAGGTTGCCCCGGGAACGGAACAGGTGCAGGAGATGGCTAAGAGCATCGCTTCGAACAAGCCGGCGGCGTTGGGTAAAGGGCCGTATGAGTCCATCGGCGAAAACAGCGTGGTCTGCCTGGAATGCGGGGCTCAATTTCGTCAGATCACGGCCAACCATCTCAAAAGCCACGGCATGACACCGCGGGAATACAAGAAAAAATGGGGGTTCCGCCTGAAGGATTCCCTGGCTGCCAAAGTGGTGACGCGAGCTCGCAGCGAAGCGGCTAAAGTGCGAGGAATTCCTGAAAATCTAAAAATCTATCAGGAACGGCGAAGGAAGAAATCCTCCTAGGCCATTTCGTTCGGTGTAGAAAAGGCCTCAAGGAGCCATGGCATCATGGAGAGCGAAGCTCGGATCCAGGGCATCCTCCGTACACTGGAACGCCATTATCCCCATGCGTCCTTGGCTTTAAACTTTCGAAACCCCTTTGAGCTGCTCATTGCGGTGATCCTTTCGGCCCAGTGCACCGACGAGCGGGTCAATCAAGTGACTCGAACCCTGTTTGAGCGCTGCCCGACGCCGCAAGCTCTTGCGGCGGAACCTCTGGAAAGCCTGGAACAGATGGTTCGCTCAACGGGATACTACCGCAACAAGGCCAAGGCTGTTCGAGCGTGTGCTCAAGAGGTCGTGGAAAAGCACGGCGGGGAAGTGCCGCGAACCATGGAAGCCTTGGTGCGGCTTCCCGGCGTCGGGCGCAAGACGGCGGCCATGGTTTTGGGAAACGCTTACGGCATTCAGGAAGGCGTGGCCGTCGATACGCACGTGCTCAGAGTGTCCCAGCGGTTGGGCATCGTTGATGAAAAGACGCCCGAAGCCGTGGAAAGGCGGCTCATGGAAATGGTACCTCGCGCTCAATGGACCTGGTTCAGCAATGCCATGATCCAGCATGGACGCATGATCTGCACGGCGCGCAAACCTTTGTGCAGCCGGTGCCCCCTTGCCGATGACTGCGACTATGCTCAACAGACGGGGCGGGGAACTTGATTGGGCATGATGCAAAAGACAGTGACGGCAGCAATCCTTGAGCAGGACGGGTGCGTCCTTTTGGCCCAGAGGCCGTCCTCCGACGCGCTGGCCTTTCTGTGGGAATTTCCCGGGGGTACGGTGGAACCGGGGGAAACTTTAGAAGAATGCCTTTGCCGAGAAATTCTGGAAGAGCTGGGCATTCGAGTGGAAGTGGTGTCGTTTTTTGGTGAGAGTCGCCACTGCGACGGTCGCGCAGAAATTCGGCTCATGGCCTACAAGGTTCGCTGGATTTCCGGCCACATTTGTCCCTCGGTGCATGCCGATGTGCGATGGGTACCCATCGCTGATATGCGTCGTTACGCCTTGGCGCCGGCAGATCGCCCGTTCGCTCGTCGGCTTTTGGACGAACATGGCGGGCTGTAAAAGGGAGCAAGTCATGTGTTTGCATCAAAAGAGGCCGTGTGAGTGTGGGCGAGAAGAGGCTTATATCTTTCATCGGGACAGTATTCTGCCCGAAGAGGTCTTGGTGCATCTGTACTGCCCTCAATGCGCCGTCTCGGCTCCATGGGATGAGAGGAGCATGGTCAAAGACGGTGGTTGGATTCTAGAATACGACATGGAAGCGGCTCGGTTTTACTTGGGACAACGCCTCGGCCGAAAAGACTACTCGCCCGAAGAGATCTTCGACCAAGACTACTGCAGCTGGTACGGTCTGACGCCCAAAGACCTGGAATCCAGCACCCGCCTTCATGAAGAATTGGAACCGCTCAAGCGAACCGACCTCAAGGAATACATTCGCCAGATCGTGCGACGCCGCCAAGAAGAGGTGCTTATTCTAAAAGGGCAGGGATGGCGCAAAGCCGCTCGCACCTGAACGTGCTGCCATTCTTGAAGGGACTTGAATAGGCGCGGCGCCGGAAACGTCCTTGGCAAAAAAAGCTCACGATTTGTGCCCCTTGTGCCGACCTTTTGTATAGCGGACATGGAAGGAGAAGGCACCGCGCGCCTTCCGCCGAAGGGTTCGCGAGAAAGGAGGTGCGGCACATGAATCCCTATCAACTGGCCCTGTGGGCTATGGTGCGCCCACCGTATCGATGGTTCCTGGCTCCCCAGGTGAGCGGTGTGGAAAACGTTGCCAAGGCGGCAGGCAAGGCCAGGGAGGAGAATAAGGGCCTCCTTCTTGTGGCCAACCATATCAGCGCGTGGGATCCCATGTTTATATGTGCCGTTCTCGAATTTCACGTGTTGCGAGACCTGGGTACGGTGACTTTTCTCGGCAAGCGTGAACTCTTTGACCGCCCATGGAAGCGCTGGTTCATGAATCGCCTGGGATGTGTTAACATTCGCGAGCGTTCCGTGGTGCGCCGGGTGATTCGAGGTCTTCGCCAAGGCAATGTGTACTTTCTCTTTCCTGAAGGCTGCGTGTCCAGCGACGGGCGCATGGGGCAGGATCTGGGGGCTGTCCGGTTTTTTGCCAAACACGGCTCCTTCGTGGTGCTGCCCATTCGCCTTCACGGCATCTGGGGAGGTTTTCGAAAGGATTGGAGGAATATAGTGGCCGGCCGGCGCCGCCTTCGAGTGGCCTTTGGAGAGCCCGTTCTGGTGGAAAAAGGAGATCGCCGGCACCTAGACGCCATGGCTCTGATCCGAGATGTGACCTTTGGACCGGAATCCGCGCCGCAGTGGGTGCCCTTCGGGGCCACGCTCTGTCGGGGCGTGCCTTCATTCGTGGACCAAACTTAGCAGCAGCCCATGAATTTGCCCACAGGAGTGGAGATCATGGAGAGCGCAAAGGCCTTCCATGATCGGGCAGTGGCAGCGTTCCCCTTCGACCGCCTTGCCGCTGGATTCGGGATTGTTCTTTGTCATAAGCAAACTTATTGATTACGTAGTCGGCGCCATAGGCCAGCGCTCCCAGGCAAAGAAGAGGGATCAAGGCGCGGCGCACGACGGTGCCAAACCGAATCTTAGCGCGTATGCGTCGTGCCCACGAAAAAGGAGCCAGCCGCAGCGCTATAGCCCCGATGACCAAGGGCAGCACGATTTTGAACAAGAGCACCTTCGTGAACATGGTCACCTCTACGTTCCACCATGGAAAAGCCTTGCGAATCTTCACTATTTCACCATATCATATTATGAGCTCTTAAGCAGCCCGCAGTTTCGAACCGGAACCTCTTGCCAACAAGGGCCCGTTCATGACATCGCCTTGGCCGCGTGATCGGTTTGACGAAAGATTTCGGGAATTGGAAGCCCTCTACGACGCGTTTCAGAACACAGCGGCCTCCTTTGTGGCCGATGCGGCGTGCAAACCCGGCTGCGCCGACTGTTGCACCAATGTGGGTGAAATCTTTACCACGACCTTGGAGGCGTTGCGCATACGAGAAGCCATGGAGGCGCTTTCGATCTTTGAAGCGACCGATCTGCGGCAGCGGATTGCGGAAAACAGGGAGCAAAAGAAGCGATGTCTTCTTTTGCCTTGTCCCTTTCTCAATCCGGATAAACGCTGCCGGATTTATGCCGTTCGACCATTCAGTTGCCGCCGCCTGTATTCCGTCGAACCGTGCGGTTCGAAGGGGCCCGTGGTGCACCGAGACCTTTGGGCATTGGCCGAAGATTTCACTCGAGCCCTTCAGGCGTTGGATCCTTTGGGCTATTCCGGCCACGTCACGTATGTTCTGGCCCTTTTTGATGATCCACGTTTTACCGAAAACTACTTGGCCCAGAGGCCGTGCTCGAAGGCCTTGGAAGGGCTTGTGCGAACCTATGATCTCGTTGCCCACGCCATCTAATCTCGGACCTGCCCTAAAGTGGAGTGCTGAAGCGCGGGCATGCGGCTAAATGATAGAAGCTGTGCGGCGCTGGCAGGGATGGCCGAAAGGCGCTTTTACGACGCGGCGTCGGCAAAACATTTTTCGGCGGGTTGATTAGGGGGGCTCAACATGGCATGGCACGTCATCGTCTTTTGGAAGAGTTTCGGCACCGGCCCGTTGGGCTGGCATTGGAGAATCGCCAATGCGGAGGTGGGCCTTGAAGAAGAGGGTTCGGTGGATTCCGTGGAGCAGGCCATGGAGGCTGCGCGAGGGGCTCTTGGCCGACACGGCGTTGATCCCAAAGCCGTTCGTGTGGAGGTGTGGGACGAGGGTGTCTGGGAAAAGTGTTGATTCCTGGGAACGCAGCTCCAGGCGCACCACATCATGAGTTTCTACTGCTACCTCACGACGGCGCAGGCCATTGTGGTGGCCGCGGACAATAAGAAACAAGTGCTGAGCATTTCAACCGACCCGATGGGAATGATCCGCAGCGAAAAGGTCACCGCGTGGAATGCGCAAAAGATCCACGCCGTCGGGTTTGGGTGGTGGATGACTGGCATTGGGTTGTCCGCATTTCTTGACGAGGTAAGAAAACGGGTTCGGCATCTCATGGACGATGAGGCTCAAGGGGCCATGGCGGCCGCGAAGGTGATGGAGCGGCTGGTGGCCGAGTCTGGATGGTTGCAAAGCCTTTATGAGCATACCATTGCCGGTTTGATGGAAGATTTGGCGCCTGGGTTGACAAAACCCGAATGGCTTGAACAACTACAGGAAATCGTCTTTGCTGGTTTTGATGAGGCAGAACGTCCCGTGGTGATGCGGGCGCAAAGCGTGCAAGAGTTTGCCTTTGAGAAACGAACAGGGGCAGGTTACTTTGGGTTTGCCGGCGAAAACGCGGGATGGGACCCGGAGGTTCGCGAGGACATTGGCCGTTATCTGTCCGACGTGCTGGATGACTTGAGACGTCGGCCTGCGGCGGAGATGGCTCATCGAGTCTGGGACCTGCTGCCCCCACTCTTTCAGCGCATGGCGCGAGCCTTTCCTGAAAAGATCTCCGCAAGTGGCGATCTCGTCTACATGACCCCTACAGAACACCGTTGGTTGCTTTTCTAGCAGCCTCTTCATTTGCGTCACCGATAACGAACTCAAGGAATGGATCGTCCAGACTGTGGACCAAGTATTTCGCGACAGGACGGACAAGCTGTTTGTCAAAAAAGTCGCCGCTTTTGTGGCAGAAAACGAGCAGCGTGCCCGCGAACTCGCCCTCATGGAAAAGGTCGTTCGCGTGAAAACCGCTTTTTCAATGCTGGGTAATCTGGTGCTGCGGATGAAGCCGCTCCCACACGGGAGCCTTCTCGGTGCGCGCTAAGAGGCCAAGGTCAGGAAACTGCGGGCGTCTTCCATGGCTTCGATGATTTTTAGGAAATATCCGTCCAGACGCTCTTGGGTCAAACCCAGCTTTTGCAGGATTGCGTCGGAATCGGGTTGCAGAAAGTCTGCGGCGCTCGCGCCGATCCCCATGCTGTGGACGAGACGATTGGCGACATACAGGATGGCGGCCACATCCTGATGGTGCTTAGCGTCTAAAGGGTTGTGATGAAAACGAATGCCCACTTGCACCTCCGGAGGAAAATTCCACCGGTGGGCAATGAGGGCTCCCAGGTCCTGGTGGTTGATGCCGATGACCTCGCGTTCCGCTTCCAGGAAGGTGATTTGGCGTTCATGAACGAGGAGGTAGATGGTGTCAAAGTAGTCCGGAACCTGCCTGTCCAGCACCGTCTTGCCGATGTCATGCAGGAGGCCGGCGGTGTAGATGGTGAGCGCGCGCCGGCGCTGCAGATCTTCGGCCATGATCTGGGACAGAAGGGCTACGGCCACCGAATGGGCCCACAGTTCTCCTTCGCGCAGGTCGTAAGAGCGTAGTTGTCCTCGAAAATAATGGGCCGAGCAGGCCATAAGAATGATTTCCACAAGCTGGCGCTGACCGAGGAAAATGATGGCGTCGCGCAGGGATCGTATCTTGTAACGGCGCGCGTAAAAAGGCGATCGCGCGATGGAAAGCACGCGTGCTGTGATGGCCTGGTCGTAGCGAATCACCGCTTCAATCTCGGTGACAGGGGCCATGGCTCGAAGCAGCGGAATGACGCGGGTGACCACCTTGGGAAATGGCGGCAGCCGATCCACTGCCCTTAAGATCTCATCAAGGGCGGGTTTGGTGACGATGGTGGCCATGGGCCGTCTCGCTTTGTCGTTCGAGTCTCGCGTGCGCAGCCGCTAAAGCGGTGGAAGTAGCTTAAATTCTCGGCCGTAGCGCACGAGATCCATGTTCTCCAGTTGTTCTAAAAGCTGTTCTATCTCTGATGGGTTCTCCACCAAGTTTCGCGCTTTCTGCAGCAGATGGACGGCTGCCTGCAGGTATATGCCCGCCTTGGTGCGACGCACTTCGTCATCAGCGCCGATCCAGATGGTGAAGGACTTGTCGTCCTGTTCTACCGTAAAGCTGCCCACGCCCTTGGCGAAACGTCCCAGGGCCTGCAGAACGCCCACCACTTTCTTATGAGTCTGCGCCTCAAGGACGCCTTCCATGTCGATGCGGAATTTTCCCGTGTGCGGGTCGAAATCCACCACGGGCGCCACATCCGATTCATCCAAAGAGCGGGCCGTTTCCTTAAGGAACCGAAGCGGTGGCCCCAGATCCTTATCCTTGGTTGGATCCAAGAGCACGGAACCGTAATAGGACGCGTAAACCTCCATCGGCTGCTTCTCCCCCCAGATGTTGTCGGCTCTTTTTTGAAAAAACGTGAATTTTTTCTGCGCCTTTCGTCATCCTCCCTTGGCCGTCGCTCTTGTCGTTCTTAAGGTAAATACATGCGTTTCTATGAACGGAAGACGATCAGAGCGCAATCTTTTTTGAGAGGCGTTGCCATGATGGACGAAAAAGAGCTGAAGGCCCGCAAAGATCTCCTGGACGCTATCGACTGGGACATGACGCCCGAACGGGCCGTGGAGACGTACTTGGAATGGGGCACGGGATGGTCCCGCAAGGGGCAAGCCGCCACGGTGGTCGGCCAAGAATCCCTGTACTTCGTCGTCTACGCCTGGGAGGAACCAGCCCAGGCGACGTTGGTTCGAAGGAATTCTCAAGGCATGGACGAACTGGCAAAAATTCCCGTGCCGAAGCCCATGGTGCGGGAGATCGTCAACCGCGAAGGGCGAAAACCGGGCGTTGGCGTGTATGCCCTGAGCGACGAACTCAAAGAGTGGCTCAAGACTCGCCTGGGGCTGTGACGCGTGGGCTTCATCCCAAAGGGCCGCGATAAAAGGCGAGTCTTTTTGCATAGGGACGAAAGACGTCAAGCACCGCGCTTTGTTCCTCCCGGTCCATGGGCTGAAAAGGTCGAGCACATGAGGCCAGGGTACGCACGTGATGCGCACTGTGGCAGCCCACGACCACCAAAGTCACCGGCTGCGAGAGGGCAAAGCGAATCAGGGTTACGGCGTCAATGCCGGCGTTGGGAGCCAGATATTGACTGCCCCCCAGGACTTTCATGCCGATGACGGCCATACCCTTTTGCGCCGCTACCGAAGCCGTCTCGTTGAGGAAACCACCCAGAATGGCTTCCACGGGATTGACGGGCAAAAGGACCGCGTCCAGAGGCCAACGGGCGACCGCCTCGGTCAACACCCTGGGGTCGTGGTGTCCCGTGACCCCGATGTGCGCCGCCAGCCCCGAAGCCTTGGCTTCCAGAAAGGCATGCAAGGCGCCACCCGGTTTTTCCAGAGTATGCAGCTCTTCCATGCTGCGCACGTCGTGAATCTGCCATAGATCAAGACGAGAAAGGCCCATGCGGTGAAAAGTGCGCTCCAGATCGCGAAGGGCGCCATCCCGCGTGCGCTGCGCCGACTTACTCGCCTGAAATATGCCCTCCCGTCGCTGCGGATGTTTTTTCCATACGGCTCCGTAGTAGTCCTCACTGTCCGCATACGCTGGAGCGCTGTCAAAATACGAAATACCCTCATGCAGAGCCGTTTCAATGACCGAGACCGCCTCATCCAGGCGATGCCGCGTGCGAAGCACCCCTTCGCCGCCCAACCCGACCCGGGACACTCGGCAACCCGTTTGGCCAAAATCCACAAGATCCAAAGAATCCATGGGCATGGCTTTTCCTTTGCAACCCCCTCAGGAGGTGGTTCAAAAAACATTCTTGCCCACAAAAAAAGGCCAGACGGCGGGGCTGTACCGTCTGGCCTTTTTCGAGGAGGAAAGAGTTGGTTTCTTTCGCTCATCTGGCATAAGCAAGGGGTGTGCCACATGAAAGGCATCGGGCGCCAAGCCCCATGCCGCGCGCCGGCACAGGCTCGAACCCCACCCTTTAGATTTCCCCATGCGTCGATGAATCACGCCATAATCACGCCATTTGGGCCATAAACCCGCCATTATGACGCCATGGGCTGTGGGCCGAATGTTCTGGACCAGGGGCTCAAAAATCAACGGCGCCACAGGCGAGACCACCAGGGTTTTTTGAGTTGGGCCAGTTCGGCTTCCAGTTGGCCGAGGCGATGTTCCTTTTCCAGAAGCAACGCGTTTTTTTCGTAGGCCTCCGTTCGATAGAATTCGAGAAGTTGGCTTTGATAGCGCAATCGTCCCAGTTCTTCTAGAAGGGCTTCGTAGTGGCTGGCGGGAACGGAGACGGTGTTTTCTTGCACGGGACTTTGCTGGGAAGCCGTGTCCTTGGACGGCGACGCGTGCGAAGGCTGGGCCTGGCGTTTTTTTTCTTTTAGGAGCGCCTTGACTTCGTGGGAGGGAATAAAGACTCTTTTGCCTTGGCGGATGGCTTCCATCTTACCTGTGCGTTCCAGGTATTCTTCCAGAACATGTGGGGAAACGCCGAGGGCCTGGGCGGCCGTCCGAACTGTCATGCGTGCCATGGGATTCCCTCCTGGTGGTCACTTTCCCTTGGTTTGGCCATGTCTAGCACAAAACCCGAGCGTGCCCAAGAGCTTGTTTGCCATCCAGAAAGCCCTGTGTTTTACTGGAAAATGGAGTGGTTTCTGGGAAAGCCGTTGGTGAAGATCATGGAAAGGATGAAGGGTATGCAGCATGTGGTGGATCGGTTTCAAAGGGCGTTGGGGGTCAAAATTTCGCCGTGCTACGAAGCTTTGCTGAAGCATCATCATGAACAGCTGTCTTCGGACCCCTTATCCGAACCCGGGTGGATTCCGGGCCTAGGCAATGCGGATTTTGCCGTGGGCACCACCCAGACGTTTCGATCCATGTTTCCCGATTTTCCCAAGGACTGGGTCATCATCGGCATGGAAGGTCAGCGAACCATCGAAAAGATCGGGGAAGCCATTGATGTATACGTGGCCTTGGACATGCGAGACGACAGCGTCCATTTGGTGGATTCTCTTGGACAGTCCTGGAAGGGGGCGGATCATTTTCGAGACTGGCTGGCCCATAAACTGGCCCGTGCCCTGTGGGAACGCACCCATGACAGTCATCTGTTTGTCATCGGGGACACGTCGGAAGCCGTGGTGCAGAGGTTGCGTGAAGAGCTGGTGCTTTGGCATCGAAAAGGTGCGGCGCAGCTGGAGGGCATGCTCTTGCTCCATCGAGATCGCGAGGGGAAGCTCACCAGCAAGCATGTGGGGCATGTGGACGTCAAGGAAACGGCCGTGGGCGCCATTGCCGGACTCCTGGTGGGATCCTTGCTTTTGCACCCTGTGCTCGGCGCCGCTCTGGGTAGCCTCACGGGAGCTGCGGCGGGAAGTTCCCGGTTCAGTTTGTCCCATATGGGCCTTGACGATGAATTCATTCAGCAGCTTGCCTGTGCCGTGCTTCCCGGCACGTGGGCTTTGGTCGTGGTCGTGCGACATGCCAAGATTCGAGAACTGACGGAGACCCTGAAAAAAGTGGGCGGCACCGTGCTGGTAACGTCTTTGAGCAAGCGGGGTGAGGAGCGCCTTCGAGCCGCTCTGGCGGCATCGCCCTCCGACGGCTTCGCTGAATAGCCCATCTGAACAGGAGTCCACCCGGGGCTTTGATGCCGCGAGCGTAAGGGCCTTTAGGAGGAGCGGCGCAGAATGAGACGCCTTATCACGGTTCGATGGGCTCTTGTCGCATAAAGCCCAAGAGCGTCCTCGTCGAGCAGCTAAGGGATGGAAATTCCCCTTGAAAGCGCCGGGCCTGGAAGCCTTGGCTTGTTGCCGCCCTGTCCTCTCAAAACAGGCGCTCCCCAGCGTCTGACGAAGGTGTGTGTCCTGCTTGTGGCTCTGCGCGGCCGCTTTGCTCCGTTGCCCGATGAGTCATCATAGGGTCGGCGCTTCGTGCCGGATGCTTTGTGGGCTTCGTTTCCACGACAGAGCCGAGGGCCGGTGAGGCCTGGAATTTTGATCGAAAGGAAAGATCGACAATGGTCTTATCTTTTCCGGCACCGGGCGATATACAGGGCGCAGCTCGCCTTTTTGCCTCTATGTGAAGCCGGATTTTTCTTTTTTACGAGAGTTTTCGCACGAAATCGGCAGCTTCCAGCCCGGCCACGCAGCCCTCTCCGACGGCCTTGGCAATCTGCCATGGCGGACCGCAGATGTCCCCGGCGGCATAGACTCCAGGAATGTTGGTTTCCTGTTTCTTGTTGGTCACCACATATTGAAAGGATTCGGTATCCAGGCTAACGCCCAAAGCGGTGGCAATTTCCAAGGCGCCCTTGGCCCCTCGCTCAATGAAGACACCCTGAACCGGAATGCGAGTGCCGTCGTCCAACACGACGGCTTCCACGGCGCTCGAGCCAACAATTTCCAGCACCTTACGGCCTTCATGCAGTTTGACAGCGCTGTGGCGAAGTTTTTCGACAAGATTGTCGGCCACCTGAAGGGCTTCGCAGATGAGGTGCACGTGGTCTGTATAAAAGAGCAGGGTGAGGGCACCCGAGACAGCAGCGCTTTCACAACCCACGACAGCCACCGGAGCCCCTCGAAAAAAATTGGCGTCACACTCCACGCAATAACTAACCCCTTTGCCCAGCAATTCGCGCTCCCCGGGCACTCCCAGTTTTTTTCTCGAAATCCCCATCGCTAAGATCAAGGCCTTGGCCTCGATGCGGTCCCCACCTTCCAGGTCCAGCTCGAAGTGGCCGTCCACCCGTCGGGCTTGGACGACGTCTTGGTCAAAGAAGACGGCGCCGAACTTTTCCGCCTGGTGGCGTCCCTGAGCTAGCAGATCTTCTCCGGTGGCGTGGGGAATGCAACAAAAGTTTTCCACATGCGCCCGATAAGCGCTGCTCTTGGTCACTTTCCCCACCACGGCGACGGAGACCTTTTTTCGGGCGGCATGAATGGCGGCCTGTAATCCGGCCGGACCGGTTCCAAGAATGGCCACGTCACAGCTGTGCTTTTTCATTGTCGTGTGCTCCTTAGAGTCCCAGGTCTTCATTGATGAGCACCACGCAAATGCGCCCTTTGGGATAGGATTTTTCTGTAATTGTCCAGTGATTGCAGATTCTGTCGGGGCTGGAGCAGTCGTCACATCGGCCCGTGTGAAAACAAGGGGTTTTCTTGTCCAGGCGCATCACGTTGGTGGGAGCGGCGTACTCCTTGATGCGTATCATGGCCGATTCCAGATCCGGCACCACCTTGTTGCGCCCCACCAGCAAGACCACATGGCGGGGTCCAAAGGTGATGGCCGCCACACGGTTGCCGATCATGTCCAAATTGACCAACTGGCCGTCTTCCGTGATGGCGTTGGTTCCCGTAAAAAAGAGGTCCACCAGAAGGGAACGACGGCGGCGTTCCAGCATGTCCTCAAAGGCCAGGCCTTTTTCGTACGTGTCGAGGATTTCCAGATCCGTGCGGCTTTTCATGGCTTCGTAGAGGCCCGTGGCCACAAAGGTCATGGATCCTCCCCAGGAGACGGATTTCACGGATAGTGAAGGCACAATATCTTCGAGCACGATTCGTTTGGCGTCCTGAGCGTTCTTTGCCAGGACGACGGAAAAGTTGTTCTTTTCCAAAGCTTCCTGAACCCGCTTCAACCGAAGTTCCCAGTAATGTTCCACCGGCTGGTCCATGTTTTCCTCCTAGCCCCTGTCGGATTGATGATGTGCGGCTTTCACAAATCTCAAGAACATCCCTAGGACCTTTTAACAAATTCAATGCCGCTTCAAAAGAGCATGAGACATCGGGGGTAGATTTTGATGGATGGCACTGACGACGAATTTCGTATTCTCGGATGTGCGGCTACTAAAAGCAAGGGGAACGGTCATGCCGGTGATTTTTTCTGGAAGGTGCCTATGGGCAGAAAGGCTTCCACTTCTTGTGAAGAGGCAAAGCGATGGATCCTGTCCCTTGGAAACGATGCGCCGGGGCGCACAGCCCGTCGGCTGAGGGAGGATGCGGCCGAGAGCTGCCGATAAGTGCCCGATGGCTACGCCAAGAAAGGTGGTGATTCTTCAATCCGTTCCGAACCGGCTGTGCCCTCCCATGGTCGAGGGATGGGCGGCAGCAGGCTGGCTGACATTCTGAGAGCGCCAACCGCAGCGGAGCGGAACTGATCGTGCCATGCATGATCCCCTCGACCGAGGATACCAAAACAATTGACCCAGGCCAGGTGCTCGCATGTGGCGTCTCGGAAGATCAGCCCCTGCAGTCAGTCAAAGGGGTGGCGTCGCCGTAGACGTTGAGCAGCCCGATAGCCACGGCCTGCTTTTTGTGCCTGCATGTTCCCCAAAGGGGCTAGCGGTGCATGGCCTCCAGGGTGCGTTTCTGAGGCTCGTGAAACGTGTGGGCCCACTCCAATTCACCTTAAGGTCGGCCGGTCACGGGATACCGCATGGGATACCAGGTGGACACCCAGCCCTCCACGTTTTCCTCAAAGGCATTCCCCGCGGTGTCGGAATCCCGCTGATGAGCAATGGTGTCCCTGCACAGATGGGAGAGGGACCGGGCGGAATCCAAGAATTCTTCCAGTAAGGGATCTGGACGGCGGCTCATGGCACCGCCTTAGGGGCAAGTAAACGGGCGAGGAGTTCTTTCAGGAGCTTCGCCCCCAGGGCGGCCGTTACGCCCGACGCATCCCGTTCGGGGTTGATTTCCACTAGATCGGCTCCCACCAGCCGCCCTTCCAACCCATGAATGATGCGGATCACGTCGCGGGGGGAAAGGCCTCCGGGTTCTTGATGGGAGACGCCCGGTGCATGGGCTGGATCCAGGCAGTCCACGTCCAGGGAAACATACACGGGACCGTCGAATCGAAAACGACACTCCCCGGTCCAGCGATCCATGGGCAGAATTTCCACGCCGAAGCGTTCGGCCACCTTCCTCTGTGTTTCGTTCATGGTCCGAATACCCACCTGAACAAGCCTCTGAGCCAGGCCTTCTTCGAGGATGCGCGTAAACGCGGATCCGTGGCTCATGGGGTTTCCGTCCAGAGCAGGATAAAGGTCCGGGTGCGCATCCAGGTCTAGGATGTTCAAGGGGCCGTGGTGAGCCGCTAGGGCGCGCACCACAGGGACGGTGATGGAGTGGTCGCCTCCCACGGCGAGCACGGCACTTCCGGTCCTGAGAATCTTTTCCACGGCCTCTTGGACCTTGGTGACCATGCCATCCGTGCCAACGATACCGTCCAAGCGAGAAAAGGAAAGGTCGCCCGCGTCGGTCCATTCATCGCTTGCGCCCAAATCCAGTCCTGATTCGGCCGTCAGGTTCGTGGATCCTAAATAAAGCGCTTCACGAAGGCGCGCCGGCGCCAGGGCAGGACCTCGCCGGTACGATGCATTGGCGTCAAAGGGAATGCCCAGCACGGTGACGCGAGCGGCCAATTGCCGAAGCCGCTCGACCAGACGGTCCAATTGGCGGACCAGTTGAGGATACAGGCCACGGCGACGAAAGCAGCGGACAAGCGCTTTATAATACCAGAGAGTGCCCAGTTTGCCGGCCTGAAAGCGATCCCACACGCCGGGACCTTCCCGTTCCAAATCGGCCACAATGGTGCCGGCGTTATGGACCTTATCTGCCAGGCTGATGAGGACTGCGTCGTCCGATGCCGTTTTCAGGTGTTCCAGGTAAGCTTCTTTGCGTTCCTGCCAGGGAGGTTTGGGGGATTCAAGGCAATCCGAGCAGGACCGGACGAGATCCGCCACGCGGTCGCCGAACCGGCGACGAATGGCTTCCAGGGTGGCTTGCCCACCTTGATCTTCGGCGGCGTCATGCAACAGAGCCGCGATAGCGCTCGCTTCGTCCCCGCCGTTTTCCAGCACCATGGCCGCCACCGCCAACAGATGGGAAACGTAGGGGACCCGGGTCCCCTTTCGAAACTGTCGGCGATGGAGAGAAAAAGCCATCTCAAGGGCTTCTTGAAACGCTTCGGAGAGTCCATGGTCCAGCGCATCCATGGAATGATTTTCCTCTCTTGATGTCACTGTTTTTCTGGTAAACTTTTCTCTATTGTGAAGGCGAACCCTTTAAACATATCCCGTCGAGCCTTCTATCGGAGGGCAGCTCGTCTTCGTCAACACAAAAATAAAGAAAACAAAAAAGGACGCAGGCCGTATGGCTGCGTCCTCTGTTTTCTGGTAGCGGGGGGAGGATTTGAACCTCCGACCTTCGGGTTATGAGCCCGACGAGCTACCTAACTGCTCCACCCCGCGTCAGCGAGCTCCAGTGTATAGCCTATGGAGCATGAGAAGTCAAGGGGTCAATGGGGCGCTGGAATCCCAAATCCATCAACTATTGCCCGGCGGAGGTTGGCGCCCGCTTTTTTGAAGGTCATTTTTCCGTGCTGGCGTTTGCTACCCAGGGTTCCATGCCAACGGACGGCGATTTTGTCCAGTCCCGTAAAGTTATGAACCGATGTAACAAAAAGTTGATGCCATTTTCGCTCCCGTTTTTTCACTGCCTGCATCGGGGTTCTGGGACCGATGTTTTCTTAGGGATGCGCTCATTATAGCCCCCCTCCCCGGACTAAGTTGAATCTTCCTTGCGTTGGGCTGCAGATGGCACCGGCCCAGACGGTGGGTATGTCGGCTCTGATTTCAAAGAAGACCCGACGGCCGGCCTGATCCATGTCTCGGCGGAGGCACCAAGGCAGTCCGAAACGCGCCGCTAACCATTTGATCCATTTGCGGGTATCGACCGATAGGTCATCAACAGGGTGGTTGGCACCTTCAGTCCAAAACCTTTCCAATACGTTCTTTGATCGGCACACGCGTGCCGGGTAAAGTTTTGGGTCGCGTGCGCCGGTCTTCAGCCTGCCTCACCCCGAGCGGTCACTCCCCCGTAGGCGCGAGTCCATATCGTGCCGCCCCCGTCGTCACGCCCACACGAGCGGGAGTCCACTTTTCGGACCTGCGGCTAAAAAGTAAAGGTCTGACCCCATGTCGCTACAGCACACCCTTGGAACTGGGGACGGTTAAGCGACGCGGGTCCAGTGCCGTGGCTTCGTCCAGGGCTCGGCCAAAGGCTTTGAAGACCGCTTCCAGGATGTGATGGGTGTTGTCGCCGTAGGGGACGGCGATGTGCAGCGTCAGACCGCCGTGGTGGCACAGGGCGCGAAAGAATTCGGGCACCAGTTCCGTCTCAAAGGTGCCGACCCGCTCGGCCATGGCCGGCAAACGGCACACCAGGTAAGGGCGGTTGGACAGATCCAGACTCACCTGAGCCAGGGCCTCATCCATGGGAACGCAGGCGGTGCCGTAGCGTTGCAGGCCCTTGCGATCCCCGAGAGCCTTGGAAAGGGCCTGACCGAGGCAGATGCCCACGTCTTCTACGGTGTGATGGCCGTCTACGTCCAGATCCCCTTGGGCTCGAAGGGTGATATCGAAGAGACCGTGGACGGCCCACAGGGTGAGCATGTGGTCGAAAAAGGGAAGGCCCGTGTCCACCTCGGCCGTTCCCGTGCCGTCTAGAAGGATTTTGACGGCAATGGCGGTTTCCTGCGTTTTGCGTTCCACCATGGCTTGGCGCGGTTTCCTGTCCATGGGCTCTCCTTGGCATCGTGCAAAAAGCGGTCTAATGCCCTTCTGGCGCCTGCCCTTTGGCGCGAGGCGGGCTGCCCTGGGCCCGACAATTCTCTATAAAGGCTTTTGTATTTCATGTAAACGCTAGAACACACTGCCCGTTCAGGGCACCTTGTCTCACAAGGCGGCCCAAGGTAAGGTAAAAAAACAAGAGGGCCCCGAGGGGTGTGGGCATCGTGTTGGCGGGGCCTAAGCCATTCACAAGGCATACAGGGGGAGGAACCACCATGGCCGAAGAACAATTGCCTCGCTGGTACGCTGTAGTTCGGGAAAAACATCCGGGCGTCATGGCTGCTCTGGATGCCCTGGGCGTCGCCGTACGACGCGAAGGGCCTCTGGACCACAAGACCGCCCATCTGGTGCAACTGGCCGCCGCCGCCGCCATTCGTTCCGAAGGCGCCGTCCATAGTCACACGCGCCGAGCGCTCCGCGCAGGCGCAAGTCCTGAGGAAATTGTGCACGCGCTGCTGCTGCTGGTGAGCACCATCGGATTTCCGTCCGTGTCGGCAGCCTTGAGTTGGGCGCAGGATGAGTTGGAGAAGGCATCCTGAGCAAACCCCAAAAAATCACGCTCTTTCTTTTTGCCCTTGGCGTTTGTTTAGATAAGTCTCTCAGGGCATGTGTTCGAGCGAGGGTTCATGGATTCATACGGCGGGACCCTTGCGATGCCGCGTATCGTGCCGTTCGCGGCTCCCTTTGATTCCACGATCGGACAAGGCTCCATGCGGGGGGGGCGCTCAAGGGGGATGGCCGTCGTGGCGAGCGCCGGGCCTGCAGAATGCGGCCAAGAGGCCTCGGGGTGAAAAAATCGCGCGGGAAGGGGAACAGGTTGTGAGTGAAGGCGTGTGGCGTTTTTTCAGCGACTTTGATGTGTATCTCTGGAAACAGGGCAGTTATTACCGAGCTTGGGAGAAGATGGGGGCGCACCCGTGTCGCCTGAACGGTGAAGACGGCGTGCATTTTGCCGTGTGGGCGCCTAATGCGGAAAAGGTCTCGGTTGTCGGGGACTTTAACGACTGGAACGAAGCCTCCCATCCTCTGGAACCTTTTCAGGATACGGGCATCTGGAGAGGGTTCGTGCCCGGCATTGGCGTGGGGGCGACCTACAAATATGCCATCACGTCCCGAATCAACAGCTACCGGGTGCTCAAAGCGGACCCTTTTGCCTTTTTTTCGGAAAAACGGCCGGGAACGGCTTCCATCGTCTGGGACCTTGGCGGCTACGCCTGGCAAGACAAAGCGTGGATGCAGTCTCGACGGGAACGCAACACGCGCTCTTCTCCCATGACCATTTACGAAGTGCACCTGGGATCTTGGATGCGGGTTGTGGAGGAAGACAACCGATGGCTCACCTATCGCGAACTGGCTCCGCGCCTGGCCGCCTATGTGCAGGATATGGGTTTCACGCACGTGGAGCTGCTGCCCGTGACCGAACACCCCTTTGACGGATCGTGGGGTTATCAAACCACGGGGTATTTTGCCGCCACCAGCCGCTTTGGCACGCCGCAGGATTTCATGTTTTTTGTGGATACGCTGCATCAGCACGGCATCGGGGTCATCGTGGATTGGGTGCCCGCCCACTTTCCCACGGACGAACACGGCTTGGGCTTCTTTGACGGCACGCACCTTTATGAACACGCCGATCCCAGGCAAGGCTTTCATAACGATTGGAAATCCTTCATCTACAACTACGGGCGCAACGAGGTTCTTAATTTTCTCATCTCCAGCGCCCTGTTTTGGCTCGACGTCTACCACGTGGACGGTTTGCGTGTAGATGCTGTGGCCTCCATGCTTTATCTCGATTATTCCCGCCGCGACGGCGAATGGATTCCCAACCGCTACGGCGGCAATGAAAACCTGGAAGCCATTGCGTTTCTGCGCCGGTTCAACGAAATGGTCTACCGGGAACACCCCGACACCGTGACCGTTGCGGAAGAATCCACGGCCTGGCCCATGGTGTCGCGTCCCACTTACCTGGGCGGCCTTGGGTTCGGATTCAAATGGAACATGGGCTGGATGCACGACACTCTGCTCTACATGTGCAAGGATCCTGTCCATCGAAAATACCACCACAACCTTCTGACCTTCAGCCTGCTCTACGCCTATTCCGAAAATTTCATTCTGCCTTTTTCCCACGACGAAGTGGTCCACGGTAAAGGTTCCATGTTGGGCAAAATGCCGGGGGACCTGTGGCAAAAGTTTGCCAACCTGAGGCTGCTCTACGGCTACATGTACAGCCATCCGGGCAAAAAGTTGCTTTTTATGGGTTCGGAATTCGGCCAATGGAACGAGTGGAACCACGACGCCCAGCTGGATTGGGCTCTTCTGGACCACGACACCCACCGCGGCCTTCGGCAGTGGGTGCGAGACCTGAACCGCCTTGTGTGCCGCGAACCCGCCCTGTATGAGCTGGACAATGAACCGCAAGGGTTTGAGTGGATCGACTGCAACGACAGCGAGCAGAGCACTCTGGTGTTTTTGCGGCGCGGTAAAAAAGAGGAAGACGTTCTCGTGTGCGCTCTGAATTTCACGCCTGTGCCTCGGTTTCCCTACCGTATCGGCGTGCCCTTTGGCGGTTTTTGGCACGAGGTGCTTAACAGCGACGCTTCCGTTTACGGTGGAAGCGGCCAGGGCAATTTGGGGGGCGTGAATGCCGAAGATGTACCTTACCACGGCCGACCGTACTCGCTTGTCATCAACCTGCCTCCTTTGGCTGCTGTCATTTTCAAACCTGGGGACATTTCCGTTTGACTCCAAACATGCGACTGGTTAAAATGACGACGCTTTGTGCAATCCTTCACGAGTAGCGCGGATCTCAGCACATATGGGGGTAGGGCATGGTGAGAAGACTGCGAGCGAGGGTTGGTGTGTTTTTTTGGGTGGCCTTGGCGGGTGTGATGGCGACTCCCGCGTGGGCTCTGGCTTCAGAGGCGCAGGCGGCTTTGCCTGAAGCCAACAAGCCGTGGTGGTTCTGGCCTGTGGTTCTCTTATTCTTTTGCTTTATTCTCGGCATCATCGCGGTGTTGGCCGGTGTGGGCGGCGGCGTCTTGTATGTGCCCCTGGTGAGCGGCTTTTTTCCGTTTCATTTGGACTTTGTGCGCGGCGCCGGGCTTCTTGTGGCTCTGGCCGGAGCGCTGGCCGCAGGGCCCGGACTTTTGCGCCGAAACCTGGCCAACTTGCGCCTTGCTCTGCCCGTGGCCTTGATTGCTTCCGTCTGCGCCATCGCCGGAGCCTTTCTCGGGTTGGCGCTGCCGACCAATGTGGTGCAAATCTGCCTGGGCGCCACCATCGTCTTCATTGCCATCCTCTTGGCCGCATCCAAGAATGTGGAACGGCCTCAGGTCAAAGCGCAAGACGCCGTCGGGCGAGCGCTGGGGATGAACGGGGTCTATTACGAAGAATCGACGCGGGAGGTGGTGGAGTGGAAAACCCATCGGACGCTTCCCGGCCTGATTCTTTTCATCCTCATCGGCATCATGGCCGGTATGTTCGGGCTCGGAGCGGGATGGGCCAACGTCCCGGTGCTCAACCTGCTCATGGGCGCCCCGCTAAAGGTGGCCGTCGGGACCAGCAAGTTCCTTCTGTCCATCACGGACACTTCTGCCGCCTGGGTGTACCTCAACAAGGGCTGTGTCATTCCGCTCATGGCCATTCCCTCCATTGTGGGTTTGATGCTGGGATCCTTCGTGGGCGTGCGCATTCTGGCCGTGGCGAAACCGAAGGTTATTCGCTATCTGGTCATTGGCGTGCTGTTATTTTCCGGCATCAAAGCGCTGCTAAAGGGCTTGGGCATCGGCTAGCGTCTTTGAGGACCACGATATCTTAAAGCGATAAAGAAACGAGAGGTGCACCATGGTGACTAGAGATAGTGCAAAGGCATCTCCTGAGCAGCTGCTTTATGCCGATCTTCTCTTTTACGGATGTTGGGCCAGTATTTTGATCATGATGGTAACCTATGTGATTTACGTCGCCGGGTTGATGGGTCCGCATATTCCGTTGAATCAGTTGCCGCATCTGTGGCACCTTCCTGTGGGGGAATTTATGGAAAAATCCGGCGCCCCTCACGGCTGGGGTTGGGTTCCGCTGCTGGGCAAGGGCGACTATCTCAACTTTTTGGGCATCGCTCTTTTGGGAGCCATGACCATCATCGGTTTTATCACCTTAATTCCGGCGTATGTGCGTCAGAAGGATACCGCGTTTCTCGTCATCGTCTTTGTGGAAGTGGCTGCTCTCTTGCTGGCGGCTTCGGGCATTTTTGGAGCCGGCGCCCATTAGCGGCGGGCTGAAAGGTGGGAAGCCGAGCAGGGTGCCAGTTGCCTCCTCGTGGAACGAGAAGTATGGTTGACGGGACGAAGACAGCGTCCTTGGAACACACGAGAGGAAGGGACATATAGCCCCTACGGTTTCCCCGCTCATGACCGGACTCTTTGACCAGCCCATCGAATGCGACGCGGCCTTTAACGACCTTCCTGATGCCGTGGTTTTTTGTCCCCAAAGCGCAGGGTGCTTGTCCTTAATGGAGCGGCAGAGGTGCTCACGGGGCTGAGCCACGCGGAAGCGCCAGGACTTCCATGCCGCCATGCGATGCGCAGCAACCTCTGCCTTCTGGAATGCCCGCCGATGCAACCTTCGTGGGAAGGTGGGGCGCAGTGCCGAGAAGGGGACCTGATCAACAGGGATCGCCGGCGGGTTCCCGTGCGCATCAGCGATGTGGTCTTGAGGGATCTCCAGGGAAAGGTGGCCGGCTTCATGGAGGTTCTAGAAGATCTTCGGCCGTTTCAGGAATTGGAATCGCGCTCAGGGCAAGCATACCGATTCCACCGCATCATCGGAAGAAGCCCGGCTATGGTGCGCCTTTTTGCCATCCTTCCGGGAATCGCCCAGATGGACCCTTTGGTGCTCATCACCGGAGAGACGGGCACGGGCAAGGATCTTCTCGCCAAAGCCATCCATCAGTTGTCAAGCCGAGCCAAAGGGCCTTTCGTGAAGGTCAACTGCGGCGCTCTGCCCGAGACCCTTTTGGAATCCGAACTGTTCGGCCACCAGAAAGGGGCTTTTGCGGGGGCCGTGGAAACCAAGCCGGGCCGATTTCGCCTGGCACACAACGGCACGTTGTTCCTTGCCGAGATCGGGGACCTTCCCTAGCCCCTTCAGCTCAAACTGCTCACCTTTTTGGACGATCATGTCATCTATCCCTTGGGATCCACCAAAGGCATGCGCGTGGATGTGCGCATCATTGCGACCACCCACAGGGATCTTCAGGCCATGGTGCGGGAAGGCACATTTCGCCAGGATCTGCTGTATCGATTGAACGTGGTGCGCGTGCACATTCCGCCGCTTCGAGAACGGGGGGAAGATGTTCGGCTATTGCCAGATCATTTTCTTGCCGCCTTTGTGTCGGATTTTCACAAGCAGATTAAGGGATTTTCCACGGAGGCGCTGCGCTGCCTTATGGAATATCCCTATCCGGGAAACGTGCGCGAGCTCAAGAACATTGTGGAGTATGCGGTGAACGTGTGTCGGGAAGACACCATTCAGGTGCATCATTTGCCGTCGTATACCACCGAAACGCGCGTCAAGATCATCACGGACCTTTCGCAGACCTGGGAGTCGGCCCCTGCCGTACAAAAGGTTCCTGGTGAGATGCTTTATGAAGAGAAGAGCGCGAACTGGAGCGGCGCCTCATCGTGGAAGCGCTCATCAAGGCCAAGGAAAAGCGCCGTCGAGCGGTGGAAATTTTGGGCTGGGGCCGGTCCACGTTGTGGCGCAAGGTGAAGCACTACGGGTTGTTGTTGGCGGCGTCCACCGAGGCCGCGTCTAAGGAGGAAGGTTCCTAGCATGGCCCAGGTGATTATTCCCCCTTCACGGCATGGAGGTGGCTCCGCGGTTTGACTTGGTCTCCGAGGTCTGGGTCGGCGCGCAGGGACCGGACGGCCGTTTACTGAACGAACGCACCGTGGTCATGCCCCAGGCTTCCGCAGACCATCTGTGTCAGCTCATTCTTTCGGAAGGGACGGACCTGGTGGTCTGTGGGGGAGTGGAACAGGAATATTACAATTATCTGGTGTAGAAAAAGGTCACGGTCTATGACGACGTGATGGCGATCCTGGATGCGGTGAAAGAGGCACTGGAAGAAGGTCGCTTGCGGTCCGGCGCGGTGTTTTTATAGCGGTCCGTCGAGGAGTGAAAGCGTGTTTTGGGACCGGTGGCTTCACCGCGTGAAGACAACGTTCAGCTTTGAGGTGGATGAGAGCAGTGCCGACCGACACCGGATTCTTCGGCGCAAATTGATCGTCCTCATGGCCGCGGTGACCCTTGTCCCTCTGGTGCCCATGGCCGCCATCAACTACCACGAATATCGCAAGGTGCTCAGTCAGGAACCCGCCAACCCTCTGCGCACGCTCGTGAACAAGATGAAACACCCCCTTGAGCTCTTCATCGCCGACCGCACATCGGCCGAAGCCGCGCCATGCAGGAAGTCTATAAGGCCATCGGGCGTGTGGCCGGCACCGACGCCACGGTGCTCAATCGCGGTGAGTCTGGGACCGGCAAGGAACTGGTGGCTCGCGCCATCGACCAGCATAACCACAGGTCTTCCAGGCCGTTTCTGGTCATCAATTCTGTGGCCATTCCGGAGACGCTGCACGAAAGCGAACTGTTCGGCTATGAAAAGGGAGCTTTTACCGGGCGGTGGGTCGCCGCATGGGCAAGGTGGAACAGGCTCATCACGGTACATTGTTTCTGGACGAGATTGGCGACATGCCCGTGAGCATTCAGGCCAAGTTTCTGCAGCTGCTTCAGGAGCGTAGCACCGAACGCCTGGGCGGACGGCGCCCCATTCCTGTGGATGTGCGCATCATGCCGGCCACCAACAGAAACCTGGAAGAGGCGGTGGTCGAAGGGCGTTTTCGAGACGATCTTTATTGCCGGTTGAGTGTGGTCAACCTGACCCTTCCGCCTTTGCGGGTGCGAAGGGAGGATATTCCTCAGTTGGCGGAGTATTTTCTCAGCCGATGTGCCGCGGAAATGGGCGTTCCCGATCCCGGAATCACGCAAGACGCCGTGCAATGCCTGATGACCATGGATTGGCCGGGAAACGTTCGTCAGATGGCCAACGTGATCCGCAAAGCGCTCATTTTCAATTGCGGTTTTCCTCTGGAAAGCGTCGACCTGCGGCGGGCGGTGGGAGAAGAACCCAACGGCGTGGATTTGCCCAGAGGGGCCAGGGAAGCCGATGAGGCGACCGAACTGCTTGGACCAATGGATCCTTCACCAGTTGGGGCACGGTGTGGCCGAAAGGCTTTTTGATACCCTCGTGGACGATTTCAGTGCGCGGGCGATTCGCCTCGCCTTGGAGACGACCAAGGGCAACCGCACCCATGCCGCCAGACTCTTGGGTATTTCCCGCCCAACCCTCTTGGCCCGCATGGAAAAGTATGGCTCGTGTGGAAGCGACCGTGGCGTTCTAAGCCGTTTCGCAGGCTGCAGCCCTACGTTTTAGCGGGCTTAGGGCCATCCGACAACACCCTGCGCAGCACCTTTTCTAGATCTTCCATGCGGTAAGGTTTGGCGATGCCGGCCCGAAAGCCGTAGGCTTGGGGCTGGGACAAGACCGGGTCGTTGGAGTAACCAGTGGAGGCGACGGCGCGCACGTGAGGATCCAGGGCCTGCAGCTTTTCGACGACTTCCCGACCGCCGACGCCTCCCGGCACCGTTAAGTCCAAGATGACGCCATCAAAAGGTTTTCCTATGGCCAGGGCCTGCTGGTAGCGCGCAAGGGCCTCCATGCCTTCCACCGTCGCCTCGCTCTCAAAGCCCAAATGTTGCAGCATGGCCGAAAGCACATCTCGCACGATGGGATCATCGTCCATGATCAAAATGCGCCCGGTGCCCTGGAGAGGTTTGTGGTCTTCGAGGGCGACGCTCGCATCGGTCACCTTCTGGGATGCCGGAAGGTAAAAGGTCACGCGCGTTCCTTGGCCGAGGTGGGAGTGCACGGTCATGTGGCCATCGTGCCTCTTGACAATGGAATAGGCCGTGGGAAGTCCCAGGCCGCTGCCCTTTTTCTTGGTGGTGAAATAGGGATCGAAAATGGCTTCCATGTGTTCTTTGGGAATGCCGACCCCGTGATCTTGGACGGACACCGCCACATAGCGACCGGGACGCAACGGCATCTCCGGACCCGCTTCCACAAGAACGTTTTGCGCCTCCACGGTCACGGTGCCTCCGTGGGGCATGGCCTGATGAGCGTTGATGACCAGGTTTTGAAGGACCTGACCGATTTGGGTGGCATCGTAGTCCACCAGCCACAAGTCCTCAGGAAGATCAAACCGGGCTTGCGATGGCGTGCCTCGCAGGGAAAACTCCGTACAGTCCCGAATCAGATCCTGCAAGGACCCCGTTTTCTTGATGGGCGCGCCGCCCTTGGCAAAGGTGAGCAACTGGCGCGTGAGTTCCTGGGCTCTGACGCATGCTTTTTCCACGTGGTCCAAACGATCGCCAGTGCTGGTTTCGTTATCAATGAGGTGTTTGATGAGTGAGATGTGTCCGAGAATACCTGCGAGAATGTTGTTGAAATCGTGGGCGATGCCTCCCGCAAGAAGCCCCAAGGATTCCAGTTTCTGCGCTCGAAGCCGCTCCTGCTCCGCAAGCTTGCGGTCGCTCAAATCCTGAACGAAAGTCCAAATGGAATCGGGCGTGCCATCGGGGCTTCGATGCAGATACATGCGCACTTCCACGTCCAAAAGGGAGCCGTCTTTTCGAATGAGCTGTTTTTCAAATTTATCGGAAAAACCTCGATCCATGAGCTGTTGGCGCATGGCTCGCGAAATGGCGTCAAAGCGCTGCGGCGGCGTCATGTCCCGGCACGCCACGCCGAGAATTTCTTGGGGATCGTCGTATCCCAGCATGCGGGCAAAGGGGCGATTGCATTCCAAAATAACCCCGTGAAAGTCCGTGCGCACGTAGCCGTCTCGACTGCGTTCGTACAATTCCCTGTAGCGTCGTTCTGATTCCTCCAAACGGGCCTGCGCCTCTCGGCGCCGCTTGAGTTCTTCGTAAAGCCGAGCATTGGCTTCCTTGAGTTCCGCCGTTTTCCTAGCCACTTCCTCTTCCAGATGGCGTGCAGCCTGATCCACGATGGCATCGGCGCGTTGTTTTTGCACCATGGCACCCACAAGATGCGCCGCGGTCTTTAAGGCGTCGATTTCCGCGGGGGTCCATCGCCTCGCAAGGACACAGTCGTCAAAGCCCATAAACCCCCAAAGGGCTCCGTTGACGAAAATGGGGGCGGCGACCAAAGAGATGATGCCTTGGGCTTCCAGAACGGGGCGCTCCGAAGGGGGAAAGTCTTCAATGAGGCCGTGAATGGGTTCGCCTTGTAAAAAGGTTTCGAGCCATCGGGAAAACCCACCTTTCACGATGGGAAAGTTTTCCAAGTCGGGATTGCCTTTTTGCGAAGAGATGCCCTTCGCCGCCCATTCATACTTCTGGCTGGTAAGAAGCGTGCCGTCTTCGGCCAGGGAATTTTCAAAGACGTAGACGCGACTTGCCCGTGTGGCTTCGCCCAGTCTGCCCAAAACCGTCTCCATGGGCACGTCGCTACGGGACTGCCGAAGAAAGTATTCGGCGGCATAGGTGACGGCTTGCAGAATGGCGTCCCGGTTAACCTGGGATTGTTCGAGGGTCTTCCTTTCCGTGATGTCGTGAAGAATGCCGTGAAGCTTTCGTGTGCCATCGGTGCCGTGCACCACCCTGGCTTGGTCCAGGACCCAACGAACCTGGCCGTCGTGGCTGATGAGCCGATACTCACAAGACAGGGGCTGAGCCTCTTTCAGAGCGCGGCGTCGTTCGGCAAGCACCCTATCCCTGTCTTCGGGATGCAGGCACGCAGACCATGATTGTTGTGAAGGCTCAGGAACTGAATCCGGATCCGCCAACATCCAGTGTAACTGAGGGCTCATATAACAGGCGCCGTCCTCATCATCGAGGGTGTCGCAATAGACCACGGCGGGAATGTGCTCCACCAAGCCTTGATAGGAGAGCTCTTCTTTAGGGCTATCATGGTGAAAATCTTGTTTATTCGGTTCGCGCTGGTCCTTGATTGCCGTCCTTCGTCTCTGCATGAGCTCTTCCCTTCATGTCCACGCCCTCTGTGAACGGCCTCCTGAACGCCCTGCGCCGCCTACGTCATGGGGTCCCCGAGTCACGTGACCAAATTTGGCGAAATTCCACAACTTGTCAACCTCCATCGCACCGAGGGCGAGAAAAAAATGAAAAACTGTCAGGTTCTTTTACACTGCGTCAAAAGAACAAAGGGTTAGCCCCCGACTTGTCGAGGCGGCCTTTATGGCCGCCCAAGGTCCTTGAAGCGCAAAAACGCGGCCCTGTTCGCGGACCGAGAGCTGGCCCAGGGGCGCCTCCTCATCCTGGAGTTTCCTTGAATGGTGCGTTTCTTGCCTCATGAAAAGGCAAAGCTTGCCCCAAGCCAGGCAGCCGATTCCTTGCCACTCGAGGCCAAGGGCGCCTTGCGGACAAGCTTTGCAATGGGCCCGTTCGGTGAGTGAGCGGCACGAAACCGCTTTAAAAGCTTTCACGGAAGGAGGGCAGACAAGATGACCATCAACCAACTCAAAGCATGCCGTTTCTTCTTGGTTTTCGGCGATGCAGAACTGGAAAAATCACCCAGGTGACGCAGAAGAAAAGCTACAAAAAGGGGGATGTGGTCTACAGGAGCGGGGAAACGGCGGGAAAATTTTTCATCGTGGCCAGTGGAGTGGTGAGCCTTCGAGAATTCCAACCGGAAGACGCGGTGGGCATCGCCTTTGAAACTCGAGGTCCGGGGGAGCTTTTTGGCACGGCGTCCTTGATGCCCTCCAAAACCTTCACCCTGACGGCCGTATGCCAGGAAGATACCGAACTCTATGAGGTGGACGTGAAAGGCCTGGAAGAACTCATTCAATGGGCGTCATCCATCGGCCACATCCTCATGAAAGAAGTCGTCCCTATCTATTTTGATCGATAACGAATGTGTAAACAATAATTGTATGAAATGGTCCAGACGCCGACCTTGATTACGGCACTGCCCGGGTAGGGTATGAGGTTCAAGGAGTTCTCAGAGAGCCTTCTCCTGCGATCGTGGGACGCCCATGGAAGACAAGTACGCCAATCTTCGGCTGAAACTTTTGGCCTCCATGTTGAGTTTTTCCCTGATGCCGCTCTTTATCGTCGGGATCCGTCTGTACCATCAGTTCGATCAAGCCTAAACGCGTCGAGAGGAGGATCATCTTCGGGCCCTAATGGAGGATCGTCGGCACGCCTTGGATCTCTCCTTTGAAGAGCGCATCTCACAGCTCTACACCGTGGCCCATACGCACAGCTTTGAACAGATACGATCGCAGGAGAAACTATACGAAATCTTTGGCCTCTTGCAGCACCGCTCCAAGTATTTCGTGGCCCTTGGCGTCATTAACGACCAAGGCAACCACGTGGCCTATGCGGGCCCGTATGCCCTAAAGGGAATCAACTACAAGGATTCGGAATGGTTTCAATCGGTGCGGCTGCGCGGCATTTATATGAGTGATGTTTTTCTTGGAGTGCGCAATTTTCCGCATTTCGTCATTGCGGTGATGCGGCGAGAGGAGAAAAAATTTTGGATTCTCAGGGCGACAATGAACACGGATCTTTTTGAGTCCATGGTCAAGGTGGCCCAAGCGGGAGAGTTCGGCGACGCTTTTTTGGTCAATCAACGCAACGTGCTGCAGACCTCTTCGCGTTTTCTCAGCCGCGTCATGGAAAATCTGGGCATGCTTGCGTTGCCGTGGTTCGCGGGCACCCGCCTCATCACGCAAGACATCGGTCAACGCACCATGGTCGTCGGGGCCACCTGGCTCCAAACTGCCCATGGATGTTGGTGGTCATGGAAGATTCTCAGGAAGAGTATCTTCCCGTTCCTGCAGACGCGATCCTTGGCTCTGATCCTTTTGGCGGCCGGGGTTGCCGTGGTCGTGCTGGGCGCCGTCTTTATCGTTACCTTACCGTTGAACGTGCCCGGTGCATCCCCCGTCGGGTAGCTTTGGGTAAGAAGGCAAAACGTCCGTAGTGTGAGGAGGTCTGGTTCCATGAATCGCCCACCGTACCGCGTGTTGGTCGCGGACGACGAAGCCGATTTTCTGGAAACTCTTATGAGGCGCCTGGAAAAACGCCAGGTGGAAGCCATGGGTGTCTCTGGAGGACGAGAAGCCCTGGAAAAACTCTCGCAGCGCCCCGTGGATGTGGTGATCTTGGATGTTCGCATGCCCGGCATGGACGGCCTTGAAGTGCTTCAAGAGATCGAGAAGAGCTGGCCTCTCGTGGAAGTGATTTTGCTCACCGGGCATGCCTCCGTGGAATCCGGGCTTCAGGGCATGGAACTGGGAGCCTTTGACTACGCGATGAAACCTTGCAAGCTATTGGAAATGTTACCAAAGATTGAGCTGGCTTACGAACGCAAGCGCCTTGGCGAAAAGGCTGTTCAATGAAGCCACTCCGGTAAGCATGAGCAGGGCGTGAACGGCCAGGGTCAGCGCCCCGGCGCACACGGGGGTCAAGATCCACCCGAGGCCAATCTTAAGCACCACGCGTATGTTGATGGTCTGCAAACCCTTGGCAACTCCTATGCCCACGATGGCGCCCACCACGGCCTGCGAAGACGACACGGGGACTCCAATCTGTGTGAATAGATGCAACGTGACGGCTTCGGCAAACACCACAACCATGGCCGAAAAGGGATCCAGAGGAACGATGCCTTTGCCCACCGTCATCATGACGCGCCCGCTGTAGGTCAAAACCCCCAGGGCTATGCTCAGCCCACCGATGATCGCCCCCACATTGGTGTTCAAAAGTCCCGACGTGACATAAATCCCGGTGACGTTGGCCACACTGTTGGCCCCCAAGCCGTAGGCGGCGTAACAGCCCGTGAGCAGCACCGCCACGGAATAAAATCGGTTGCGAGCGGAAAAGGATGTGATCCTGTCCACGACGAGCTTTGCCAGAGCTCGATGCAGAAAGGCGCTGGAGAGAGAAGCGCTGATGGGGGTCAGAGTCCAGCACAGAACGATTCTGGTCAGCTGGGAAAAATCGGGGGACGCCTCCACGATGGACCATCCCAGAATGGCCCCCACGAGAGCTTGGGATGTGGATGCTGGTACGCCAGCTCGCGTCAGCATCGTCATGGTGACGGCGGTGGAAAGGGTGAGGATGAAGGCGGTGTCGGCATGCACAAGGGCTAACTTGCCGTAGGTGCTCATGCACTTGGCCCCTTCCATCACCGCGCCCAAAACCACATAGGCGGCGGTCAGCCAAAGGGCTTGGGAAAAGCGCACGAGGCCGCTGGCCACGGCCGTTCCAAAGATGTTTGCGGAGTGATTGGCCCCCAGACTCCATCCCAGAAACAGCCCACCAAGGATTCTCCACATGGCTTTCGCCTCGCTCCGTCAGGGATGCTCTAGCGGAAGCTCACGGTGAGCACATAAAGGGCATCACTGGCATCTTCGATGTGGTCACTGAAGGTGGTGAGGCTGTCCAGGAAGTCGGCGTAGAATTTGCCCTGCCAGAAGTCGCCGACGGGAATGTCATGGATTTTTTGGTTAATCTCCGCCTTGAGGTCGTCCACGCGTTTTTCCAAAATGCGAATGGCCAGCACCTGTTCTCGAATGTCTTCGCCGTGAATGGCCCGTTGAAAGGCGAGCCTGAGGATTTCGCACATCTCCTTGTTGAGCGACGTGATGGTGCGACATTCATCGGCGATGGCGTCATGCAAGGAAATCCGCTCAAAGAATCGTGCGGTGTCTTCCAAAGTATCAAAGGCCTGATCCACCAATTCCACGAATCGACACAGGCTCGGCCTCAGATATGGCAAGAACGCGCCTTCAAAAATGATGGACAGGGCGTGGCGTCTGGCCATGTCTCCTTCGCGTTCCAGGTCGTAGATGGTTTCTGCGCGGGAGGTTTCCTCGCGGCGAATGAGGTCGCCCAGGGCATCGTTGGCCATGCACATCAGCTGCAGATGCTCGTGCATGGCCTTCAGGGCGGCCTCTTCCTTGTCATACCCGCGCAGCCACCTTTTAAACATGAGCGTTCCTCGCCCGGTCGATGAGTGCGGCTTGCATGATGTCCATGAGGGCCACGACGCCGACGATCTTTTCCTGGTCGCAGATGAAGACACGTGCCACATTGGTCTGTTCCATCAGGGCGGCCACGTTTTGCACACTCTCATCCTTGGAAACGCATCGCAAAGGTCGACAGGCGATGTCGCCCACACGGACCTTGAGGGGATTGAGCCCCTTGACCAGGACCTTGAACACTACGTCCCGAGCCGTGACCACGCCATCCGTTTCCGCGTCATGGGAAGCGCGCACCAGGAGGGAGCGGATGCGTTTGCCCACCATTTTTTCCAGGGCTTCGTAGACGGTGGCGTCCGAGGAAATGGACTCCAGTTTGCGCGTCATGATCTCTTCCAGCTTCATAGCTTCCTCTGTTTGAGGTTTCCCCCCCAAAGGGTTTCAAGGATTTTGGGAAAAAGGCTCTGGTGCACCCTGCCCGGGAGTCTGCGGGGGTTGTCGATGGCGACAATGAAGGAGCCCTTCCCGCGCGGGCGTGGGGCCACATTTTCGGACATGTGCCCTATAGGCGTGAGGCGTAAAGGATTGAAGGAAGGCGCCCCGCCTGATCCAGGCGCGCCTGAGCGTGGTTGCGGCTTAACGATTCCACCTGGGCCAAACCCAGAACTCGACCATCCTGCGCCAACATCTTTACGGAATCTCCCGGTGCCAAGCCGTTGGCGCTGCCAAGTCCGAAAAAGAGCCTGCATGAGCGGTCCTTGTTCTGTAGAGCCCGGTACACGGGAGCGATGCCTTGGCCTCGCAGCGTCAGGTCCAGCCCGTCGTTGAATTTATAGGATAACCACAAACAAAAGACAAGAATGGGAAGAGCCATAGCGGCCCCAGCCCAAGGGCTCATACCCAGCGTGGGCAGCACAAGGGATTTTTTCAAGCCGTGGGAGGCCTGGCGATCCGCTAGAACACGCACCGTGTACAGAGGATTTGCCGCCGCGTCCTGGGCTTTTTCGCCGTGCAGAAAGAGGCGCAGCGATTTCAGCGCGCCACAGTCGGTCCTTGGCTTCCAAAAAGCGCACGGAAAGACCCGAAGCCGTGGTTTCGTACTTGAGCCAGCGCAGTTCGGGAATAGGCGCTTCGATTTTTACGAGCGACATGGGGTCAGACCTTTATTTTTTATTCGCTTGCCGCTCCGGCACAAGGAAACCTTCCGTTCCCCCCGGCGGGCCGATGGGCGCTCAGAGATTATCGACAGCACGGAATTGGCCGGTCGGCTCTCCGCTTTCGGCTCTTTGACCTTTAAGATGGTGCGCTGAAGTCCGGAGGAAGGATTTTGAGATTTGCTGATCGACCGCCATCATGATCTGGGCTCACCCTGGATCGTCGGTTCCTATCTCAAGGACCTGCCCTCTCTTGACGATCGTCTGGTGGCGTGCCTCGGCGGGGGCTCCGCCGCGTGGAAAGCGGCGGCCCGCGACCGGGTGATCAAATGGATTCACAAGCAGCGCAAAAAAAATCTCGCCTGATTGCTTAACAACGTGCGCTTCCTGATTTTGCCCTGGGTCAAAATCCCGCACCTGGCCTCCAAGGTTTTGGGCCTCAATATCCGGCAGTTGGCCGGTGACCGGTTTGCCTTCGAGCGGGAAGACTTTGTCTGCTGGAGACTTTTGCGGACACCCCCGTTTTCAGGGCACCTAGGCCGCCAACTGGATTCGGGTGGCTGAAACCAAAGGCCGTGGCTCATATGATCGTGACCACCAGGGAACTGAGGCGTTCAAGCCAGTGTTTCTTTATCTGCTCACTATGGATTTCCGGTCATAGCTTCGTGGCTGAACAGGGACCCATCACTCCGGATTATGAAGTAAGTGATGCCGACCTGGAGAGACCACCGCCCTTGGCACTGCGCCAGATAATCCGGCAGCTATTGGCCCATCTGGCGAGGCAGGATCAGCGAGCTGCTGATGATCGCAATGACCGTCGTTCGGTTCATCCTCTGTAAGACAAAGCGCACCGCCTGCGGGAAAACCGGCAAGGGCATTGTCCCTGAGAAAAAACGAAGCGTTTTTGGCCCCGCCTCTCAGCCCTAGTTGCCGAAATCGGCGGGATCCATGGCAACAGCTGGAAGACCGTCCAGAGCTTGTGCTGCTGGGTGCTGAATTTCCGAATCAGCCTCGAGGCCGTTGAGAAAGTCAAAGACCGGGCATCAAGGCCAATGGGTCCCATAACGTGGCGATTCGAGACAAGGCCCCCAGCATAAGAGTCAATCCTTTTAACGAAACCACCTGGAAAACAACGGCTAGCTGAACTGGCTCTGGGTGATGGCCAATCCGACGGTCGCCTTTTTCAGAGTCCGGCTCAAACGCTCTCAAGCAGCCTTTGAACCCCTGACCGGAGCATGGAGCGGCACTCTGGTCGGCGATGGCTATCGGCTTGACGGGAAATAGGTGCATGCGACGCCTTTCTTCGAACATTCCCTCGCGAGGACGCCCTTGCCTTCGGCTGATAACTTAAATACAAAAGGTGCGACCAGAGTTTACGTACAGGGAATTCCACCCCCACAGGATCGCGCTCTCGTCGGGCCTACAGAACCGCTGCAACTCGGACTGACAACCCTCGAGGACATAGAAACTTACATCTTGACACCCATTACTTCTGTTATGCCCACAAGGCTGGTCGTGCCAGCCTCAGGAACATAGGGGGATTATGGGTGGACCAAAGTTCGCTGGTGCTAAAGGTGATTCTTGTGATAATAGCTATCCCGGTCGGGTTGCTAGGGTCCGCACTGTCCTAAGACAGGTCAGAAGAACAGAAGGAGAATGCATAATGGGACAATGCATTTACTGCGGAAAACCTGCCGGTTTTTTGAAGAAAAAACACAAAAAGTGCGAACAACAGCACGAAAAAGGAAAATCCGAGATTATATCTCTTGTCGGCAAAATCGGAGCTGCAGGCGGTGACCTACATCAATTGGAGAGATCCATTGAGCGCGTTGCTTCAATGAGTTTTATCGATAAGAATACTCTGAAATCTCTACTGGTATCTGGCTGGGAAAGGGCCGTAAATATTGCTTTTGACGACGGACTACTTTCCGAGAAAGAAGAATCAGCACTCATTGAATTAAAGGAGCACTTTGCATTGCCAGAGGAGATTCTTGATAAGAATGGAGCGTATTCAAAGCTGGAAAAGGGTGCTGTTCTACGCGACATCATGAATGGAACCTTGCCGGAAAGAATAAAAATTGATGTAAGCTTACCGTTCAATTTTCAGAAAACAGAAAAAGTCGTATGGGTGTTCCAAGGCGTAAATTACTATGAAGAAAAGACTAGAACCCGTTATGTTGGTGGTTCTCAAGGTTTTAGCATTCGTATTGCAAAAGGACTGTATTATCGAACTGGTGCGTTTAAAGGTGAACGCGTACAGACGTCTGAAACCGTGTATGCAGATACGGGGTTGCTGGGTATCACAAATAAACACATTTACTTTGCCGGTTCAGTAAAACGATTCCGCATCGCTTACAACAAGATTGTTACCTTCGAGCCTTTTTCTGATGGCATTGGGATCCAAAGGGATGCACAAACAGTCAGGCCGCAGTTGTTCGAAACTGGTGATGGTTGGTTTACTTACAATCTCATCAGAAATTTGGCTCAGTTGTAATGGCTTCTAGCAATCGCATGCACTCGGACAGCATAAAGCGTCGCTCCTCTTTGCTCTGCTTTTTGCATCCGGTCATACGAACCTGAAATGATCAATTTAAGCGATTTGTATGCCATGTGGTGGCCAGAATCCGCGAACCTAATCGAGCCGACGCGGCCGTCATCGTCCGCATGGAAAGCGAACTTTTTCACAAGAAGCTTTTCGAGGCTTTAAAGATTTGAGCGTTGGCGACATCTTTGATGGCACACTGTATAAGCCGATCAAGGCATTTGTGGCCCAAAGCCAGAGGAACCAGGCCGCCTGGGGCCTCGACAAGAAAGGGAGCCAGGTCGGGCAATACCTGGAGCTTGGCACACGGTGCGGTCGGTGGACGTCGTTTTTTCGAGCGCTGTTTTGCCGTCCGCTCGATCAAGATGCCCAGATGGTGCTGCCCTTTTGCCCGGCCCGACACGGTGGTGGTCGCCAACCTGGGCATGGAACAGGCCATCGATGCAGCGCTCACCAAGGCTGGATGCGGTCAATGGCTTCAAGGGCAAGGGATCCTCGCCGGTTACCACGGCCGGGGCAGCGAGGAGCTGGTGCATCGAGCGCTGAAGGATTTCGGCTTCGAGCAACTGCCTTTCAAGCGCTTTGCCCCAATGCCGCCTTCTTCGACACGATGCTGGTGGCCTTTTTTCTCTACGAGAGCTTCAAGCAAGACGTCTGCGCGCCGGTGGACGAACCCGTTTGCTATGCCACCACGCTGCGCCGTAGGGTGATGGACATGGCCGCCAAGATCGTGCGTCACGGCCGCCGTGTGGTGCTGAAAGTGACGACGGCAACCTTTGAGGCCCTCCATTTCGAGAGGCTTTGGCACAAAAGCGGGGCGCCGCCCAGATATTGCTGGGGGGAAGGGAAATCCAGCACCGAAGAAATTACCTATAAGTAGAGAAGTGTCTCCAAAATCGCATAAACTTGACGGCATACTAAATATCAGAGCTCTTTCACGAAAAAATTCCACAGTCAGTACCTGAAAGATGGCCATCGGAGTGCCAGAATCGACACTTCGTTGCTCAGAGAGGCGATCGTCGCCTCTATCTTGCCCCAGAATCGCTCAAATTAGGTAAAAGAAACCTTGACTCACTGTCGCCGGCTCTATAACCACCACATCCCCCAGAAAAATCTCGGCCATATAACCCCGATTCAGGCACTTAAAAATTGGCAACAAAAAAGACCTCAACTTTTTGTGAAATCGGTCCATGACTTTTCGGGACATGACACATATGGATGTGTTCTGCCTGGACAGCTCCGGGACCCTAAAAGCCAGAAGAGGCTGCACCGAACAGGGATATTCTGGTTACGCTCCCATCGCCGTCGACCTGGGTGAGGAAGGTTGGTGTCTCAAATGGTGGCAACGGCCCGGATGGATACGTCCGCGCACGGTTCGCGGAAAAGGGGCTGATTCTTCAAAGATCCCAGGAAAGAACACAGGCTGTTGCCCCTCTTTTGTGTTATGCCGGAGTGCCGATGGCGATTTTTTAAAAAACACCCCTGCGGGAATGAGGGAATGGAAGGCCTCTCACCGATTCAGGTACGTCTCAAGCCTTCCTCTCACCCGCCGGCCAACCCGTAACACAAATTGTTCGTCGCCTCACTGCATTAGAATCCGAATGAGAGGAGGTTATCGATGCATCTTTTTAGAGCTACGGCTATCAGATTCGTCATCCTGCTCGGCGTTGTCAGTCTGTTCGCTGACGCAACGTATGAAGGCGCACGGAGCATCTCGGGTCCCTATCTCGCATTGTTGGGCGCAAGTGGAACGGTCGTAGGGTTTGTGGCGGGCTTTGGAGAACTCGTCGGATACGGGTTGCGCCTGGTATCGGGATATTTGAGCGACCGTACGCGCCGCTATTGGGCAATGACGTTGGTCGGGTATGCGCTCAATTTGCTCGCCGTACCCCTATTGGCGTTGGCTGGTCAGTGGGAATTGGCCGCTGCACTCTTGATTACCGAGCGAATGGGAAAGGCCCTCCGCACCCCGGCACGTGATGCAATGCTTTCGTACGCGACCAAGGCTACGGGGCGTGGCTGGGGCTTTGGGCTGCACGAAGCCATGGATCAAGTCGGCGCCGTTGCCGGCCCCATCATCGTCACGGTGGTGATGGCGAGGCAAAACAGTTACCCCGCTGCGTTCGCGGCTCTCGCGATCCCCGCCATACTCGCCCTATCCGTGTTGCTCATGGCCCGGTGGCTCTACCCGCACCCACAAGATTTGGAACCGACAGCACCCCAGTTGCAGGCGCAAGGATTTCCCCGAGCCTACTGGATTTATCTTGCCGCCGTCGCTCTGGTGGCGGTGGGCTACGTGGACTTTCCCCTGATCGCCTATCATTTTGGGAAAACATCGTCTGTGCCCGACACATGGATTCCACTCCTTTACGCCATTGCGATGGGGGTGGACGCGCTGGCAGCGCTGTTGTTTGGTCGCTGGTTTGACCGCATTGGCATTCAAATTCTGATGATCGTTTCGCTGATCTCGGCATTTTTCGCGCCCCTGGTGTTCTTGGGCGGTTTCCGTTTGGCCGTGGTCGGCATGGCCATATGGGGCGTCGGCATGGGCGCACAAGAATCCATCCTGCGCGCGGCCATTGCGGATATGGTCTCACGAGAACGACGTGGTTCGGCTTATGGAATTTTCAATACAGGCTTTGGAGTGTTCTGGTTTTTAGGCAGCGCGTTGATGGGGATTCTGTACGATCTGTCATTGCCCGCGCTCATCACCTTTTCGGTCGTGATGCAGCTTGCCTCGGTGCCGTTGTTCTTTGTGGTTGGCAAGCAACTTCGCAAATGACCCGATCCATACTGCGAGAAGACGGCCTTACACCAATGGCTCTCTCAAGATGTCAGAGTTGACGCTTAGTTGTGGAGTGTCGACCTTCGCAATGAGTCAAAATATTCGTGATAGACAAAATGTCCAATCACCAAAGCAAAGCAGCGGTCAACAACCGCTTCCAGCCGTCACGATCCGCGTGCGGCTGAACCCGGCCGTTGGGCGGCGAAGACGCCAACAGTGAAAACATGAACCGCTTAGAAGAAAAGAGAAACGATTTGACACCCGCGGAAAACAAGATGAAAATAAATAAAAACAATTGATTTAGGTGATGAGGCTCACCCTGAACCGCCATGCTGGCTGATAGCCTCTACGGAGAAGGGAATTCTCTGTGGAGGCTTTTTTTTCGGATGTGCCATAGGACAAGGATCATGGTTTTCAACAGCATTCTTCGTGACAAAGATGGCCCCCCATTTGAACCAACCAAACAGCCCGATTTCTTCCCCGACCTGAACCTGGATCACGTCATTGGTGCCATCACCGAGCCAAAACAGGAGTACAACCTGAATCCGTTTTTCTGGTTCCCCCTCCGTGATACGGAAACGATCCGCTATAGGCAGGTGGTGATGCAGGACCTGGAAAATGAAACCGTCATGGAAGGCATCAAAGCAAGTGCGGAAAAAATGAGCCTTGTTCGCCGCTATCTGGCCATGGCGGAAGAGCTGGACTTTGACTATCACAAAAAGGGGTGGATCCTAGAAGCGGCAAGGGTCTATTGTGACACGGTCACGAAGCTGGCGCGTCATCTGACCCATGTCCCCTTGAGATCACAAGGTCTGGCAGCCTTTCGGGACTATCTGAAGCATTATATTCAATCACCCGCTTTCCGTTCCCTGGCGACAGAGAGCCAACACGTCAAAGAGGCTCTCGCCGAGGTTCGATACTGCGTGATCATCCAGAGCGGAAAGTTCAGAGTGAAGCGATACGAAGGCGAAGGAGAATATAGTTCGGAAGTGGAGAAAACCTTCGAGAAGTTCAAACAAAGTGACGCCCGAGACTACCTGACTAAGGTTCCGGAAAGATCCGGCATGAGTCACATTGAGGCCAAAATCCTCGAATTCGTCGCCAGGTTATACCCCGAACCCTTTGCCGCGCTGGATCAGTTCTGTCGGCAGCACATTCCGTTTCTCGACGAGACCATCCAGGCCTTTGACCGCGAGATTCAATTTTATGTGGCCTACCTGGACTTTATCGCCGACCTGAAACGCCAGGGGCTGCCTTTTTGTTACCCCGAACTCCATGCCACAGGCAAGGAGACATACGTCCACGATGGTTTCGACCTGGCCCTGGCCCATGCTCGGCGTGACAGCGACCAGGCCATCGTGCTCAACGATTTCTCCCTCCAGGGTCCGGAGCGCATCCTCGTCGTCACGGGGCCTAATCAGGGGGGCAAAACCACCTTCGCCCGTATGTTTGGGCAATTGCACTATCTGGCCAGCCTCGGATGTCCTGTTCCAGCTCGAAAGGCACGCCTCTTTGTCTTTGACCACATCTTTACTCATTTCGAAAGGAAGGAAGACATCCGTCATTTGCGAGGGAAGCTAGAGGACGACCTGATCCGCATTCGCGACATCCTCGTTCGGGCCACTCCAGACAGCATTATTATTCTGAATGAAATCTTCTCTTCCACAACCGTTCAGGACGCGCTCTTTCTGAGCAAGGAAATCATGGGCCGGCTGATGGATTTGGATGTCCTGGGCGTTTGGGTGACCTTCCTGGATGAATTGGCTTCTCTGAGCGAGAAGACCGTCAGCATGGTGGCGTTGGTGGATTCCCATGACCCCAGCACGCGCACCTTCAAGATCGTGCGGCGACCTGCCGACGGCTTGGCCTATGCCCTCTCACTGGCTCGCAAACACAACCTGACTTACGAACAGATCAAGGAGAGGGTCCGATGATGAAAGTCTTTTTGCTCTACCCTGACCGGGATTTCGATGTCGCGCAGCCATTACCGCCCAACGCGGAAAGCTTGACGCAAGACCTGGCCTTGAACACACTATTCGGGGCCATGGCCCAGGGGGATAAGTTCTTATTTCAAGTCGGACGGCAGGTCGTCTTATCCGGCCTGAACGATATCGGCACCATCACCTACCGCCAGGAGATTCTACGAGACTGCCTATCACACCGTGGTGTCGCCAGGCAGATCTACCAAATTCCCTTGGAATTCCTGGAGCGAAAGCGCGACCACTGGTTGTGGATTTCCCCGCGCCATTGCAGCCCCAGTTCCATCCTGAGCAGTGCCCGGGGGGTGCTGGATGCTTCTCTGGACTTGCTGCATCGCTTGCGGCAGATCGCCGAGGAGAATGCCACGACATTTAAGTCGCGTGGATTTCTCCGGTTCTTTGCCATGATTCGGCAGGAACTCAACGACGAATACCTGACCATCGTCCAGCGGCACATTCGAATGCTCCGCTTTCCCCAGGGTGTCTTGCTCCGCGCTCAACTGGGAAAGGGCAACGAAATATTCGATCACACGCTCTGCACCCCCCGCGATTCAAAGCGAAGGTGGTTTCAGCGCATCCTTCCCTCGCGATCGGCGAGCTATTCTTATTCCCTGCATCCTCGCGACGACACGGGGGCACGCATCCTGGGCGAATTGCGCGATCGGGGCGTTGCCCGGGCAGCCAATGCCGTTGCCCAGGCCGCCGAACATGTGGAGAGTTTCTTCAACGTGCTGCGGTGGGAACTGGCCTTTTACATGGGCTGTCTGAATCTTTACGACCAGCTGACGGCTTTGGGGGAGCCCGTTGCCTTTCCCCAGCCCGCTCCCGCGAATGAGCGGCGCTTTTCGTGCACCGGTCTCTACGATCCCGCCCTGGCGTTGACCATGGGCAAGGGGATGGTCGGCAACGATATCTCCGCCAACGGGAAGTCGCTGATGGTCATCACCGGCCCAAACCGGGGCGGCAAAACCACCTTCTTGCGCAGCGTCGGTCTGGCCCAATTGATGATGCAGAGCGGCATGTTCGTCGCCGCCGAATCGTTCTCGGCCAACTTGTGCACGGGCTTGTTCTCCCACTTCAGGCGAGAGGAAGACAAAACCATGGAGAGCGGCAAGTTCGAAGAAGAACTGAAGCGTATGAGCGCCATCGTTAACCACCTCAAGCCAAACGCTCTGATCCTGTTTAACGAGTCCTTTGCCGCCACCAACGAACGCGAAGGCTCGGAGATTGCCAGACAAATTGTTCGCGCCCTACTCGAAAAGAACGTCAAGGTATCCTATGTCACCTTCTTGCAAGAGTTTGCCCGTTACTTTTACGAAAGGGCAGAAGACAGCACCGTTTTCCTGCGCGCCGAGAGGCTGCCCGATGGAACCCGCACATTCAGGCTCAAGGAAGCGAGACCGCTTGAGACCGGTTACGGAATCGACTTGTATGGCAAGATTTTCGGGCCTGAGGTGGTTTCCCGCAAGGACACCAACGATGAGGATTACCATGGTACGGCCCGCAGTGAGGCCATGGTGGATCTGCGCAGATAGGGTTATGTGGCTTTGGATTCGCACTCACGATGAGTGTGACCGCCTTTTCACGTGAGCGTGCCCATCTCTCGAAGTTGCCGCCCAACACGCGCTGGCCAAAGGCGCTCACTTTGCTCGCGCCGCGATGCTTTCGGGCGCCGAAGCGGGCGCCTGCGTGCCGCGCCCGATGGCCTTCCCGAAAATTAAGCCATGGACCCGTTTTCAAATAGGCCGTTATGGGGTGACGTGGATGCGTTCGGCGGGATCGTTGACCACGTGCCCGATGACGGCGGCGGGAATGCCTTGGTCGTGCAGGGCCTGAAGGAGTGCCGTTGCGTGGGTGGGTGCGGCGCTGATGAGCAGTCCCCCTGAGGTTTGCGGGTCAAAGAGGATGTCCTGAAGGGCGAGGGGCACCTGGGGATCAAAGACCACGATGGATTGACGAAATTCCCGGTTCTTGTGAGCTCCGGCCGGAATGAGCCCCATGGAAGCAAAATCCTCGGCCTCCGGTAAAATCGGCACCTGGTTAGCCTCCAGCACCACGCTGCGTCCGGAACCTTCGACCATTTCGGCCAGGTGCCCGAGCAGCCCGAATCCGGTGACGTCCGTGCAGGCGTGAATATCAAAGCGAAGCATGATTTCCGAAGCGCGGCGATTCAGCGTGGCCATGAGGCGGGTGACTTGGTCGGTGATGGCCGGCGAAGCTAGGTTCGCCTTGATGGCCGTGTTGATGATGCCCGTGCCCAGGGGCTTGGTCAGAAGAAGGCGATCGTCCGGTTCCAGCGTTTTTTTAACCAAAACCCGTTGGGGGTGAACGAATCCTGTCACCGAAAGGCCGTATTTCAGTTCTTTGTCTTCGATGCTATGACCGCCGATGAGCACCACGGCGGCTTCCGTCAATTTGTCGATCCCTCCCTGAATAATGGCTCGAAGGATTTCCAGCCCCATGTCTTTGGCAGGAAAGGCCACCAGGTTCATGGCGGTTTTGGGCACGCCTCCCATGGCATAGACGTCGCTCAGAGCATTGGCGGCGGCGATTTGCCCGAACCAGTAGGGGTCATCCACAATGGGTGTAAAAAAATCCACCGTCTGAATCAGGGCCAGGTCGTCGGACACCTTGTAGACGCCGGCATCGTCCGCGCGGTCCAATCCCACCAGGACGTGCTCATCCGTGGGAAAACGCATGCCGCACAAAGCTCGGTCCAGGTCCCCCGGAGCCAGTTTGGACGCTCAACCTGCCCCTGTGACGGTTTCGGTCAATCGAACGACGTCATCTTTCGCCACGCTTGGTTTCCCCTTTCATGGCCTTTTGGGCTTCAGTCAGGGCTTCGGGAAGAACACCCACGAGTTGCGCGATCTGCGTTGCGGGCGTGGGTCGTGCAATATGTCCAGCCCATCGGTTTGTTAAAGCAGCCAGGAGGCAAGCGTCAAGGAAATCGTGTCCCGAGGCACACAGGGCCGCAAGAATTCCCGTCAGAGTATCCCCGGTGCCGCCGATGGCTTCCATGGGTTCCCAGATCGGTTCTGTCACGTTGGCCACGATGCGCCCCGAATCGGCAATATGGTCCGTCTCCCCTTTGACCACGAGCCATCGCGCCGCATCTCCATGCGTGTAGGCGCGGTGCACCAGGTCCTCGACCGAGTGGTGATCGTGCAATAAAAACCCGCGCGTATAAAAGGGGTGGGGCGCCTTTTCATCGGCAAGAAAGGCCAATTCCCCCTTATCCGGTGTGAAGATGTCGTAGGCTGCTGCCTGCCCACTCATTTTGGCCGCATACATGTAGCCGGCATCGGCGATGAGTCGAGGGCGCCGTGGCATATCGTCGACGGCAAAGAGCACCTTGTTGTGCCAGTCCACGTCGGGTTGAAGATAGTGAAAAACCAAAACATCCACGGAAAGGACACGGAGGTTCTTGACCAGGTACTCATAGACGGCACGACTGCCGTCCCCTCGGCCAATGTCTCCGGCAAGGAGGACGAAAACCTCCTCGCCGCCACGTCGACGCCGTATGACGGCGGCCGCGGCAGCCAGCGCCGGTGTGCCTCGGCCGATGGGCAGCCGATGGTTTTCGACACGAAGTGCGTCGTTTTCCAGACGCACCGAGCCGTGCACCAAGGGCAGGGAAGGATTGGGGACCGTTCCGACGATCAGAAGCATTGGCGCCGAAGTTCCTCATAGGCCAACTGAAGAGCGTAACCGCACAGGGTGTGCCCTAGGTCCCGGGGCTGAGGCGCCTCAAACAGGGTTTTTCCCACGAGGGCGTCGGCAAGATAGGGCACATCCGGGCAACCTCCGCCGGAAATGTTCACGATGCGCCAGGAGTTTTTGTCCACGGTGATTTTCATGTTGGCCGCCCGCACCATGAGGTAAGCGCCGTAGTCTTTGGTGTGAAAAAGGTTGACGGGTTCCAGAAGCGGGGCGGTCACGGGCACGACGGCCAGTGGAGGCAGACCGGCTGCCGCAAGAACCCGTTCGAGGGTGAGTTTTTCCATAAGGGGAAACTCAATCACCAGATCGCATCCCTTTTGAATTTCCGGTGGAGGGCCTTTGACGGTCACGGGGAAGCCGCGGGATCGAAGGTGCTTTTCCGCCTGAATGACTTCGCTGGTGTTTTCAAAAACCAGAAGCCCGCGATCGGTCAAAGGCCCTTGAGGCTTTTTGGACTTTTTGAAAACGAGCTTTTTCAAAAAACCCAGCATGAATTCGTTAGCCTCTCGGGTTATCAACCCCGCTGAATATGAATGCGATACCCTTCGCCTTCCTGGCTCACGTCTTTCACCACATAGCCTTGGCTCTGAGCGGCGCGCATCACATTTTCCTTGGACGTGTCGGTGTCCACAAGCACGACCAGTTCCCCAGGCTGCGTCGCCTTGATGGCTTGCAAGGTCATGAGCACGGGCTGCGGGCATGAAAATCCTCTGGCATCCACCGTCGTGGCCATATCTTTCCTCCTTAAACCGTCTTCTTTCGCAGGGTCAAGCCGATCCACAGACATACGGCAAAGCCCACAATAACGGCAGCCATACCGTGTGGCCCGATGCCCTGGGGCGAACTGGCCAATCCGAAGTTATGGGAAAAGGCTGCTCCCACCAGCATGCCTATGACAAACACGGCGGCATCCCCATCACCTTCGCCGGCCAAAAAGAGCTGACGTCCCGGGCACCCGCCGGCCAGGGCAAAGGCCAAGCCGGCCAGAGCCATGCCTGCGAAGTTCCAAAAATGCTGCGTATGGGCCACGGGCTGGCCCACGAACCCCGCCTTGAACTGTCCCAAAAGAAGGTTGGTTAAAAAAGCAAAAAGGATGAGGCTCACAAAGCCGCCGAAAAGGTGCGTGGATCGAAACAAGATGAGATCCCGCAGGGCGCCCATGGTGCAGAACCGGCTTCTTTGGGCCAAAAAGCCCACCAAAAGGCCAATGCCGAGAGAGACGGCCACAGGAGCGTGCATAGCGCCCGGCCCTTTGACACTGTAGAAAAGCACGCCACTTTTGGGTTCTCCGGGCACCTGAGGAAAAAGGACAAGCAAAACCAAAAAACCCAGCATGATTAGGGGAAGAATCCAGCCCACAGTGGCGGAGGTCGATTGAGTGCGCCCGAGTGTGTAGCCGGATTTCAAAAAGAGGGTGCCAATCCAGACACCAAAGGCCAGACCCGCAAGGCCTAGAATGGCATTGCCGTCCCCACCGGCAAGGCGCAGCATGGCTCGCCACGGGCATCCCAAAAAGACCAGGGCGCCAATCATGGCAAAAACCCCGAGCACGAAGCGCACAATGGGCGCCGAACCCGCTCGAGGCCGAAATTCTTTGAAAAGGTAAGCGGCCACCAGGGATCCCAGAACAAAGCCGATGATTTCGGGCCTCAGGTACTGAACCACTTGAGCACGATGCAGCCCCAACGCTCCGGCCATATCCCGTTCCATGCAGGCCACACAAATGCCCATGTTGCCTGGATTCCCTAACTTTTGAAGCACCGGCGCCAAAATTCCGATCACTGCTCCCACGAGAACCACACCCCATCGCGACGCAAAAACATTTTTCACAGCCATCGATGCTTTCTCCTTTTGCCACCTTCGCAGTGTGTTTAAGAAATCTGGAGCCCCTCACGGTGATTTCCGATACCTTTTCGCGGCAAAAATAGGAAAAATGAAAAGGGAAAAACAAATAGGAAAGGCACATACTTCATGAAAAGTAGATAGAGAAATTCAATGCGTCTGAGAACACTGTTTTGGGTTATTTTCTCGAGATAATCTTTGAAATGGGTCTATGAAGAAACCGTGCTTACGAGATTCTTGATGGCGTATCGAGAAAAGGCATGGCTCGGGGCATCGCGGCCGTCGGGAACCTTTGGACGGCGCTTTCTGAGCAGAAATTTCTAAGGGCCAAGAAGAACCTTTTTCGACCAGGTTCCTTAGAACTTTTCTGGAAAAGGATGGTCATTGTGCGCCTTAAGGTGCCGTTCCAACGCTTCGCTGACCGGCGACGGTTCTCGACCTCGGCGCTTGACCAGGTAAAAGGCCCGGTGAAAGGTGACGCCATCGATGGCCACGAGACGGACGCTGCCGTGGGCTGCATCTTCGGCCACGGCCTGGCGGGAAAGGATGGAGATGCCGATTCCTGCCTTGATGCTTTGGCGCACGGCTTCGGTGGTGCTCATTTCGGCGACGACGCGGAGCCGGCTCGTGTCGAACCCCGCCTTTTCCAGAATTTCATAAGTGACCATGCGCGTTCCAGAACCTCGGTGCCGTGCTATGAAGGGTTCCTCGGCCAGCCGCTCCACAGGGATCGATGGCAACGAAGCCCAAGGATGGTTTCGGGGCACGGCCAAGACCAGTTCGTCGGCGAAGATGCGCTCGAAACTCAAACGCCGATCTTTCCACTGAGATCCCACCAGGCCCAATTCCTGTTTTCCGTCGGCGACGGCTTCGGCCACCTCTTTGGTGGCTCCAATGAAGACGCTGATCTGGACCGCCGGGTGGTGTTGTTTGAACGATCCGATGAGCCGGGGAAGGATATAGTTGCCCGGAATCGTGCTGGCGCCCACGTGCACCGTCCCGGCCAGATCCCCTCGGTACGCTGCCATGGCTTGCACGGCCTCTTCCTTGATCTGAATGATCTTCTTGGCGTAGCGATAAAGAATTTTTCCCGCCGGGGTAGGGGCGACTTCCCGGCCTAGCCGGTCCACAAGCCGTTCTCCCACCATCTCTTCTAGGGTCTTGATGTGTTCGCTAATGGTCGGCTGTGACAAAAGCACGGCCTCGGCGGCTTTGGTGAAGCTGCCCAGTTCCACGACACGGCAGAAAACTTCCAATCGGCGAATGTCCATGATCAAGGCTCCGCAAGCCATTCATGTCTTCAATACATAGAATGCGCGGAATCTATAGAGGAAGCGCCGTTTTGTCAATCGGGCCATTAAAAAAGCCTATTGCAGCTTTCGGCCCTTGAGGTTTCGATTCTTGAGGATGGCGGAAAGGGGGTGCCGAATCGCCAAGAGGTGTGCTGCTGCGGGTCCCGTAGGCTTTTGGCCCCAAAGGGCCGGGTTTTTTTGAATTGCGAGGGGTTTGGGGAGAACCCGGATTGGAAAAATCATCCCATCCATCCACAGGCTTGTTTCTAGAAGCGGCGGGAATGTCGCCCGGAGAGTGGGGGGCGTGCCGTTGAGGTTTCCCGACGCCCGTGCTAGACAACATCAAGCCGTGGATCTGAACCTTTGTATTTCGCGCAGTGCAGGAGGTGCCCATGTTTTGGTTTCCGACGTACACGCCCCCGGATTTTTCTTCGCCTCCACTGAGGGATGCGCCTTTGGTGCGATTTGCCGTCGTAGAACGTGCCGGGGTGGCTCCCGAAGGCTATCATGCCACATCCATCTTTCCTGAATATTTCCATGTGGCTCCCGGGCGCTGGGAACTGCTTCGGGAATCGCGCATGGACTGTGTCGTGGTGCAGCGGCCTGAAGGGCAACTGGAAGCCGTGGAATTCCGGCGGCTGCAGGTGGGGGATCGGGTGGCGTTGGGCCGAGGAGAAAACGGCGAGGATGGCATCTATGTGCATGCGGAGGCCTTTTGTGATGAGGAGGGTCGAGGGGACAAGTTCAGTTTTCGTACGCGGCTGACGCGTGAGACGTCTTTTTCCATCGACTATGACGAATTCTACGATCTTTTGAGCTATGAACGGGATCATGGCCGAATCGTGTGGGTCTTGGGACCGGCACTGGTTTTTGACCGGGACGCTCGCGACGCCTTTTGTGCTCTGATCGACCGAGGTTACGTGCACGCCCTGCTGGCAGGCAACGCTTTGGCGGTCCACGATGTGGAAGCGGCCATGTTTGACACCGCTTTGGGGCAAGAAATCTATGCCAAGCGCCTGGTGCCTTTGGGTCATTATCATCATTTGGATGCCATCAACCGTGTGCGGGCCGTGGGATCCCTCGAAGCCGCCATGCGGCAGGGTCTGGTGACGAACGGCGTCATGCACGCGGCCTGGAAGCGCGGCATTTCGGTGATTCTGGCCGGATCCATTCGAGACGACGGCCCGCTTCCGGAAGTTGTGGCCGATGTGTACGCGGCGCAAGACCGCATGAGAGCCGTGGTGCGGCGGGCGACCACCATTGTGGCCCTGGCGACGCAGCTGCACGCCATCGCCACGGGGAACATGGCGCCGTCGTATCGGGTGTTGGAGGACGGCACGGTGCGGCCCGTCTTTTTCTACACCGTGGACATGTCCGAATTCGCCGTGCAAAAACTGGCCAACCGGGGTTCTCTCACGGCCCGGTCGCTTCTGACCAACGTGCAGGACTTTGTGGTGACGGTGGAAAGGGGCCTGAGGCGCCGGGAGGAACGAGCCACCTCACCGAAATGAAATGTCCCGCGAGGGTCTTGGGAAATTGCCGAAAGGCGCGATGTCACATCGAGGCTTGCAGCGTTTGAATATCTTCCGTTACATGGCGCGATCCCGTATGGCGGTCGGCCCCGCTGTCACAAGGCTGTCTTTGCCGGCACACGGTCACCTCGCGGTGTGCGCGGCTTCGGCGTGGCCCGCAAATTCCCGGTCTTGAGATCGCCGATGGTTCAGGTGCACTGCGGGGGGGTGTCAAGCGGCGCCTGCAAGGACAAAGGTGCGCGTCAAGGTTACAGGGTTAGCTGCGTACCCTGAGTGCCGGCAACCGTTCCCGCGATGTCTTCGATGGGACCGATGGCGGCCCGTTTTCCTGTGGCGCGAACGAATTCGATGGCGGCTTCCACCTTTGGACCCATGGATCCTGGAGGAAACTGTCCCTGGGCGAGGAACTGTTGGGCGTCGTCCACAGAAAGGCGCGTCAGCAAGCGTTGCCCAGGTGTGCCGTAATCCAGATTCACGCCTGGCACATCGGTCGCGATGCAAAAGATGTCCACCCCCACCTGGCGGGCCAGCTTGGCGCTGGCCAGGTCCTTGTCAATGACGGCGTCCACGCCGCAAAAGCCTCGCCCCTCACGTATCACGGGAATGCCCCCTCCGCCGCAGCAAATGACCACAAAGTCCATGGCGATGAGGTGCCGAATTTCCTTCTGTTCCACAATGGTCAAGGGCTTGGGGGACGCCACCACGCGACGGTAGCCTTTAGGCGTTTTTTTTACGGGAAAGGGCAGCGACGGAACCAACTCTTCCGGGTATACAGGACCCACGGGTTTGGATGGATCGGCAAAGGCAGGGTCCTGGGGATCCACGACCACGTAACTGATGAGACTCACCAGGCACTTTTGCGTGACGATGCCCAGGGCCATGAGTTCGCTGTCCAGGGTGGATTCGATCATGTAGCCGATTTGTCCTTGGGTTTGGGCCACGAGGATTTCCAGGGGCAAGCGGGGCACGTCCGAGCAGCATTCCTGCTGCAGCATGAGGTTGCCCACCTGAGGGCCGTTGCCGTGGGTGATGATGATGCGAAAGGATGCCGTGAGTTGGGCGATCTGGCGCATGGGCACGCGAAGATTGGCAAATTGTTCGTCAATCGTTCCCTTTTGCCCTTTGCGAATGAGGGCGTTGCCGCCCAGGGCCACGAGCAGCACGGGTTTAGGTGGGGTCAAGACGGGGTTCACGGTTTCTCCTGTCCTTGGGAATGGCAAAAGGCGGCTCTCAAGAGAGCATTTCGAATGTCTCAAGACTCTTTGAACTCGTTGGGCCTTAATGGCGGCCAAAGATTTTTGGAAGACGGCGCATGAGGGCCTCTTCCAGAGTGGGACGGCCGTGATCGCGGTATTCGTAGCGCACGCGCACGGTGGGGTGCTTGAGGGAGACGACGCGAGTGAGCTGAATGGGCGTGGCAAAGAGGACCAGGTCGCAGGGTACGGCATTGAGGGTTTCTTGAAGATCGGCGATTTGCCGTGGGCTGTAGCCCATGGCGGGCACTACCGGTCCGATATGCGGGTAACGGGCGTAGGTATCTCGAAGAGTTCCTCGGGCGTAAGGCTTGGGGTCCACAACGCAGGCGGCTTCATACTTTCGGGCTGCAATCATGCCGGCTCCGGTGGGCATTTCCCCGTGGGTGAGGGTCGGGCCGTCTTCCACCACGGCGATGCGCTTGTTGCGAATATTTTCAGGATCGGAAACGATCACGGGCGATTCGGCCAAAAGAACGTCGGCCGTGGGGGCGATGTCCTGAATGTTTTGCCGCACCAGCTCGATGCCTTCGGCGGACGCCGTGTCCACCTTGTTGATGATGGCGATGTGCGCCATGCGAAGGTTTGTCTCCCCGGGGTAATAGAGCCGTTCATGGCCGGGACGGTGTGGGTCCAGCAAAACGATGTGGACGTCGGGAAAGTAAAAGGGCGTGTCGTTGTTTCCTCCGTCCCAGACGATGACGTCCGCTTCCTTTTCCGCTTCTTCGAGAATCTTTTTGTAATCCACCCCGGCGTAGACCGTAATGCCCTGTTCCACCAGGGGTTCGTATTCTTCACGTTCTTCGATGGTGCACCGGAAGCGGTCGAAATCCTCGTAGCGGGCGAACCGCTGCACCACTTGGGACCGAAGATCGCCGTAGGGCATGGGATGGCGCACGGCCACCACGCGCACATTGCGGGATCGAAGGATTTCGCACACCTTGCGGGTCGTTTGGGACTTACCGCACCCGGTGCGCACGGCGCACACGGCGATGACGGGCTTGGTGGAGCGCAGCATCGTGTAGGTGGCGCCGATCAGGATGAAATCGGCCCCTTCGGCCATAACCAGCGACGCCTTGTGCATGACCTCCACGTGGGGCACGTCGCTGTAGGAAAAGGCCACCAGATCGATGCGATGCTCGCGAATGAGCGCCGCCAAGTCTTCCTCGGCATAAATGGGGATGCCCGCAGGGTATTCGGGTCCTGCCAGTTCCGGGGGGTAATGGCGTCCTTCGATGTCCGGAATTTGCGCCGCGGTAAAAGCCACGACGCGGTACCGAGGATTGCCGCGAAAGTAAATGTTAAAATTGTGAAAATCCCGCCCGGCGGCCCCCATAATTATGACCTTTTCCACCATGTCATCCTCTCCTAACCGTTTCAGGAACCGTGTATCATCCTAACCGAAGTTTTTTACTTTTTCAGGCCAAACGTGCATTAAAGCAAGCAGGGACAAACCCGGGCTCATTTTCACCACGAACCTTTCTATGCCCTTTGCCTCAAAACACCTCCCCGTCCCGCCATGTGAAGGCGTCATGGCCATCTCCCCGCAACGTTGTCCATGACCATCCGGGCCGCGTGATCCCCATGGCGCAGTCAATCCTTGAACAGGACCCACCGATCCCCTGCCGAAAGCTCCATGGGCTTCTTCGGTCATGTTGCGACGAATCCGCTTGTTGCCGGTGGAGGGTCGGCCCCTGCCCTTGACTGAACCCCACAATCAGCCCATGAGCCCGGTGCTTTGGATGGTCGCCCAAGACCGTCGCAAGGTGTCCACCGAATAATCACCCCGGGGCCTGCGCAAAATCCAGAACCCAGGCTTGACAAAGCCGTTCTTTTTAAAGCAAGAACGTGAGACAATAACCCGTCCTAATCGATGTACCTTCACCGACCCGTGCACGGGCTTGAATCGGCGATGGATGGCAACTAAGTGGCCGACAGTCATTGAAGCGGCGCAATACCTGAAGATGGGTCGATCGACCCTCTATTACAGAAACGTCCGTGATGAAAAAAGGCGCGCACGAAAGCGAAAGGGGGAGGTTCTTCTTGCTTTTCCTTTATCGTCACGTCCTCCGTCGTGAAAAGGTATTATGGGGTAATCATGTAACCATTGTTAGCCTGCTTCCCACTGAGATAGGGAGGTGTACACATGATAAACTTGATGTTTGTAGAGCGCTATCTAACGACCCTTAAGACACTCAAGCCTGAATTACCTTTAGGTTAAAATGTCAGAAGAGGTTAGGTCTTTGGGCCTTGGGTTCGCGGGGAATGAATTCAATCCAGCGATCCAGATGTTTTGGTAGTATTCGAAGAGGATGTCGGGCTATTTAATCTGATTAGATAGGCTTCACGCTTGGAACGAGTGTTTCAACCAAGAGTAGACGAAGTACCCTAGAGAGCCTTGCGCCCAGAAGTAGAATTCGTTACAGTTGGTGAAGCCATTCCCGTATGAGAGATCACGAGTTAGGTTCAAAAGTTAATTTGATTGCGGCTTAGAGCCTTGAAGCGTTGCTGGCGGGAGTGGTGTTTGAGGCGTTCTAAGTTGACAACAAATCGCTCACTGCTCCTCTCAGATAGTGTGAGATCATTAGAGATTCGCCAAACAAATTTCATCGGAAAGGCGTCAAAAATCACTTGTGTCACTTGGAAAGACGGCGCGTCGATGAGAGATCGATGAACCGGTTTCTGCTTAGGCGTAGATGACTAACTGCTATGGGGGACGATAAAGAGCGTCTACCACACCTGAAATTGTGGATTCGGACGATTTTGGAGCTGGCGAGGTTAACGGCTCGCTCCAGCCTACGCCGGCTGCGGCGGCGCGGCCGATCTCGGTGCGGTTAGACAGCATGAGAGGATAGCATGTTGGACCTGGCAAACACGGAAGCAAAGTCGGTCGCTCTTCTTGAGTTCCTGAGGGAGACAGCTACCCTTCGCCGGAAGCGTGTTACGGCTTACGGCAACGGCGACAAGCTCCTGTGGCTCGCTGACCTTCCTCGCGACCTGCCTCAATCGTGGAAGGATGCATGCAGGTCGGCATTTATCGCAGACAAGCCGGAGGATGTCCCCGAGTTGTGGCTCCAAGTTCAAAAGAAGCCCAAGCCGGCGTTTCCATCGCTGCCTATAGTGCTTAGGGACTGGGTTCCCCAGAAATTTCAGAACAGCCCGGAGGACTACCTGGATAGGAGCTCGGAGAACCTTCTTGACTGTCTTAATCCGCAGATCACCGTCCTCGACGAAAAAGGGAGCTTAGATCCCAATGCACCCGCCGAAGATCGCCGCAGATTGACTGAGAAAGTTCCAGAGGTCCGGCGCCTCGAGGATCACCCTGAGGTACAGGATGCCTGGCTCGAATATCTCCTGAAGGAATGGCAGCCATGGGCCGAAGAAATGCGCCGTTGGCGGGAGGTCCAGCGCATCTACGAAGACATAGACTTCATGCGCCGGAGGATCGAGGAAGCCGAGGAGCGCTACGAGCTGCTGCTGTCGGTAGGACTCCTCCAGTGGCGCGATTCGACCGGCTCAACCGTCAAACGCCACCTTCTCACGGCTCCTGCTGAAATTAGTCTCGATGCGGCCCAAGGCGTCCTTACAGTAGGTCCGGCTGCCTCATTTGAGAAGTTTCGTATTGAACTGGATATGTTGGAACTCCAAGACCGGCCCCGTCTGGACGGGACCGATCTTGAAAATCGGTTGAAGGAGCTTGACGTTCGGGCCTGGGACAAGGCAAGCATCGCGCAGATTCTACGTATCATTGCCAACAAGAAAAGCGCAGATGCTGAGGTCATCGATGACGCGTGGGAGCCCCTTGAACGGGCGGATGATACATTTCGAATTATCTATGCACCTGCATTCGTCCTCCGCGAGCGGCGCCCCACGGCGTATGAAGAACTAATCAGCCGTTTTTTGAAGAATTTCCAGGGCAAGTCGGTGCCTTCCACGACGGCACCGTGGAAGCGCTTTGTTGGTGAAGGGGGACGATCGAGCGATCTTGCCGACAGAGAACCCGACGCCAATTTTGGGTTTGACGATGCAGACGCTCGGCTCTATTTCCCTCTCCCGACAAACGACGAGCAGCGACGGATTGCCGAACGCCTTAGGACCAAGCCCTATGTGCTCGTCAAGGGGCCACCCGGAACTGGGAAAAGTCACACCATTGCCAATCTGATCTGCCATCTCCTGGCCACAGGTGAACGTGTCCTTGTCACGGCCCATGCGCCAAAGGCATTGACGGTGCTGTGGGATCTTTTGCCTGAAGAGATCCGTTATCTCTGTGTTCCTGCTTTTGGATCGAGCCGCGACCAGCATCGTCTCCTGGAAAATAACGTGCGAGACATCCTTGCGCGGAAGAATGAATGGAAGGGTGAGGAGTGGGCTCAGCGCCAAATCGAACGATTAGAGAGGGAACTGGGGCAACTGGAGGGCGAGAGCGCTAAAGTTGACCGGCAACTGCGCGAGTTCCTCGAGGCTGAAACCCACTTGCACACGCTACCCGGCGACTACAGCGGGACTGCGGCCCAGATTGCCAGGCGGCTGGAGAAAGAAGCGGAGACATACGGCTGGTTTCCACAATTGGTTGATGGTCACAGCCGCTGCCCTCTGCAGGCCGAAGAGATCGCGCTCCTTGCCGACGTTCATGTCACGTTGACCGAAGAGCGCTTGAACGAGCTTCGCCTGGATATCGGGACTTTCTCTCTTCCCGATCCTCGTGATTTCGAGAAAGCGATCGAAAAACTGAACGCTGCGGAAAGTGAAGCCAAATCCAAGCGCGTTGGACTGGCTGAAGAGCAATTGGGGGCATTTCAGCAGTTTTCTGAAGCGAACTTGGAGGCCTGCAGGAGATTTCTAAATCAACTCGAAGAACAGGCGACACGAGCCAGTTACACACTCGGTAACCTGACAAGCGAAATCCTAAAAGACTTGCTCGTTGGTCAAGATGCCCGTTGGGATCGGCTCGGACGCGAAGCTGCCAACCTCGTTAAAGAGATGCTGGTAGCACGCGATCGCGCAGGCACCGGGAAAATTGACATACCCTCCCACATCGATAATGGGAAGCTGTTGGCGGATACCCGGCGACGCCTAGAGCACTTTAGGAATGGTGGCTGGCGAGGTTGGGGCGTTCTTGCTCCTCGCGTCGTGCGCAACACTCGCTACATCGAAGAACTTTGCCGAGTTAGCGGAGAGGCACCTCGCGAGGACAAGTCGCTCGAGATGCTGCTCGCATTCCTCGAATTAAGGGATCTCGTTCAGCGGTTTTATGCAGTATGGCCCACAGCTTCAGACCCTGGACCCGACGACCCTAGGCGTGCGGCGGGTGAGGTTTCTGACCTGGTTAAAGCACTCTGCCAGCTCTTGGAGCTCTTCAGAACCTGCGACCGCGCGGCTCTGGATGTCGTTCCCATCGAGAAGAGAGTAACCCTCTTAGAACGCGGTAAGCGCGCAACATGGCGCCGCTTGATCGAAGCTGAACAGGCTTTACGCCAGGCACATCAGGCACGTGCGCCGCTTGAAGCATGGCTCAGTGCAATCCGAGGCCTTTCACAGTCCTGTGCTCACCCCTGCATGGCAGAGCTCACCCACGCCATCGAGAATCGTGACCCGGCGAGGTGGAGCGCCGCGTGGAAAACACGAGAGGCTCTCAAAACGGAGAAGAAACGCTTTCGGGATTATCAGCAGCTCCTCGACAACCTCCGAGAGACGTGCCCCGAGCTTGTCGACCTTATCCAAGCGAATCAAGGCCAACCCGAGTGGAAAAATCGCCTGCATCAGCTAGGACAGGCATGGGCTTGGGCCGCTGCGAGAGCTTGGCTTGGCAAGGTAACAGATCCGGAGCACTACAAGGACCTCGCCGAGAAAAGGCAGCGGTTGCAAGGCAAAATCGAGAAGAAAATCGAAGAGCTGGCGGCGCTCAAAGCTTGGCGGGCGTTTTTCGTGAGGCTGGACGAGCAAACGAGACAAAATCTTACGAGCTGGACGAGGGCGGTTGCGCGCATCGGAAAAGGAACGGGCAAATATGCCTATCGGCACCGGACATCAGCGCGCCAGTATCTGAGGGCATGCATCCCAGGGATACCGGCCTGGATCATGCCCCTGCATAAGCTCTGGGAAACGACGGACTCAATACCGGGAGTCTTCGACACCGTCATCGTCGATGAGGCATCACAGGCCGGTATTGAGGCACTGGCTCTGCTTCTTTTGGCAAAGCGCATCATTGTTGTTGGCGACGATAAGCAGAATAGTCCCGAGGCGGTGGGCGTCTCCGAAGAGGACATTGCGCGTCTAGCCCGTGATCATCTTCGGGAGTTTCAATTCCGCGACGAATTTCGGCCCGACACAAGCCTCTATGACCACGCCGAACGAGCTTTCGGCAACGTGATCTCGCTTCGCGAGCATTTCCGCTGCGTGCCCGAGATTATTCGTTTCAGCAATGATTTGTGTTACACAGACGCCCCTCTGATCCCATTGCGCCAGCCTCCCCCGAAGAGGCTGCCACCTCTTGAGGCGTTGTTTGTGCCCCAAGGGGCCTGCGAAGGAAGTGGCCAGCGGATCATCAACCGCGCTGAGGGGGAAGCCATTGTTGAGAAGATCCTGGAGTGCCTCGACAGCGAGGCCTACGAAGGCAAGACGATGGGAGTCATCGTCCTTCAAGGGCATGCTCAAGCGGAGCTCATCGAAAAGAAACTGGCCGAGGTGCTCGAGCCTAAAGTTCGTAAAGAGAGGAAACTCCGATGCGGAGTCCCTGCTACCTTTCAGGGCGACCAGCGGGATGTGATCTTTTTATCGCTTGTCGTTGCACCCAATTACCGTTTCAGGGCCCTCACGGGGCTTCCCGACCAAAGGCGCTTCAACGTGGCCATGAGCCGGGCGCGAGATGAGGTATTTCTTTTCCACAGCGTACAGCAGCACGATCTCAGTCGGGAGGATTTGCGCTGGCGCCTTCTGAACTTCTTCTACAGTAGTCGTGACCAGCAAGCCCTGGAGGTACTTTACGAGGAATTGGACCGCCTGGAGCGAGAGGCGAAGCGGTCACACCGGCAGCCCCTCGAACCGCCTGACCCCTACGATAGCTGGTTCGAGGTCGACGTGGCGCTGGAACTCTCGAGGAGAAAGTACCAGCTTCGCCCGCAAGTTGAGGTGGCTGGCTATCGCATCGATCTGGTGCTGGAAGGGCTAGACAGGCGCCTAGCTGTAGAATGTGATGGCGAAGCGTGGCATGGACCGGAAAGATTCGACCATGACATGGCCCGACAGCGGCAACTTGAGCGAGCTGGATGGACCTTCGTGCGCATTCGGGAGTCGGAGTTTTACGCAGACAGGGATAGCGCGGTACGCCGAATCGTTGAAGCGTGCGAGGAACTCGGTATTCGGCCCCTTGGAGAAGAGGAGCGTGAGATAAACCAAGAGTCGAATGCAACCGTTTTAGTAAAAGAAACGTTATCCCTCGCGGACGAGGAAGAGAAGGCACAGGCAGAAGGTCGCGACACCGATGAGGACGTTCGTAACAAGATTAAACAGAATCTAACTTCCAAGCCCTTAGTGGAGCATTCGAAGCAATTCGGCTTCCCTGATCCGCGTCAAGCTTCTGACACTGATGTTCGAGCATCTCTGCGCCAGATAATAGAAAAAGAAGGCCCCCTCACCAAGCGTTTGCTCATCAGGCTATACGTAGAGGGTTGTCCTTCGTTGCACCGTGCCGGTAAAAACGTGAAAAGCCATCTGAATAGAATCCTGTACAGCATGCAGAAGGAAGGGGAAATTGTGGTAGAACACGAACTTGGTGACCGGTCCCTTGACTCACAAGTTTTACGGCTCGCAGGTGCCCCGAAAGTTAGGGAAAGACCCGCTGGTCAGAGAGATCTTTTGGAGATTCCCCCGTCAGAACTGTTCTTGGTGCTCGACCGTATTCAAACCTCATTGACCGATCCCGCGCCTGATGACGAGGCGCTGGCGCGAGCCCTGCTTCGGCATTATGGGTTCACTCGGTTGACAGAAGGTCGCAGGAAGCACCTTACGAGAATCCTCGAATCTCACCGTCGGCGTCACCAAAAACTCAAAACCGGCGTGACCGCAGATGACGGAAAGGCTGTTTAACGCCAGCCATCAGCCGCGCAAGGCACGAGCGTCGGCTGGATGGCATGTATGTATTTGATCAACGCGTAAGATAGAGATTCTTCTGCCTTTCCGAGCCATCCTCATCTTTCCATTTTAGGCGAATTGCATGTTTTTCTTTCGTTCCCAAATGAAAATTCGCAATTAATTCGACTCCCTTTCCCGGATCGATACGCTGTGTCGGAAACTTGTTCTTGATTTCGGATTCTGGAACGACCCCAGTATCTTCGAAAAACTTGATAGTCACTCCAAAAGCCGGCCCCTTTCCCTTGTTAAAAATCTTCAACCGATGCTTGTTTACTCCTACCGGGAGAAAGTTAGCATCGAGCTCTGCACGGTCGGATTGCTTAGCTTCACGCTGCTCTTTCTCCAGCACTAAAGAGCTTACTTTCAGCTGGAGATCAATTAACTCTTCCTCCTTAGCCTTGAATCTATGAGACCGCCAGGTTGCATACGATGAAAGAGCAAGCGCGAGTAAGGAAACGACATCACTAATTGAAACACGCATATTTATCTTATTTTATTCTAACATTATGGTACGCTTTAAATGACTTTTTTAGTTCTTTTTTTATTTCCCTTGCGAAGTCGTGAATCACCTCTTTCTTTACCTCTTCGACACGCTTATCGATGTTTTCAGCATTCTCATCTATCAGCTCTTTCTTCATGAACACTTTATGGCAGCCGGCACACCGAACATTTTCTTTGTCAGTCTCAATATCATTGCCCAGCTCGAACTGACTTCCACCGCAAGTTGGACAAACTAGCTCAATGTTCCTTGAATATTTGGCACCATCCATCGCTAACCTCCTTTCCTGAACAGATAACAAGGTTTATATGCTTTCTTCATACCACCTTTCGGTCGCTACATCAAGGTATAACAACCCGCCTATAATTATGCAGTAACACCTCCCTATAGTGACCCCGCACTGTAATGGACCAGCAATAAGCAGTCAATTTGGTCAGGAAAAGGGGGTGTGTGATGGAAGAGAAAGTGGTGAAGTCAGTTCCAATGGAGAGATGGACGGCCCGTCGTCAGAGGACGATCGTGCCGAATATTCTAAAAGGCCCCAAAATCATCGTGGATGTGGCACGCGAGCACAGTGTCAAACCGAGCGAGATCCAGCCATGGATCGCTACGTTTATTGCCTTTGGCACGCAGGCCCTCAAGGTCAATCCATAATCGGTGAAAGCGGTCGACCAGAAGGAGCTGACGAGGCACCGTCCGGGGGCGATGGAGCCCGGATATCTGGCGACCACGAGGGTCGCCTACACCTACCCCGCCTGGCGTTCTGTGGGACGCGGCCCTTGTGCCCGCCCGGATGATGGGCGACCATGAGGGTTGCCCCTACTCGGCGGTGGAAAGAGCGTGTGTCTGGACAAGGAGCTGAATGGACGAAGAAGAACAAGCCATGCTATCTCGCTCACTACGAAGAATGTGCCAGCCGCCAGGAGGCGACAGCACGACAAAAGGGGTTAAAGAAGACGGCGGGGCGAAATTGTTTGAAAAGGGCCATCGTCGAGGGACGGACTCGGCACGCGGGCGGCGTTCCTTTCGCGGAGAAGATGGCGTGCCTCTCGGCCTTGTGGCGCAAGCAGCGGGCGGAAGCCGCCCGGCCGGATGCGGCGATGACCAAAAACCTTGACAAGCAGGGCTATGAGGGCTGGTTTCCACGTGTTATTAAACCAATTCACCCTTTCGCTTAACAACTAGCTGGGCTATTTAACAAAGTGAGAATAACAAGGAGCGCCCCCATGCGTCGGGGACCCACGGGCCGATTTGAGATCACCACCGTTGCCGGCGAGGCGGTTAAGGCTTTTGTCCCACACCCGCTGCCGCCCAAACCGCCCCTCGATATGACGGCAAAGCGCCAGCAACTGCTGGAACGCGCAACCCTCGCGCTTGGACGGTTGGATAGCGTGAGCTTACTGCTGCCCGAACCCGACCTTTTTCTCTACTCCTACGTACGCCGCGAGGCGGTGCTTTCTTCCCAGATCGAGGGAACCCAGTCGTCACTCGCCCAGTTGCTTCTTTTTGAGATCGACGAAGCGCCCGGGGTTCCTATTGATGATGTGGTCGAGGTTTCCAACTATGTGGCAGCCCTTCAGCATGGGCTGCAGCGACTGCAAGAGGGGTTTCCGCTGAGCAATCGCCTGATACGCGAAATGCACGGCATCCTACTTTCGCTCGGCCGAGGCAGCGACAAATCGCCCGGTGAGTTTCGCCGTTCGCAAAACTGGATTGGCGGCACCCGCCCCGGCAACGCCCACTTTGTCCCTCCGCCTCCCGACCAGGTGGAAGATTGTATGGCCGCTTTGGAGCGGTTTCTGCACAATGAGAACAATCCTTATCCGGTGCTGGTCAAAGCAGCCCTGGCCCATGTGCAATTCGAGACGATCCACCCTTTCCTCGATGGCAATGGACGCATAGGTCGTCTGCTGATCGCCTTTGTGCTCCATCACGACCGCGTGCTCTCCCAACCCCTGCTCTACCTCAGCCTCTACTTCAAGCAGCACCGAGCGGAATACTACCGTCTGCTGAACCTGGTGCGCGCTGAAGGGGATTGGGAAGCCTGGCTCGACTTTTTCCTGGAAGGGGTAGAAAGTACGGCCACCGGTGCGGTTGAAAGCGTGCTGCGGCTCCTGGCGCTTTTTCGGCAAGACGAACAGAAGATTCAGCGCGCGTGCCGACGCGCGTCCACCGCCTTGCAAGTCTTTCGCGTGCTGTGCCAGCGCCCGCTGGTCACGGTAAACGAGGTCTGTCGGCGAGCCGGCCTTTCTTTTCCTGCAGCGGCAAAGGCCATAGCGACGTTACAAAGGCTCGGCATCGTGCAAGAAATCACCGGCCGCCGGCGCAACCGCGCATTTGCCTACCAAGATTACCTCAAGATTCTGAGCGAAGGAACGGAAGCGCCATAAAAACGCAGAAAAGGAAAAAAGACGGAAAAAAAATAGCAGAAAACTTATGTACGTATTGCCAGAAGGTTCGAGGAGCTGCACAATGGCTCGTGAATATTTGCTCAAAAAACCGCGAACAGTTTTTGCCCCTTGCGGGCACGTATGGCATCCGCAGCGTGCGCGTGTTCGGTTCGCCGGCCCGCGGTGAGGCGGATGCCCACGGCGGCATTGACCCTCTGGTCAAGCTGGGGCTCGGCTGCAGTCTTTACGATCCAGGTGGATTCCAATATATGAGTTGGAAGAGATTCTCAGCATCGGGCGGACTTGGTGACTAAAAAGCGATTCAGGGAGTGCGCGGAGGGAGCCATGGCACGCTACGCCGTATCCGCGTGGTGGAGAGGCCGCTGCGTTGGTCACAGCGGCGGAGGACTCACGAAATGCCGGTCGCGGGGCTGAGCGAGGGAGACCGCATTTTACTCCGTGACCGGCCCTGGCGGGTGCGCAAGGTCACGGGCGCAGGAGAGCGACACCGCATCGTCGAGGTGGAGGCGCTCGACGGAGACCATCCGGCCGAGCTCTCCGTGGTGGTTCCACCCGAGGAGATCACGCCGCTTCCCGGCGAGGCTATCCAGTTCGACCTGCGCGGTCTGGATTCCTTCGCCTCCTGGTCCCGCGCGCACTTGATCCTCGCGGCCACCCTCGTCCGCGAGACGGGGCTGTTGACCGGCGCACGTTTCGGCCGGGTTGCCATCGAGGCCTACCAGCTTGCCCCCGCGTTGCGGCTTCTGGCCAAGCCGCGGCCGTCGCTCCTCATTGCCGACGACGTCGGGCTCGGCAAGACCATCGAAGCGGGCCTGGCCATTCTGGAACTGATGGCCCGGCGGCGCGGCTCACGCATCCTGATCGTGACCCCGCCGGGACTCATGGACCAGTGGCGGCAGGAACTGCGCGACAAATTCGGCTTGGAGTTCACCCTCATTGACAATGCCTCGGGCCTGGCGCGTGTTCAGACGGATTTGCCCGCCGGCACCAACCCTTGGGACGTTCTTCCCCGCGTCATTACCTCATTGGATTATCTCAAGAAGGAGACAGTGCGCGGCCGTGCGTTGCGCAAGCGCTGGGATTTGGTCATCGTCGATGAGGCCCACGCGCTTGCCGAGTCGGGCACACCCGAGAACCCCTACCGCACGCAGCGCACGCGCCTTGGGCTTGCCCTTAGGGAGGCAGCGCGCGGCCTCATTCTTCTCACCGCGACCCCACACAACGGCTACGCCCACTCTTTCCGGTCTCTGATCGAGCTGGTTGAGCCCACGCACGCTGCCTTTTCCGGCTCCCCTAAAGACGTCGCCCGGCGCATCGAGACGGCGTCCATTCGCCGGATGAAGGCCCAGATTACGAGGCGTCTGCCCGACGGGCGCCAGGAACCGGTTTTTCCGAGGCGGAGCGTGTGCGGCATTCCCGTTACGCTCGCGAGCAAGCGGGAAAAGGAGCTTCTTCATAAGGTTGCCTCATACTGCTCCCGCACGGCACGTGCCGCGGCGAGCAGCGACGAGGCTGAGCTCATCGGCTTCGCCATGCAGATCGTTAAGAAGCGGGCGCTTTCAAGCCGGGCGGCCCTTGCTCGAACTCTCGAACACCGGCTCGATGCCCTAAAAAGCGAGGAAGCCAGAGCAGAACCTCCAGACCGGGCCGAACTGCGGGACCTCCAGGCCGACCTTCCCCTCGTGGAGGCCGCCGCGGAGCGCACGGCGCGGCGCATTCTGCGCTCGGCCATCCCCAAGGAGGAGCGGCGCCGCCGAAGCGAAATTAAGGCGCTCAACGCAATCCGTCGACTCCTGAAGCGTCTCCCGAGCACCGACCCCAAGGTGGAGGCGCTCCTTGCGGAGCTGCGCCGCGTGTTTGCCGAGGACCCCACCGAGAAGGTCATCGTCTTCACCGAGTACCGTGACACGCTCGAGGCTATCCAGGCCAGCCTCGACGGGGATCCTGAGTTTGCCGATCGCTACGTGATTTTGCGCGGCGGACTCACCCGAAGGCAGCGCCTTGCCCGCCAGGAGGCTTTCGAGAAACCGGAGATTCGGGTGCTGCTCGCCACCGATGCTGCCAGCGAAGGCTTGAACCTTCAGCGCCGTTGCCGCCGCGTCATCCACTTTGAGCTGCCATGGAACCCGAATCGCCTCGAACAGCGCAACGGGCGCGTGGATCGCTATGGCCAGACGCGCGAGCCTATCATCCGCTACCTCTACTATCCGGACAGCCCCGAGGAAAGTGTCCTCGACCAGCTGATCGCCAAGATCGAACAGATGGCAAAGGACCGAGTCTCGACCCCCGACGTGCTCGGGCTTGTCGCCGGGGAGCGGCGTCTCGCGGATGGACTTACCAAGCTCGACCCGGAGGCCGACGACGTCGATACCCGCAAGGATGACCTGGTCCGGCTCTTTGAGGACCGCACCGCGGAGTTCGTGCAAAATGTTCGGCCTCTACTTGCCGTCGGTGGTGATGCCGCAGCCGAGCAGGAGCGGATCCTTCGCCTCCTCGATACGGCCGAGCCGCTTTTGCCCGACGACACACGCCTCGAGGAGATCGCGCTCGGGATCTTGGGCCACGACGCCGTCCGGGCCGTTTCTTCGCGCGAGGGAATCCTCCGCATTGAGGTGCCGCCCGCCTACCGGGGTCCAGGTGTTGCGCCGGTCTACCCTGCGGCGACGTTCCGGCGTTCCATCGCCGTCCGTTACCGACCTCAGGAGGTGGAGTACCTCACCCCACAGCATCCTCTGGTCCTGGCCTTGGCGGCCGATGCGCGCCGCCGTCTACTGCAGGTTTATGCCGGTGTTCGGGGAATCAGGCCGCGGCGCCTTGCCGCCCGCACGGTCCCCGCCGGGGAGCCACCCTCGGTTGTTTTCACTTTCCTCGGTACAATCCAGGGCGGTGGCGGCTTACTCGAGGAGGAGATTCTGGCCGTTCGCGTTGACCCTCAGGGCCACCTGCTGGGTGACCCTCAGGCGAACCTGCGATACGTTTCCGAAGAAAAAACAACCGGAGATGTTCCTCGCGCATGCCTTGAACGTCTTTTTGCCGCTTTCTTTGAGCGCATGCGCCAGGTCGCCGAAGATGAAGCCAAAAGGTTGGCAGAGGAACGAGCCCGGCAGTTGCGCCGGCGTCGCGGTGAGCAGGCGGCCCTGCTGCGGCAGGAGCTGGAGAGGGATTTGGCTGATCGTCTGCGGGAGATTGACGATGAGGAACGCCGCGCACGCGGCCTGATCGAAGAGACCGGCCAGGTGCGGCTCTTTGCCCAGGAGACCGGCCGCGGTGGCTTCCAGGCGCGGCGGGAGGCTGCGAAGGCCGCGGCGGAGAATCGGCGCGAGGAAATCGAGGCTTTTGAGCAGGTGGACACGCCGGCACCGCCTCGGCCGCTCGGGGCCCTCTTCCTCGTGCCAGAGGGGACAGTTCCGTGAGCTTGGACCACCTCCGTAACGTCCGCGGCTTCTTTTCGGATTACTACCTGGGCACTGTCTTTGCCCGAGGCACAGGCCGAGGGCGTCGCCGCCGACTCTCCGACCGAGAGACCGACGCCCTTTACTCCCGTTTTCGCAGGATTTACCAGCGTGCGGAAGGGCGCGCCGCCGATGCCGCGCAGTGTCGCGAGCGCCTGGCTCGCCCGCTGCTGCGAGACGTGCTTGGGTTCCACCTCGGTGAGGGCGAAAAGCGGGTCCACGGCTTGTTCGCTTCCGCCGAAGCAGAGGCAGCCGGCGAAAAGCCCCTTCTTCTGTGCTACTGCGGCGAATTTGGCGAGGATTTGGATGGAAGCCGGGGCGCAGCGCAGCCTGTACGTGATGTGGAATCGGCGTTGGCCCGCCTTGACTTGCGCCACGGCATCCTCATCACCGGCGAGCGCCTGCGGCTGGTGCGCGCCCCGGGGGATGGCCCGCGCGGCGCTTACCTGGAAGTGGACCTGGCGGGCCTTGCCGAGGAGGACGATCCCGAGTCCTTCGCCGCCTTTGTTCGCCTTCTTTCCGTCAACAGCTTCAAGCCGAACGCCGGGGGCAAGGCTCCTATCGAGGAGATCGAACGCGAAGCCCGAGCGCACGCCGAAAAGGTTTCCGACGATCTCAAGGAGGCGGTTTTCAGCTCCGCCGAGTCGCTGGTGGCAGGCATCCTTGCGGACGCCGTGGCCGGCGGCCGAATCACCTCGCCGTTGGAGCTCACCGAGGCGGAGCTTCTCGTCTATCGGGACGCCGCGCTTCTGGGACTCTACCGTATCCTTTTTATTCTTTACGCCGAAGCGCGCGACCCGCGCCTTCAAGAGCACCGTCTATACCAAGAGGCCTACTCCGCGTCAGGCCTTATCGATGAGCTGTTACGCGATCCGACCCGAGCTTGGCCCGAAAACCGCGCCACGCTTTGGCAGCGTCTGCGGGCGCTCTTTTCCATCTACGACCAGGGCCTTCCACCCATCACGCCCTGGGAGAACATTCCTCCCCGCGGCAGCGACTTCTTCAGCGCCGAGACCCCCGAAGGGAAGCTCCTGGACAAGGCTCGGCTTCCAGACAAGGCGGTGGCCCGCCTGATGCTCGACCTCGCAACCACGGTCCCTCGGCGCGGCGTGGGCCGCGAGCGCGTCTCCTTTCGCGAGCTGGACATCGAGAACCTGGGCGCAGTCTACGAGGGGCTCCTCGAGTATGAGCCCCGTATTGCCCGCGCGACGACACTCGAGGTCAAAGTGCAAGGGCGCACCTACGCCCTGGCGCCCGAGGAGGTGGTCCGCCTCTGTCGAGAGAAAAAGCTCAGGCTTACGGGCAACAAGGAGCTTGTCGCGAACACTCCGGCGGCCTCGCTTCACGTCGAGGCGGCTGTGGATGAGGAGGAAGTGGAAGAGGCATGGGCCGAAACTGCCGATAACGAGCCGGACGAATCGGCCCCCACCGAAGGCGAGGAATCTGGCGACGAAGGCGAAGTGCTCAGGCAGGGCGCCACGGCCCGCGTCCTTCGCCGCCTCGAGCGGGGCGACTTTTACTTTGTGCCCGGCCCGGAGCGTAAAGGCTCGGGTTCCTTTTACACCCCTCGGCCTCTCGTCCAGGACCTCGTGCGCCACGCTTTGGGACCAGTCGTCGAGGGCAAAACCGCCGCCGAAATCGAGCGGCTGCGCGTGCTCGACCCGGCCTGTGGCAGCGCGCACTTTCTTGTGGAAGCGATGCGCTATCTGGGGCAAGCCCTCCACCGCGCCATTGTTAAAGAGCATGGCACCAAGGCGCCCCCCGCGTTTGAGTCGCGGGCGGGCCGCGGCTGGGACATCGACTGGGAGGTACCGGACGAGGAGGCGCGCGCGGCCAACTCCGAGGCCCGTGCCTGGTGCAAGCGCCGAATTGCCGAACGCTGCCTTTTTGGCGTGGACTTGAACCCCACCGCCGTGATGCTGGCGCGCGTTGCACTGTGGATCGAGTCGGTGGCCGGCGACCGCCCCCTCACCTACTTCGAACACCACATTCGCTGCGGCAACTCGCTTTTGGGGACCTGGATGGGCCGGCTGGAAGAGCCGCCACTGCCTCGCCCGCGCCAAAGGAGCGTGTCGCAGTCAGGGCAGCTTGGATTGTTTCAACACAGAGTGCGAGAAGCTGTTGGCAAAGCAGCGAGCCTCCGCCGAACCATTGACGAAGCACGCCCTGAGGACCTTATGCGCGAAGGAGTGGAGCCCGAAAGTATCGAGGAGCATAAGTATAAAGAGCTCCTCCGCCAGCAAGCCGAGAAGACCCTGGCCGCTGCCAAGCTTCTCTTCGATCTCCGCTCCGCCTCGGCCTTCGTGCCCGAGATCTGGCGCGAGTGGTCAAGGCTCTGTAGTCTCGTCGACTCGCCTGAGGAGCTGCGATGTTACGCGGAGAGCCGGCCGTGGTGGCGTGAGTTCGTATCCGTTTGCGAGCGCGAGCGCTTTTTTCACTGGGAGCTGGAGTTTCCCGAGGTCTTTGTGGACGTCGAGCGCCCGGGATTCGATGCCATTCTCGGCAACCCGCCCTGGGATAAAATTAAGCCCGACCGCAAAGAATTCTACGGCTGCCAGGACATTCTCATCCGGGCCTTCGTGGGCGGTGAGCTCGACCGGCGGATTGCCGAGCTCAACGCCGCGCATACGGGACTCAAAGAGGCGTTCGGCGCCTACACAGAGCGGATCAAGACGCTGGCCGCCTGCCTCAAAAAGGGCGGCGACTACCACTTCCAGGACTGGGAGGTTGACGGGAGGTCCACGGGCGGTGACCCTGATGCCTTCAAGTTCTTCGTCGAGCGCGCCTGGCAGTTGGTCCGCGAGGGCGGCCGTGTGGGATTCGTCGTCCCCTCGGCCATTTACAACAACGAGGGGTGCACCGGGTTGCGGCATCTGCTCCTGGAAGAAGCCACGGTGGAGCGCTTTTACGCCTTCGAGAATCGGCGGAAGATTTTCCCGATCGACTCGAGGTACAAGTTTGTGAGCCTCGTCTTTCGCAAGGGCCGCCCGCAGGCCGACGGCTTCGATGCCGCGTTCATGCGGCACGATCTCGCCGAGCTGCAGGCCACGGCGCGCCACCGTGAACCGGGCCATGAAAAAGTCCTCCCCGGCCCCGCTCCCTGGATCGTTCCTGTCCGGTGGCGCGAACTGGAGCGCCTATCGCCGGGCACGCTTGCCTTCCTCGAGTACCGGAGCCCCCGAGACCGCGAGATTCTCCTCAAGATGTACGGCTATGACGCCGACGGCAGCCCCGTGAACCCCCGGCCGTTGCTTGGCGACCAGGGCCCCGGCACCTGGAACGCCCGGTTTTACACGGAATTCCACATGACCAACGACCGGGACCTCTGGACCGACCTCAAGACGGGCAAGCTCTATAACCCCCGGCAGATTCTAGGGCCCATAACCGGTACCACCGACCGCCCGCCCTACTATGATCCCGCCGCCTGGCCTGAGATCCGCGAGCGCATGGCCGAGGCCGGCTTCTGGCCCCTGTACGAGGGCAAGCACATCGAGCAGTTCCTTGTGGACATCAAACCCATCGAGCGCTGGGTGAGTCTGGCGGCCTGCCAGCGGAAGTACGGCAAGCCCCCCGACCCCGGCCCCAAGCTCGTTTTCCGCGACATCGCCAGAAATACAGACGAACGCACCTGCATCGCCGCGGTTCTGCCGCTCCGGTCGTGCTTCGGGCACACTCTCTCGGGCATTAAGGTGAGCGCAGCTGTCGAGAGCGTGTGCGCGGTGCTCAATTCTTTTGTCTTCGACTTCGCTCTGCGCTTTCGCACTGCGGGCACACACCTTAGCTTTACGTATCTTGCCCGTATGCCGCTCGTGGTGATACCCGAAGAAGTCTCTCCCCCTACATTCTTGGCATTGTCGGGACTAGTTGAGCACGTTCTTGACATGCAGCAACGCTGGGTTGCTATGTTTCGTGCCAACCGCGCTGTGGCCGAAGCTTACAACCTCGCGCCCGATGACTTCGCCTACATCCTCTCCACTTTTCCGGTGTTCGCCCGCAAGCGCGGGGCCTTTTATGCCTACTTGCAGGAGCGGGTGCAGGAGTGGAAGCAGGAAGTCGAGAGTGCGAAAGTCTACGCTTTGCCCACGACCACCCTTGCCCTTGCTGCGGAACGCCAGGGGGCTTTCGTGGCCGACACACCGGGCCAGCCTGCCGCACGGAAAGCTTTTCAGCAGGCGGTCGTATTTTCCTGGGCTGTCGACAGGCTCCATTCCCCGGGCTACCCGGTAAGCCGTTTCCGGGTGCAAAAGATGCTGTATCTCATCGAATCTGCCACGAAAACAGGCCTCTTTATGGATTTTCGAAAGCTGGCCGCCGGCCCCTACGATCCCTGGTTGCGTTACAAAGGGCCAGAGGACATTGCCCTACGTGAAAAGAACTGGCTTGTCGCGCACGACCCCACCCATTTTGAACCAGGTCCCAACATCCAAGAGGCCCTGGGCTATGCCCCGCGGTATATCGACACGAACCTGGCCGAGCTGGTTTTGGAAAAGTTCCGCACCTTTAAAGACGAGACGCTGGAGCGCTGGACCACCGTGCACCTGGCAGCCATGGAGCTTTGGCGCGGGGACAAGTCCATGACCCCGGAGGCCGTACTGGCTTACATCCGGTCGGTTCCTGAATGGAAGACGAAACTCTCGCGGGAGGCGTTCGCTCCGGACCGCATCGCCGATGCGCTCGAGGGCTTGCGCAAGCTAGGCCTCCTGCCTCGCGAAGGGAGGGACAAACAATGACGGCCAATGTTCCCCAGGCCGTTCGCGGTCTTATTTCCGAGTACCGGCGGTTCCTTCGCACCTCGTATCGATTCCTGGACGACCGTCTTCGCCACCAATTCGAGAATCATCTGGACGGCACCGACGTTATTGTGCGCGGACCATACGTCACGCTGGCCCGCGATTTTGAGCGGGGAAGGACCCTGGAGAAGATTGTGGCCGCCGGCGGGCTTCATCCGGACCTGCTCAAAGCACGCTGGCCGTTTGGCAAGGAGCGCCTGTTCCGCCACCAGGAGGATGCGCTGGCGGCACTGCGTGTGGGCCGCTCCTGCGTGATCACCACCGGCACCGGCTCCGGTAAAACGGAGGCCTTCCTGCTGCCCGTCCTCGACGGCATCCTGCGCCGCAAGGCCGAGGGCGTTCAGGGACTCCAGGCGGTGCTCCTTTATCCGATGAATGCGCTCGCCAACGATCAACTGGAGCGCCTACGGCGACTTTTGCGCGGCACCGGCATCGATATCTCCTTTGCCCTATATACGGGCGACAGCGACGCGGCGGCCCAAAGCCTTAGCGAAGCGCCTGCTGAAACGGAGCGATTGACTCGTGCCCATATCCGCAGGGAGCCACCCGATCTGATCCTTACGAACTACAAGCAGCTCGAGTTCCTGCTCGTGCGCCGGCAGGACCGACAGCTCTTTACTAGGTCGCTACGCTACCTGGTGCTCGATGAGATCCACAGCTACCGGGGGGCGCTGGCCACCGAGATTGCCTGCCTCATCCGCAGGTTGAAGGCCCACGCCGGGCTCACGCCGGGCGAGCTGTTGGCCATAGGCACATCCGCCACCGTGGCGGCGAAGAAGGACGGCTCCGAGGCCCTTGCCCGCTTCGCCACGACTCTTTTTGGCGAGACGGTTGCGCCGCAGGACGTCATCGGTGAGCATTACGCGCCGCGGAAGCCAGAGGGCGCAAGCTGGACACCACCCCGGCCGAATCTCAACGACGCCCTGCTGGCCGACCTGAATCCTTCAGACGATGCCTCTGTTGTGGCCCTCGCCGAACGCTTGACGGGTCGTTCGTGCCCACCGGATGGACCCATCGCAGATCGCGTGGCGGCAGTTTTTGATGGGAACCGGATCGTTCATGCCATCGAGGAGATCTTCGCCGAACCCGTCTCCATCACGAGAGCGGCGGAGATTCTTTGCGGGCGCCTTCCCGAGCGCGCGGACGTTCCCGCCGAGGAGGTCCGCCGGGAGATCGAGGCGTACCTGCTCGTCGGAAGCGTGGGTGACGACGAGCATCCCCCTCGTTTGCGGCCCAAGCTCCACACCTTCTTTCACGGCGTCTACGACGTGGCGCTCTGCCTGAACCCGGACTGCCGGGCGCTTGTCCCCCAGGGTGGCGCCGAGTGCGTGCGCTGCGGTTCGGTGGCCTGGCCCGCGGCGCTTTGTCGCACCTGCGGGCAGGACTTCGTGAAGATCCGCTTTGAGCGCGAAGACGACAATCGTCCCGTAGGGACAGGGGACTTTTACAGCGACGAAAACACCGCGTTTCTAACCCACGAAATCCTCAAGCTCCCTGAGGGCCCCGGCACCGAGGATGAGGAAGCGGAGGAAGGGGCGGCCAACGCCATCTCCCGATCACGGCGCCGGAAAAACGCCGAGGAGCGCCTGATTCCCACCGGAGTGTGCCTGGGCTGCGGCCGGTTGCTTGGCGAAGGGGCTAGCTGCCCGGTATGCAACCGGCCGGCTATCCGCATGCTGATCCACCGCGGCAAGTTGAGCACATGCCCGGCCTGCGGCGATATCTACACACGTGGCGACATCGTGACCCCGCTCAGGACCGGAACGGCCTCCACGGTCTCTGTGCTGGCCACGCATCACCTAGACAGGCTGGATGGGGCGGATCGCAAGCTCCTCGTCTTCGCCGACAATCGCCAGGACGCAGCCCACCAGGCGGGCTACACCACGGACAAGCACCGCTCTTTCGCCTTGCGCCATGCGGTGGCCCGTGCCGTGCGCGACGCAGGGGATCGCGGCGTCTACCTCTCCGAGCTACCCCAACAGCTCTTTGACATCTATTGCGACCTCGGAATCATTCCGCGCCGGCTCACTCGGCCCGAGCGAGATCGATGGCTTGATGCCATCACCTACGAGGCCGCCAACGAGTTCACGCGCTACAGCCGGCAACGCGCGTCGCTGGAGAACCTCGGCCTCGTGGCTGTGGACTACGAGTTTTTGGATGAACTGGAAAAGGAGGGCCGCTTCCAACAAGCGGCTAGGGAAGCTGGCCTCGATGTCCCCACGGCGCTGCTGCTGGCCCGCGCCGTGCTGGACACCATGCGCAAGAACCGGGCGGTGGCCTACGACTTCTTTCAGGAATACATCGACCCCGTCCGGAAGCGGCGTTACCGCGAGCTGGAGGCCGAGCCGTACAGTGTCCGCTTTCCGGAGCGAGACCGCTGGCCGCGCGCCTTTGCCCTCGACCGACCGGATCACATCCGCAAAACGGGACCGGTCATGGGTTTTGTCCAGGAGAACTCGCGTGTGGGCCAGCTCACGGCAACACAAAAGATCGCCATGCGGCTTATCGCAGACCGGGACGCAAGTGAACGTTTCCTCCGTGAACTGGTGGCGCTCCTCGTCGATGAGGAGATTCTCGTCCAGGTCTCGAACCTTCCGATTCCGCGCTGCGAACAGGTGTCAGGGTTGCGTCCTCTGCAGATTGACCCACGCGTCCTTCGGCTCTATGCGCCCGAAAGTGGCTTTCGCTGCAATGCGTGTCAGGCCTGGCGGCCTTATGAGCTGCCGGTTTGCCCAACGCCGCGATGTGCCCGTGGCCGCTTGGCTCCAAGCCCCGTGGACCAGGACAATTACTACGTTCGCCTTTACCTTGACCGGCCGCCTCAGCGCCTGGCCGTCGCGGAACACACCGCGCAGATTTCCGGCGAGGAGCGAGCCCGGCGCGAGACGGCCTTCAAGGAAGGGCGCCTGGACATGCTCGTGTGCACGCCCACGCTGGAGCTGGGCGTGGACATCGGACCCCTACTCACCGTCGTCATGCGTAATGCCCCGCCCACGCCGGCCAATTATGCCCAGCGCAGCGGCCGGGCAGGCCGACGGCTGCGCATCGGGTTTGTGTCAACTTTCTGTGCCGGGGGAGCCCACGACCGGCACGCCTTCGAGCGCCCAGAATGGCTGATCGGCGGCCACTTCGAGCCGCCTCACCTCAGGCTTGACAACCCCAAAGTGGTTTTGCGGCACCTGCGTTCCTATGTTCTGGAGTGCGTGGGGGCGGAGCTTCCGGATCGCCTGGGAGATCTCCTTGACGACATTCGCAAGCCAACGCGCTGGAAGAAGGAGGAACTGACGCCACTGTTTACGGAAGTGCGCCAGCAGCGCGCCGAGCTGGTGAAACGACTGGCTGCGGTGTTTGATCCGGATCGGCGCGAAGGACGAACGAAACGTTACGGAAACACCGACGCCGAGACAATCCTAGACCGGTTCGAGGACGACCTCATTGGCGTGTTCGAAGGATGGTGGCAGCGCGTCCGGCAACTCGACCGGGAATTCCGGGAGTACTCGCAGGTGGGTTCCCCGCGCCAGGACGAACGCAAGGCCGCAGCGCGCAAGCGGGCATACTACGAGATCACGCAGGACCCTGAGCGCGCTTACACGCTTAACTACCTCGCCACACGGGGTCTCTTGCCTGCTTACCAGTTTCCGCTGGATACGTTTAGCCTGGACCCGGGGGTCGCGGACACCCCGACGCTCTACCGGCCCTCAGCCATGGCGCTGGAAGAGTTTGCACCCGGCAACTACGTTTATGCAAATGGCCACAAACTGCGCTCGATCCGGGTTCTTTTCTCCGGCGGGCCTGGCTCGGTGGCGGGCACCCCCGGGCGGACGGACGCCGAAACCTCTGGGCGGCTTCAGGCCTTTCATTTCTGCGAACAGTGCGAGGAGGCCGTAGAGGCGGGCAAGAACCGGTGTCCGCGTTGCCAGGCCTCCCTTCCGGAGGCAACCGATGTGGTCTTTGTGGACGCCTTCGAGGCGGAGGAGAACCTCAAGATTAGCGCTGAGGAAGAGTCCCGGCAAAGGCAGAACCATGAGAGGCGCGAGAACCTGCTTGCCGGGTCTGGGAGTCGATGGCGAATATACCCGTATCTGCTGACCCCGGTTGAACTGGTAAACTTGGCGGGGGTCCTGGTCACGAACTGGGGCCGACTGGAGGGCAAGACGGGTAGAGGCAGCAAGTTCTGGCTCTGCCCCGATTGCGGCCGGCACCTGCCGCATGATCCCAGCGATCCGGAGCGGGCAAAACAGGTTCAGGACTGGCGCACCTACCACCGGCGATTCTGTTCAGGTGAGCCGGCCCCGCTCGTTTTAGCCTACCAGTTCGAAACCGACTGCCTGATCCTCACGGTCCCCAGTCGGGGAGACGTGCAGACCATCGGGCGCTCGTCGCTGTCGCCCTCCCTGGTGACCCTGGCCGAGGCGCTGCTCATCGGCGCAGGACATCTCCTGGAGCTCGAACCGGGGGAGCTTGCCGCCTTCGTGCGCAAACGTCCGCAGAGCGCCGTTGGCGAGCAAATCGTGTTCTACGAGACGGTGCCAGGAGGAGCGGGGTATCTGGAGGAGATGGCAGCGCGACTGCCGGCGGTTGCCCAGGCGGCGCTGGAACGGCTCTTCGGTCACACCTGCGCGAAGGCGTGCTATCTGTGTCTGAAACGCTACAGTAACCAGCGCTGGCACCCCTTCTTCGACAAGGATCAAATCCGCGATCTGCTTCTGATCCTGTCGAAGCAGGAACCGGTTGTTCCTCAGGACGCCCAACCGGGCACCGGTCTCGAGGTTCTCGAGAACATGCTCGCCGCCAAGCAATCAGGCGCGGATTCGGCGGTGAAGGGCTACACTAAGGGCGAGATCGAGGAGCCGCTTCGGGCGGCCCTCGAGACAATCGCCGAGCTGCCGCTGCCAGAACGTGAGCACGAAGTGCGCGATGAGCAAGGTCGTCTCGTGACGGTGCCCGATTTTGCCTGGCCTGATGTGAAACTTGCTGTTTACTGCGACGGCTTCGCCATCCACGGTAATCCCGAGACTCTGGAGCTGGACGCGAGAAAGCGCAACTTCCTTCAAACTCGCGGCTGGATTGTTTTAACTTACTGGGGCCGCACGATCCTCAAGGACCCCACAGCCTGCGCGCAGCAAGTCGCTGCCGTGTACAGGCAGCGCTCTTATGGGCCGACTCAGCACGCCGAGTGACAAAACTGAGCTGGTCTCGAGGATGGTCGCCTTCCGGAGGCGATGGTCCGCGCCCTGATCCGTCGCCGTTCGTGGACTTCGAACCCGGGCAGGCCGGATGTAGGGGCGTCCTTGAGATGGTCGCCCTTACGGGCGGCGTGACGAATCGTTGCCGAAGCTGCCCGCCCGCCTCGACGACCTTTTTCCCGACCCGCTCATCGCTGAACTTTAAGCGGCCTCACGTCATAGCGTCTAATTTCGCCCGCACTTGCTGTATTGAAGTCCTTTGGCATCAAGGTTCGAACGATGGATGAACGAATAGATCAAACCCACCCCGCCCCCTCACCCTCGCTGCCTGGCGCCACGCGCGGCTGCCCAAACTCATCTCCGGCGCCTTACAGGTGAAGGATGCGGCGTGGTTTTTACCCAAGTGAGGGTTGTGAGCAACAAACCGCAACGTCATCACCGCCGCAGCATCCGCCTGAAGGGGTATGATTACACCCTCCCCGGAGCGTATTTCGTCACCATTGTCACGCACGACCGCGCGTGTTTGTTTGGGCAGGTGGTTAATGGGGAAATGCGGTTGAATGACACCGGGAAAATTGCGCGCGAGGAATGGTTTGCCGCGGCGCGTATTCGCCCGTATATACGATTGGACGAACACGAATTCGTGGTCATGCCCAATCATGTGCACGGTATCCTTTGGATTGTGGATACCGTAGGGGCGACCCGGCGGGTCGCCCCAACCCGGCGGGTCGCCAACCGAGTCGACCCGACGAGGCCACCAACCGGTGTGGCGTCCCATTCCATTGGCGCAATCATCGGTCAATTCAAATCCGCCACCACAAAGGCATCAACGCCGCGCGCGGCATGGCCGGCGCGTCGGTCTGGCAACGCAATTATTATGAACACATCATCCGGAACGACGAATCATTAAAGCGCGTCCGGGAATACATCGCGAACAATTCATGGCATTGGGAAATGGACCGTGAAAAATCTCGATGTTTTCGGGCGGGTTTGGAACCCGCCCCGACAAAGAACGAACCATGGCGCATTTGACCCAATGCGACGTTGAAAACCCCGCCCTGGCCTGTCCGTAGGGGCGACCCGGCGGGTCGCCCCTACGGGTGCATCGCTCGCGGTCCGGGGATATCGCCTGCTTGCCGATCTACCAGGTGACGGCCAGGGGGGCATCCGCGGCGCGCCGCTTCGGGTGATTGACTTTGACATTCCCGATGCCGTTATGGTGGAATTCGAGTGGAGCAGGGGCCGTGCGCAAGGGGAATCGTGCCGGATCGAACGTGCGAGGGAAAGGAGCGTGATGCTATGAAAACGCTGTTGGGACTTGTGGCATCCCCCAGAAAGTTTGGCAACAGTGAGATCTTCATCAAGGAAATCCATCGGTGTCTGAAAGGATCCTGGAACCTTCGGCTCATCAGGCTTCCCGAACTGGACATTCGCCCATGCCTGGCCTGCTACCAATGCCTTTTCGGGCCCATGCGCTGCGTCCAAAGGGACAACTTGCCCTTGGTTTTGGAGGAAATGGTTAAAGCCGACGCCTTGGTTGTCGCCGCCCCCACGTATTTTCTTGGGGCCAACGCAAGCCTCAAGCGCTTGTTGGATCGCGGTTTGAGCTTTTACGCGCACATCGATGCGCTCTGGGGAAAACCCGCCGTAGGGGTGGCCATTGCCGGTGTGACGGGACTCGAAGGTTACACCAAACTTGTGGTGGACAGCTTTCTCAAACTCATTCTGGCCGATCACCGTGGGTGCGAAGTCGTGTACGGGGCGCTTCCCGGGGAAGTCCTGCTGGGCCATGAGGGCCCTGCTGCCGCACGCAAATTGGCCCGGGCTTTGGAAGAGGGAGCCGAAACGCCCGATTCCAAAACGCCGCGATGTCCGTTGTGCGGCGGGGATACTTTCCGGTTCCTTCCCTCGGCGGACCCTGCAGGTTCCGGCGTCCAAAAGATTCGGTGCATGACCTGCAGCAGCGAAGGCACGCTCCGCTGGGACGGCGCCTCTTTTGCCGTGGAAACCATTCGGGGAGAACACCCGCTTTTCCTCACTCGGGAAGACACCGTGGCGCACCTCAAATGGCTTCAGAGCATGAAAGACCTCTTCATGAAACGCCGCGATGAGCTCAAGGCCGTGACCCGAGCCTACAAAGACACGGGCACGTGGGTTCGGCCGGAGAACACATAACGAAAAAGCTGCAATGAGCGAAAAGTTGTGCTCGAGGAGGAGCTATGGAGATCTCGGAAAAGGGTATGCTCCCGGTGTGTGACCCGGCTCGAACACCCATCGGCTGGATCGGTACGGGCGTCATGGGATCGGCCATGTGCGGCCATCTTTTGGATGCGGGGTATGCGGTGACGGTGTTCAACCGCCATCGAGCCAAGGCCGAACCGCTGCTGGAACGCGGAGCCCGGTGGGCGGCGTCGGCGGCCGAGGTGGCCGCCTCGTGCCACGTGGTTTTCACCATGGTGGGCTTTCCCGAAGATGTGCGAGAAGTCTATTTCGGCCCGAAAGGCATTTTTGAAGGCCTGCAGCAGGGATCCGTTTTGGTGGACATGACCACGACGGAACCACGGCTGGCGCAAGCCATCCATGCGGAAGCGCGACGCCGTGGCGCTTGGGCCGTGGATGCGCCGGTTTCAGGAGGTGATGTGGGAGCGAGGCAGGCGACCCTTTCCATCATGGTGGGGGGCGACGCTGAGGCCGTTCAGGCCGTTGAACCACTGCTGCGCATTCTCGGAAAGAACATTGTGCACCACGGCCCTGCAGGATCTGGCCAACATGCCAAGATGTGCAATCAAATTGTCATCGCCGGAACCATGATCGGCGTCTGCGAAAGCCTTCTTTACGCGATGCGGGCGGGACTGGATCCCGAAAAAGTGCTGCAAAGCATTCGTGGAGGTGCCGCCGCGTGCTGGGCCTTGGATAACCTGGTGCCGCGCATGATGCGCCGCGATTTTGAACCGGGCTTTTACGTGGAACATTTTATCAAAGACATGGGCATCGCCCTTGAAGAATCCCAGCGCCTGCAGGTGGTTCTCCCTGGCCTCGCCCTGGTCCACCAACTGTACACCGCCGTCAAGGCGCAGGGCTACGGCCGCAAAGGCACCCAGGCGCTCCTTCTCGCCCTGGAAACCCTTGCCGGGCACAAGCCGTCCCAGGCCCCATGACGGGAGCAAAAACGGGAGGGAATCCAGGCTATGCACCATGAAGACGAGTGAAGGAGGTTCAGGACTATGACGAAGTGTGCACGATGCGGCGTTTCTCTTGCCCCCGATGACGATCGCTATGAACTGGCAGGAGAAACGGTCTGCGAAGACTGCTATCTGGACCGCATGGCCGTTCCCAAGGTCTGTGACCCCTGGGCCGTCTACAGTGCCAAGAGGACCGGTGAAGGCCAAACAGGTTTGACGGAACGTCAGAAGCGGATTTTGGAACTTCTTGAAGCCAACGGGCCGATGCCTTTGGACGACATCCTCAAAGCCCTCAACATGGACGAAACCACATTTCGATCCGATTTCGCGGTGTTGCGCCACATGGAATTGGCGAAAGCCACAAAGGTCGGCGACCAGGTGTGCTACACGCTCTTTCGGTCTTCATCGACGTGAAGGCTCTTGCGCCAACGCCTCCCGGCCCTTGGCGTCACTCCAGGTCTTAGACCCAGAGGGCTTGCCGCTGCCGGCGTCAGGGCTCGCCCCGGGATAGCACCAAGCGGGAATCCACGGCCTAAAACCCGTTATGGATTCCCGCTTCCCGTTTGGGCCGGGGACAAGTCCCTGACGAATTCGAAGTTATGCGGCGCAGGCGCTTTCTCTTCCATCAAGAAAACCGCTCTGTTCCCTGCGCGCTCATGGAGAAACCCACCTGTGGGTTCTACGTTTCTTTTGCCGCCTCATTGCCGGAAAGCGAGGCGGCGTCCTGGTCCGGAACGAGCACACGAGTGCCGTCGGGTTCCGTGCGCACGCGGCATCCAAACACCTGCACCAGGTCGGCAAAGCTTCGACCGAAGACCAATTCCATGTAGTCCTCGGGAATGTTTAATTTTTCGGCCATGACGTTTCGAAAGTGGTCTTCGTAGGCCAAAAGGTGAAGCAGTTTATCCACCGAAGCGCCCTTGGTCGCGTCCAGTTCTCGAAACGCAGCGGCCAGCTGATCGAATCGGCAGCGACGGTCGTGTTCGGCGATGATATCCATCAGAAGTTCCACGTCCTTAAAGAGGTCACGCCGCGTCAAATACGGCTGTTTGCTCAAATCTTCGGCGGGCCCGGCATCCCAACACGCCTGAGCGCGGCACTGCAGAGGCCGGTCGGCGTAGATGCGGCATTGGTTTGTGGAGGCATCGAGAAAGAGGCATTCCGTCGTCCCCGGCTTTTCCCGCACCTTGATGCGCTCATCCAAGAGAAAAACCAGCTCCTTCTTGAAAGGCGACCGCACGGGTTCGCCTCGGCGCAACGTGTAGAGCGCGTTCCACGCAAGGGCCCCCTTCTGCAGCAGTTCCAAGTCTTCCAGGTGCAGTGTGGGACTGCCCGAGCGACAGCATTCGCCGCATTGCACGCATGCCGGAAGAATTTCACGGGCATGGTGTTCGGCCAGGCCGAGGACCTTTTTCCACGCGGCCACGCGATCAGGGCCGTTCAGGGTGTTCCAGGTTTTCAGGATCGCTTGAAAATCCGTATCCTGGGTCAGTTGCAACACGAGCCGTTCCGCAGGCACCTTGTTTTCGGGATGGCGCGCCAGTTCCTGGACGTGACGCAGCAGTGTGTCGCGCAGGGTTTCCGCGGTCCAGCATGCCGGAGACTGCGCGTCGGCCGGCGTCGTCTTTTGAAAGGGTTCATGGGGTGTCATGGTGGTGGAAGACTCCTTTGTGCCGGGATGTTGAATGCTGGTGCCAAAGCTGCCCGAAGGCGTGCCGATTCATACCAAGTCTCGAGGCATCGGCCAAGGGGCAAATCATAAACTTTCCTGGAAAAGGGAATCACAGGCTCCAGCTGCGATGTCCCCTCTGCGCGCGATCCGTTGTCGCGACGTGTGCCGACGCGCGCGATGGCTTCCTTTCAAAGGCCTTTTCAGACAAGCTCATCCAAGGCCGTGTTTTCAAGTTGTGGTCCGCGGACCTTCCATGCTAATGTCTAAAGCCTTAATAACTAACGGAAAGTCCCAAGCCAGATTAAAAGGAGGTCCCGCCCATGCGCTATAGCCGCTCTTTTATACACACGCAGTACGAAGTGCCCAAGGAAGCGGAGACACCATCCCACGTGTTGCTGCTTCGCGGATCCTACATTTACCCCGCAGCTGCCGGCATTTATTCCCTGCTGCCCTTGGGGCACCGAGTGGCCGAAAAGATCAAAAAAATCATTCGAGAGGAAATGGACGGGATCGACGGCTTGGAAGTGACCATGCCCGTGCTCAATCCGGCGGAATTGTGGAAAGCCACCAAGCGGTATTTTGACATCGGGCCGGAACTCTTTCGCTTTCGAGACCGGCGGCAGCGGGAATTCGTGTTGGCCATGACCCACGAAGAAATCGTGACTGACATTGCTAAAAAATTTCTGCGCTCTTACCGGGATTTGCCCGTGATGCTTTACCAGATTCAGACAAAGGTTCGCGATGAGGCGAGGCCTCGAGCGGGGCTGTTGCGCGTGCGCGAATTCCAGATGAAGGACGGTTACAGTTTTCATCCCGACTTCGAGGATCTGGACCGTTACTATCCGAGAATTTACAACGCATATTTGCGCATCTTTGCCCGTTGTGGACTTAACGCCGTGCCCATTGAAGCGGACACGGGCATCATGGGCGGCACGGGATCCCATGAATTCATGCTGGAATCCGCTCATGGAGAAGACCAGTTTGTGGTGTGCACGCAGTGCGACTATCGAGCCAACACGGAAAAGGCGGTGGGCTTGAAACCAGCCGTCAAGGACCTGTCGGCGAATCCACCGGCCATGGCTTCCGTGGCCACACCGGGTGTGAAGACCATTGGGGACCTCATGGAATTTTTTCAAACCACGGAAGATCATTTTCTCAAGACGGTGGCTTACGATGCCGACGGTCGTTTGGTGCTGGCTGTGGTTCGAGGCGACTTCAACATTTCGGTGACCAAACTGGCCAACCATCTCAAAGCCGTGCACGTGGACTTGGCTTCAGAAGATCTTCTGGAACGCCATGGGCTTTTCGGCGGTTTTTTGTCGCCGGTGGGCCTGAAGGACAAAAACCTTCGTGTTGTTGTGGACACGTCCGTGGGCCATGAAACCCTCTACATCGCCGGTGGAAACGCCGTGGATGTCCACCTGAAAAACGTTCTGCCCGGCCGAGATTTTCCCGTCACGGAACAGGTGGACATTGCCGAAGTGCGTTCGGGGGACACGTGCGCTCAGTGTGCTTCAGGCCGGTTGGACGTTCGCCGTGGCATAGAGCTGGGCCACACCTTTAAGCTGGGAACCAAGTACACCGCTCCAGACACCATGGATGTGACCTTTCTTGGAGCGGATGGGGCGAATCATCGGGTGGTCATGGGATGCTACGGCATCGGTGTGGAAAGGCTCATGGCCTCGGCTGTGGAACAGTGGCACGATGAAGCGGGTATTATCTGGCCGGTGACCATTGCCCCGTACCAGGTGATTCTGAGTACTTTGGGTAAGAGTCCCGAGGTGGATGACGCGGCCGACGCCTTGTATGAAGCTCTTCGAACCCGATGGGAGGTCCTCTACGACGACAGAGACGAATCCCCGGGGGTGAAACTCAAGGACGCCGACCTTCTGGGCATTCCCCTTCGCGTGGTGGTGAGCCAGCGAGGTTTAAAGAAAGGCACCTTTGAAGTCAAAGTGCGCCGAACGGGCGAGGTGTTCTTTTTTGGTCGCGATGAAATCGAGGCCGCTGTGGCGCGGATTGTCGCGGATCTTTCTCCTTCCCTGGACGGACTGCCGCTGTTGCCTGAAATGGGGTAAGGAAGGGCAGCCGACGCTCCCAGCTTACAGGCGCCGACGCGCAAGGGAGCACAGAGGGCGACGATGGGGTTGAAAAACGGAATCGTGCTGACTCTCGGCGATGTTATGGTGGCGCGCCACACACTGGGCCCCTACGCCGTAAACGCCTACGAACTGGTGTGTCGAAAAACCGGGCAAGGAATTCTCATTGACGCGCCCCAGGGGATCGATACCGTTCGATTTCAGGCGCCTTTGAAGGCCCTGGTGCTCACTCATACCCATGTCGATCACATCCAGGGGCTTCAAAGCCTGGTGGATAAGACCGGCATTCCCGTCTGGGTTCAGGCTCTGGACGCTCCTCGGCTTCCGGTGAACCCGGATCTGGTGCTGCAGGATGACCAGGACCTTGCCGTGGGGTCCTTGACAGGGCGCGTTTTGCATACTCCGGGCCACACGCCGGGAAGCCTCTGCCTACGGTTCGGTCAAGTGCTTTTTTCCGGAGACACCTTGTTCCCCAACGGCCCGGGACGGACGGAAACCCCCGCCGCTTTTCGTCAAATCCTTGCTTCGCTGACCCAAAAAATCTTCACCCTGCCCGACACCGTTTTGGTCTTTCCGGGTCATGGGCCTCCGACCAACGTGGGCTACGAACGCACGGCTTTTGAAGCGTTTCTTCGCCGGGGAGTCCCTGAGAATATGTGCGGGGATGTGGCGTGGAGTGCGTGACTCATTCGGGCAAAACCACGCGATGAAAGGCTTCCGCATAGGTGTACGGCGTGCCTTCGGCGGCTTTGCGGAACCGTTGCTCCAGCCAGGTGCGAATGTCCCGCACGGGATGGCTGTTCCACTGACTGGCATGGCACTGCAGGGCTTCGATCTTCAGGTCAAAAGTATCGGTGATGTCTTCTCGATGGTTGATGTCTTCGGCCGCCCAAAACCAAGCTTCTTTGACCTTGTGCGGTTCCAGCCCTTCGGCCAGGAGCTCGGGATAGGCGAGATGGTCCCGAGCGTAGGGAAACACCGCGTCCATGACCACCTGGCCTACAATGCGGTGGTCTCGATGCCACAGATAGCGCCGGTAAGGGTCTGAAGAGAGCACAATGGCCGGCCGAAAACGACGTATCGAGCGCACCAGTTCCCGACGAAACTCGGGCGTGTCTTCTAAACCCTGATCCGGATAGTGCAAAAACACCACCTCCTGCACTCCAAGAACTCGAGCGGCGGCTTGTTGCTCATCTTGGCGAATGCGGGCCAGTTCCTTGGGATTCATGGCGCGGTCGTTGGTGCCTTTGTCTCCGTCCGTGCAGATGACGTAAACGACCCTTTTCCCCTCACGCGTCCATTTGGCAACGGTGCCTGCAGCGCCGAATTCAGGGTCGTCCGGATGTGCCGCAATGATCAGAGCATCGATCGAGTCCATGGATGATGGTCTCCTTTGCCACGTTGGAAAGCCCATTGGGGTTGCTGATGTGCATCAAGGCCTGGGCCAGGTCTTGGGCGACCCGGTGCCACGCGTACCGTTTGGATAGGCTGCGGCGCACCGCTTCCTGGAACGCCCCTTGACGGTGACGTTCCTCGGCGATGAGCGTCATGCCTCGAAGAAGCTCGTCCGGGCTGTTGTCCTTGAGCAACACGCCGGCGTGCGCTCTACGAAGAACTTCCGGCAGTACGCCCACGGGAGGCCCGATCACGGGGCGCCCGGAAGCCAAAGCTTCCAGAGCCACAAGGCCAAAACTTTCGTAGTGCGACGCCATGACCAGCGCATCGGCGGCGGCATAAAATTTCGGAAGCCGACCCTGGTCCACTCGACCCGCAAAGACCACGCGGTTGCCAAGCCCCTGGGCCTGCACCATGTCGTGAAAAGCTTTTAAGGGTTCGCCCTCCGACGGGTCACCGCCGACGATCACCAGCCGTGCCGGCATGGAGCGGGGAAGGCGCGCAAAGGCGGCAAGAAGGCGGTCCAGGCCTTTGATGGGGTCGAGCCGTCCCACAAAAAGATAGATGATCGCATCCACAGGAAGCTGAAGTTGCCGACGCGCCGAGAAGCGGTCGCTCGGTCGAAAAAGATGGCCGTTCACGCCGCAGGGCACCACGATAATGCGATGGAGTGGCACACCGTAGTGATTGAGCAGTGTTTCCTTTTCCGCCTGGGTGGGAGCCACCACGGCATGGCTTTGATACGCCACGAGTTGTTCGGCGCACAGCCGGCAGGAAGCGTCCACGGGTTGGCCCAAGGCGGCGGCTTTGGATCGGGCCAAGGTATGGAACATGGTCACATGGGGCACTTGCAAAACATGGGCGGTTTGAATGCCCGCCAGTCCCGACAGCCAATAATGGCTGAAGATGACGTCAAAGGGCCGCCCGCTTTTCCATGTCACGGCCCGGAAATCTTCCGAATCCGCTTCATTACGGAACGCCGAACCCGTTGCGGCCACGCTTCCATTTCTCGACGCCTTGACAATGGCTCGGCAAAAGGTGTGGGCCGTCTCGAGCTGTTCCACAGGCTCTTGAGAAACCGTGGTCGAGCATGGCACGGACACCCAGTGAACATTGGGTCCGAAATACTGACGCTGGGTTTGCCGTGTGTCGTTCAGGCCTTGAGATTCGGACCCGGAGGACGGTTCTCCCACAAAAAGATGAACGTGGTGTCCTTGGGACGCCAAAGCTCGAGACATCTCGCGAATGTAGACGCTCATTCCGCCCGTATCCCGACGTCCGAGAGGTCCCAGAGGGTTGGAGTGGGCGCAGATCATGGCGATGCGAAGGTGTCGAGCGCCCTGATGGGGATGGGTTGCGGGAAATGTGGGTGATGACGATAGGAAACAATGGCACATGCGCAAGAGCTTTCCATCTTTGGGGTCATCAGCTGGAAGCGCAACGAAACGTTCTAGGCCGCGTCCAGAGAAATGTGCACGCGATATAAAGGCACTTCCTGTCCTCCCAACCGGAATTTGTAGGTTTCATCGCCGCGCAAGAATTCGTAGCGTGTCCGACCTCGCTCGGCAGCGTCCTTGATGGTGAAAAGGGTTTGCATCAACCCCACGCTCAAGGGGGCAAAGGCGGCATCGTAGCCGTTGTTATACAGATAAACCGTTTCCCCGTCATCAAAGCACAAGGCGGACGCAGCGGGTGAGCCGTTCAGGTGAAGAAAGGAAAGCCGCAGCAATCCTTCGCGACCCATGGTGTGGCACAAGGTTTCCATATAGGTTCGAATGGCCGGGGTCAGAAACCGGGCTTTGTCGTCGCGGTTGCTTTGAAAGAGATGAAAAAACACCTCCAAAGCTTGTTCCAGTTCCGACGGCGTGGAGACGACACGATAGTCCACCTGGCCGGCTTCTTCCAAGCGGCGCATTTTTCGGCGCACTTCGTGGCGTTGCTTTCCGTTGAGGCTTTGAAGGTATCCTTCCCAGGACGGGGCCAGAGGCATTTCCACCGTCACATCGATGGATTCCACGGAAACGGCATAGCCCAAAGCACGGCCCAGGGGCACGCCATGGGTCATGACCGTGGATGTGGGCCTTACGGGAAAAAGATTCAGCGTCTTCAAACCCGCCTGACCGGCGCTTTGCAGCATGGCTCGCCAAACCGCTTCTTCTCTTCCCGGCCGAATCACCACGTCAAAGTAGTCGCACACCTCGGGATCTCCGGCAAAAAGGCCTTCCGTATCGCACAGCTTCAGAGCTAGGTAGCCATCGGCGCCAAAAGCTCCGTAGGCCATCAAGAGGCAGAGGGATTCGTTCTGGCCCAGTGTGCGTTTCCATGCGTCCAGCCATGGCGGCGTGACAAACAAAGGGCGCCGTGCAAACAGATACCGTTCCTTGTGCCACAGGGACCACAGGGGATGCAGCGCTTCGGCGATTTTGACGGAAACCTCAGAGCCTTCTCTTCCCACGAACTTATCCTTCCATGTCAACCCAACGTCGGCGCGGTCCCGAGGGCGTATCGTCGATGGCGACTCCACGAGCGGCAAGAAGGCTGCGCAGCGCATCGGCCGCCTGCCACAGCCTTTTTTCTCGAAACTGTTGCCTAAGGTGCACCAAATCGTCCACAAGCGGATCCAAAACCGTGCGCTTTTCTTCGAAGGACAAGGTGAGGCGTTGCGCCACCTGAACGAGCCATTCTCGAAAGATTTTCCGGCCCTGATAAATGTCTTCGAAAGGTGCGCCACCGGCTGAACTCTGCCACAAAAGTCGGTCTAAATCCAGAAGCGCTCTGGCCGCATCTTCAGGAAGGCGATGTTCCAGGCCCCGTTGCAGAAGGTCTTCGGCGCGGCGCAGCGTCTTCCAGAATTCTTCCGGTGCGGAAAGGGAACCCGGTTCCTGTGAAGGTGAAGGCCCGGTGTCATTCTGAGAGGGCGTGGGGGCGTCTGTCGCGATGGATCCGGGATGAGGCTTTGGAGTTTTAACGTCCATGACGTTGGCCAATGCCCAAAACAAATTCAAGGGAAAGCTGTGGCCCGAAGCAAACACTCTCTGGAAGGCGCCCTCACCTTCACGATCGGAACTTCTATCAAAAACCCCGGCTTCTTGCGAGCGATCGGGCCCATGTTTCGAAGGCAAAGAAAGGGATTCCTTGGCCGAAGGGCTGTCCTGGGACCTCGCAGCCGCCCCGCTTTTGATTTGTCTCAAAGTCACGGTCCCCACACCGCGAACGGTGGCCGTTTCTTGAGTGAAATCCAAGGTGAGGGCCGTGTGTTCATCAAGGCCCACGACAAGCGCTTTGTCGGGAAGTTGAGCCTCCAGAAGCTGAAACCGCTCCTTTCCCATGTAGCAAAAACGCGTGTCATGGGTGCCCCCTTCCGCGTTGTTCCAGTGGGGAACAATGACAAGGCGCAGGCCGTAGGGTCCCAGCAGGTCGAGGCCGTCGGCCCAGTGTAGATCCATGCCCACTTTGTAGATTTCGTAGACGGGTAGCGTTTTCCAGCTGAAACTTATGGCCGCGGCGCTGGCCGCCACCACCACGGCGCCGCTTTCGAGTCGAGATCGTAGGATGTCCGGCACCGGCGTGCCTATCCACTGGCGCGCGACATAGGTGGGGCTGCCGGGTCCCATGAGCATGTAGTCGGCCTTTTCGAGACGCTTCAAGGCTTGACGTCCCTGAATGGTGTCCAGAGCGTGGCGGGATTTAAGGGACACCACGTGCAGTGGATGGCCCACGCGCGTTTGAAAATAGACTTGGGCTCGCCGGGAAATTTCATCAACGTTTTGTTGAAATCCCGCCGGTGTATCGATAAAAACGGCAAACGGATTCGAGCCTCTGGAGCGAAGAAGTGCCTTGTGCACTTCCACCATGCCCGATGAGAATTCTCCCGATCCCATGAGCACCAGGATTCCCGCGGGCATGGATTGTTGGCGAGGAGCCGATGAAGAGGGATTCATGTGGATGCAGCCTACCTTTTCCGAGATTTTGTATGTGCAAGCAAGAATTTAAGGTGTTTTAAAGGAGATGACAAGGTGACGGGCCCACCAAAGGCAGTTCTTTTTGATTTCGGGCGTGTGATATCCGCTCCCAAGCCGGCATCGCTTTTTGAAAGCTACGAACGGGACCTCAAACTGCCTTTGGGCAGCCTCAACCGCATCATGTTTGACGATCCCGTGTGGGAGGACACTCTGCTGGGCCGACGAAGCCTCAATGAGTATTGGGAAACGATGGGGCCTCGGCTGGGTCTGCGCGATGCCACGGCGGTGGCGGCCTTTCGCGCCCGTTACGATGCGGACGAAAAACCCAACACACCGGTCATCGCCATGATTCAAAACCTACACGGGCGCGTGGCCTTGGGGGTCCTTTCCAATGCGCCGCGAGGCTTAACGGCATGGCTGGAGCGCTGGAGGGTGCTGTCTCTGTTTGATGTTGTGGTGTGTTCCGCCGAAGAAGGTGTGCGAAAGCCGTGGAAAGAGGCTTACAGGCTGGCCTTGGAAAGGCTGAGGGTGACCCCTCAGGAGGCTCTTTTTGTGGATGATACGGAAGAAAATGTGAAAGCCGCCGAAGCCTTGGGCATGGCTTCGCACCTTTACCGAGATCCTTCCGGGCTGAGCCTATTTCTCAGTGCCCACGGTCTGGATCCTTTTCAGACGAGGAACCCTTGAAGTCCGAAGAGAGAATTTTGCCGCGGTTTCACCCATGTTCTGCATGCAAGGAGATGTCATGACCGACCACATCGTTTCAGGAACCCATCCCTTTCTTTCGCCCTATCCGCCCCAGAGAACGCGCAAAGGCAAAATCGTCAGCGCTCAGGAAGCCGTCCAGGTGATTCGAGACGGAGACACGGTGGCCACCGGGGGTTTTGTGGGCACGGGGTTTGCCGAGGAAGTGGCCATGGCCCTGGAAAAACGGTTTTTGGAAACGGGAAGACCTCGAAACCTGACCCTGGTGTACGCCGCCGGGCAAGGGGACGGCAAAGAACGCGGCCTGAATCATCTGGGGCATGAGGGTCTGGTCAAACGCGTTGTGGGCGGGCATTGGGGTTTGGTGCCCAAGTTGCAGCGCCTGGCCATGGAAAACAAGATCGAGGCGTACAATTTGCCTCAAGGCGTCATCACGCACATGTACCGAGATATTGCCGCCAAAAAGCCGCGAACGCTCACCACGGTGGGCCTGGAAACCTTTGTGGATCCGAGAAACGGTGGAGGAAAGCTGAATTCCATCACCACAGAGGACTTGGTGGAACTTATGGTGATCGACGGCGAAGAGATTCTCGCCTACAAGACCTTTCCCATCCATGTGGCCATCATTCGCGGAACCACCGCGGATACCGAAGGCAACATCACCATGGAACGGGAAGCCTTGACCTTGGAAACCCTGTCTTTGGCCACGGCCGCCCACAACAGCGGCGGCTTTGTTATCGCTCAGGTGGAACGCATCGCCGAACGGGGAACGCTCAACGCTCGGCACGTCAAGATTCCGGGCATTTTGGTGGACTGCATCGTGGTGGCGTCTCCGGAAAACCATTGGCAGACCTTTGCGGCACCGTACAATCCCGCGTTTTCCTGCGAAATTCGCGTGCCCATGACCACCGTGCCCACCATTCCTCTGAATGAGAGAAAAATCATCGCACGCCGAGCCGCCTTTGAACTCAAGGCCAACAGCGTGGTCAACCTGGGCATCGGCATGCCGGAAGGCGTGGCCAACGTGGCCGTGGAAGAAAAGATTTTGGAATACTTAACCCTCACGGCCGAACCGGGAGTGATCGGCGGTATGCCGGCCGGAGGTTTAAATTTCGGTGCCGCCGTCAACACCGATGCGATAATCGATCAGACGGCCCAGTTCGACTTTTACGATGGCGGTGGTTTGGACATTGCCTTCTTGGGTATGGCCCAGGCCGATGCGCAGGGCAACGTCAATGTGAGCAAATTCGGGCCAAAGATTGCCGGGGCCGGAGGATTCATTAACATCAGTCAAAACGCCAAGAAAGTGGTTTTTATGGGCACCTTTACTGCCGGTGGGCTCAAGACCGTGCTGGAAGACGGCGCCCTGCGCGTCCTTCATGAAGGCAGGGCGAAAAAGTTTGTCTCTCAGGTCGAGCATGTCACCTTTAGCGGGAGCTACGCGCGGCGGCGCAAAAAAGCCGTCCTTTACATCACCGAACGCTGCGTTTTTACCCTGACGGACGACGGTGTGGAATTGACGGAGATCGCTCCAGGGGTCGACCTGGAACAGGATATTTTGGCCCATATGGACTTTGTGCCCGTGATTCGAGGTACGCCGCGCCTCATGGACGACCGCATCTTTTGGGACGAACCCATGGATCTCAAAACGGAACTGCTTTCCCTGCCGTTGGAAGAACGGCTTGTGTACGATCCCCAGGAAAATCTCTTTTTTGTCAACTTTGAAGGCTTTAGCGTGAAGACCCTGGAAGAGGTGGAAACCATTCGGGAGGCTGTGGAAAAGATTCTCAAGCCTGTGGGTCACAAAGTTTATGCCATCGTCAACTACGACAATTTCACCATCTTTCCCGACGTGGTGGATCCCTACACGGACATGGTGAAGTATCTGGTGGACCACTACTACACGGGAGTGACCCGCTACACCACCAGCGCCTTTCTGCGCATGAAGTTGGGTGACGCTCTGGCCAAGCGCGGCGTGGCGCCCCACATTTACGTGCGAGCCGAAGAAGCCCGCGAGGCGCTCAAAAAGCTCTAGGCCTTCGATTTTCGGGACCAGAGGCTTGAGAACCGTCAAAAAACGGCTCGAAGACCTTTTGTCATGCCACGCCTGGTGCTTAGATAGGCTTCATTTTTGGGGGGGCGGTGCGATGGCGTGGGGGCCTCATGCCGCTCCTCCAGCGCGCTCATACAGGCTGGGGTGGCCTTCACGGTCGTGTGCCCATGTACGGACCGTCAAGGCTCGCTCGCCTTTCATGGAACGTGCTCAGCGGGACTTCATCCAAGAAAAAACACGACCGCACGCCTTGCAGGGCACGGAACGAGTGTTCTTTAGCCATGCTTTTCAGCCGAGATTCTCTTTGCCCGTCGGTACGTGCGGGCGACGGCTTCGGCCATGTGGCATACCTCAAAGGGACGGCCCTGCTTGTCGGCGCCTCCGCGCAGCTGAAGAACACACCCCGGACAATCCGTCACCAGCATGTGGGCTCCCGACGCCTCCACGTTGTCCAGCTTTCGTCTGAGCAGTTCCGCCGAGATTTCTGGAAACTCTAACGAATAAGATCCACCGAACCCACAACACACATCCTCATCGCGGGTGGGCACATAGTCCAAACCCGCCGTTTTGAGCAGTTCCCGCGGCGTGTCCACCACTTTCAAACCTCGACACAAATGGCACGGCGCGTGGTAGGCGGTTTTTACTCCCCCCTCGAGGAATTCATCCTTGGAAACCTTCAGCACGTCTTGAACAAATGAACTAAAATCGATGATCTTGGCTGTAAAACGTTGAACCCGATCGGCCAGGGCTGGGTCATGGCCCAGAAGTTTGGGGTAGTTTTCCTTCATGTGAGAACCGCAGGACGCGCAGAGGGTCAAAATCCAATCAGTATGGTCCAGATCCACGGCCTCGAGGTTTTGCAGGGCTACATGACGGGCCGTTTCTTCTTCGGCGGCCATGAGTGCCGGAAGGCCGCAGCATGTCTGCGCTTGAGGGTAGTCGACGGCGACCCGGTGATCCGCCAGAAGGGGTAAGATGGCTTGAGCCTGTTCGGGATAGACAAAATCGATCAAACACCCGCCGAAAAGGGTCACACGTAGGGCCGGATTGGCCACGTAAGGCTTAATGCCTGGCCATCGGTCCCGCAGAGGTGTGGCCGAAATGACCGGAAGGCTTCGAAACCCATGGGCCTTGTCAAAAAACAGGGGCAAATGACGAATGAGAGGCTCTTTGCCGGCCAAGGGCTTTTGGGCGAGAAAGGCGCGGCGAAGGAGGAAGTGAAAGAGCCGGCGATCTTTGAGCACCACATTGAGCAGCCGATTTTTAACAGGACGACGCTTTTCGGCCTCAAGCACATGCCCAACGGTGCGCTTGATGAGATACGGCAGGTCGATGCCGGCGGGACAAACCGCTTTGCATGCCTGGCAGTTGAGGCAGTTCATGACCAGGGCTCGAGCGTTGGGCACGCCGTGGTAAAAGGCCGTGAGGATAAGGCCGATGGCTCCGATGTACACATGGCCGTAGTTGTGGCCGCCCACCAGACGATAGATGGGGCACACATTGGCACAAGCTCCACAGCGCACGCACTGCAGAGCCTGGGAAAAGACGGGATGCTTGGCCAGGTGCAAGCGGCCGTTATCCAGAAAGATGATGTGCAAAATCTTTCGGCCCGTGGGGGAAGACCCACAATCGGTCGCTCCCGTGATCCAGGTCACGTAAGTGGAAATGATCTGCCCCGTGGCGTTGCGCGGCAGTGCTTTTAAGATGGTCAAGGCCGTTTCCAGATCGGGTACGAGTTTGTCGTAGCCCACCAAGGCCACGTGCACTCGGGGCAGTGTGGTGACCAAGCGGGCATTGCCTTCATTGGTCACCAGCCCCAGAGTGCCGGATTCGGCCACGGCGAAATTGGCTCCGGAGATTCCCATATCCGCTTCCAGATACGCCCGGCGCAGGGTACGCCGGGCCACCTTGACCATCTTTTCGATGTCGTCGGGATTTTGTTTTTCTCCGGTCACCTTTTCAAAGAGTTCGGCCACCTGATGTCGGGATAGATGAATGGCGGGCAGGACCATGTGTGAGGGGCCTTCACGGCGCAACTGAATGATCCATTCACCCAAATCGGTCTCGGTCACATGAAAACCTTCCTGTTCCAGATGGGCGTTCAGAAAGGTTTCTTCCGCCGTCATGGACTTGGACTTGATGATCTTGTGCACGCCGTGTTCCCGCGCAATGGCCGCTATGAGGTCGTTGGCTTCTTGGGCCGTCTTGGCGGAATGGACCACGGCCCCGGCCGCTTCGGCGTGCTGCTTGAATTGAGCGAAGAGTTCTTCCAGGTGCGGCAAGGCCGACGCCTTTCGGCGCGCGATGTCGTCGACGAGGGATTCCACGTCGATGCCCTCAAAAGCTTTGACCCGGGATTCCCGATACGCGGCGGCAAAAGTATCCAAGGTTTGTCGAAGGAAGGTGTTGTCCAAAGCCCGGCGCAACTGCTGACGATAGGTTTTCATGCTGGACGTCGCCTGCGTCGTCATGGAGCGGCCTCCTTGAGGATCAATAGGTGAACTTGTTGCGGCCCGTGCACGCCGATGCTGAGAACCCGTTCAATGTCCGCCGTGCGACTGGCCCCGGAAATGAACGCCACGTAACGTGGCGGTTCCCCGTGCCAGGTTCTCAAGGTATCCACCATGTCCAGCGAAGACAGGCGAAGCCGGCTTTCGGGAAGCACCAGCACGTGGGTTTCGGAGAGCATGGTGGCCAGGCGAAGATCTTCCGAGGTGGAATCCAGCACCAAGGTGCCCGTTTCGGCGATGCCCCAGTGGGCTGGAGTGAGTGCCGTGTGGATTTCTTCGAGATGGTCACGCAAAGGAGGGGCCAAGACGCGAAGACCTTGGGATTCGGCACGCCGGACAAGAAGCTCGTGAGCCTCTTCTGGAAGGCCCCACGGCGCGATGGTGGCGCCCTTTTGATCGGCGGTCACATCCACAGTATAGGCTACGGCATCCCTCCAGTCGGCACAGGCACGCACCACCATCTGCACCGCCTGAGCCCTCTGAGTCATAAGTGCCACAAGGTCCTGAGCGTTCATCCGCAGCCTCCTGATAAATGGTCTGGGGCAGTGTGCTGGCCGTGCCACAGGCCCTTAGACAACCTGTGGCGTTGTCTCGACCTCACGGCCAGCTTTGGGTTGTCCATCTTGAGCGCCTGCTCTTATCGGCCAAAAAAGAGATCGGGCAGCCAGGTCACGAGTGCGGGAAAAACGGTCATGAGAAGCAAGCCGATAAGCTGCAACGCCACGAAGGGAAGAATTCCTTTATAGATTGTCATCATATCATAGCCCTTGGGAGCCACACCGGCAAAATAAAAGAGTGCGTAGCCAAAGGGTGGAGTGAGAAAGGAGGTTTGCAGATTGACACACATGAGCATGGAAAACCATAAGGGATCGATTTCCAGTTCCAGAACAATGGGCATGAAGATGGGGACGGTGACCAAAAGAATGGCCGCCCAGTCCACAAACATGCCCATGATGAACACAATGAGCATCATGATGAACACGATCGTCCATCGGCTCAACCCCGACCCGATAAGCAAATCGGCCACCACATCACCGCCACCCATGCGCAGAAAGACGCTGCTGAAGAATTTTCCACCGATAAAGAGCATCATCACCATGGCCGTGGTGCGCATCGTGGCATAGCTACATTCCTTAAGCATTTTCCATGTAAGCTTTCGGTTGGCCGCGGCGAGAAGGAAGGCCCCCAGTGCGCCCAAACCGGCGGCCTCCGTTGGCGTGGCCACGCCGGCCAAAATGGTTCCCATGACCATAAAGATCAAGGCCAGCGGCGGCACCAAGGATTTCATGGTCATGGCCCACTTCTGTGCCGAAGAGTACCGATCCGCTTCTTCTTTGCTGATGGGTGGTCCCACGCGCGGGTTCATGGTGCAGCGCACTAGGATATACACGAAATATAAGGTCGAGAGGATAAGTCCCGGAATGACGGCTCCCGCAAAAAGGTTTCCGACGGAGGTTTCCTTGAGGCCTGTCAAACCGCCGTAAACGACCATCATAATACTAGGGGGAATGAGAATGCCCAGCGTCCCGGCGGCGCAGATGATGCCGCTGGTCATGGCTTTGTCATAGCCTTTTTCTAAAAGAGCCGGAGTTGCCAAAAGCCCCATGGCCACCACCGAGGCGCCGATGATGCCTGTGGTGGCGGCAAAGACGGTGCAGACCACCACCACGGCCAAACCGAGCCCACCCTTGACACTGCCCAAGACGATGTAAAGCGATTCAAAAAGCTTTTCAGCGACCTTGGATCGATCCAGAAGCTGGGCCATGAAGATGAAGAGGGGAATGGCCACCAGGACGTAGTTGTCCATGATGCCCCAGCACTGGTTGGCGTACATGTTGAACAGCATGGGCACATTGAAACCGTTATCGATTAAACCAAAGAGGGTCGCGACGCCCGCCAAGGTGTAGGCCAGCGGGTGCCCTAAGGCCACGGCAACCACCAAAGTGCCGAACATGGCCACGGTGAGAACTTCAGGACTCATGGGACGTCACCTCGACACTGGGTTTAGGATGGATTCTTCAGGGATGCGATGTCCTTAAAGAGTCTTGAAAGACCCTCCAGGAACAAGAGCGTAAAGCTGAAAGCCATGAGAAGCTTGATGGGCCATATGGGTGGTGCCCAGCTCGTGGCGTTCTTTTCCAGGATTTGGGTGGACTTGATGGCAAAAGCCCACGTCCAAAACGTCAGTAGGTGTCAGGTCCCGCAAAGTCATGAACCGATTTCACAAAAAGTTGAGGTCTTTTTTGTTGCCAATTTTTGAGTGCCTGAATCGGGGTTATATGGCCG